>JAFAXH010000138.1 GCA_019241085.1 Verrucomicrobiota bacterium | reverse complement strand
GGTAATTATATATTTGACTCAGGAGGAATTTCATGCGAATTTTAGCTCATGGAAGCTGCAAACGAGTTCCCGGAGACTTTGCAAAGTGCGATGGAGTATTTCGCCGATGAGTCCAACGCCTTCGCTTTTATGCGGCAGGTGCGCTGGCCCGATGGGGTTGCGGCCTGTCCGCGCTGCCAGTCGAGCGAGGTCAGCTTTATCTCCACCCGCAAGGTCTGGGAGTGCAAGTACTGCAAGGTCGGCAAGCAGTTCAGCATCAAGGTCGGCACCATCTTCGAGGACAGCCCGATTCGGCTCGGCAAATGGTGGTGCGCCATCTGGCTGATTTCCAACGCTAAGAATGGCATTAGTTCCTGCGAGATTGGCCGGGCGCTCGGGGTGACTCAGAAAACCGCTTGGTTCATGCTCCAGCGCATCCGGCTTGCGCTCCAAAGCGGCAGCATTATGAAGTTGCGCGGCACCATTGAAGCCGACGAAACCTTCGTGGGCGGCAAGGCGGTCAACATGCACAAGCGCGAGCGCGCCGAGAAGATCAAGGGCCGTGGCGCGAGCGGCAAGGCGGTTGTCATGGGGGTGCTCAGCCGCGCCACCCGCAAGAACGCTTCCAAGGTTCACGCGATGGTGGTCAAGAACACCGACCGCGAGAGCCTGCTTGCCGAGATTGAAAAGCGGGTGGCCAAAGGCTCCGCCATCTACACCGACGCCCACCATGCCTACGGCGGCTTGGACGAGGCGATCTACACCCACGAAGCCGTGGACCATGCCATTGAGTATGTGCGCGGAAAGGTTCACACCAATGGCCTGGAAAACTTTTGGTGCCTGCTCAAGCGCGCACTCAAGGGCACCTACGTCAGCGTGAACGCCGAACACCTTTTTCGATACTTGGACGAACAGAGCTTCCGGTTTAATGAGCGCAAGCTCAACGACGCCGGACGCTTCCTCAAAGCCGTCGCCGGCATCATTGGTCGTCGCCTCACTTACCTGGCACTGACCTCCAACGGTCAGTGCCTGCAAACGTAAACGGGGACCAAAAAAGAAAAACTATGAGCCAAACAACCGAAGGTGGCGCGACACCAAAAGAACGATTCATCGCACTTGCCAAACGTATAGTTGCCGTTCCCAAGAAGGATGTGGATGCGCTGCAAAAAGAATGGAAAATGACAAAACATAAGCGCAGTGGCAGGTCAATTCCCCCCACCTGCCTCGGGAATAGCACTTGAAGCAGAAACATCGAATAGATGTTTGGACTCCATGTCGGCGATAGTTGCGTTGATAGCACTTCTGCACAGCAAGAATAAATCAATAGCCTCATCAGAGTTCAAAACATCCTCTGGATGCATGAGAGGATTGCGATGCAGCCTGCGAATTTGATCTATCACGAATATCACATCGTCATTCGCATTCTCATTTTTAAGTGTCGCTATATATGCACCTAGGTCTCTTTTGGGAGGACGTGCCCCGGTGCTTCTCACAATGTAATCAACAACCACCGCCTCCAAGGCACGAATGATATGAAACCCGACCGACGTTGGGAGGTTAAACGCTAGGCATCTTCCTGCCGCCTGAATGTCTGATATAGCAATCTGGGACAACCTCTTCAATACATTTTGCGAAAGCATTTCTTCCGCGCTGTTTACCAGCTTGGCAGTGGAAAGTATCCCTTTAGGAACGACGTAATATGCTGGCGCGGAACCCAGGCTATTTCTGAGAATAATATCAAACGATTTAAGGGATTCTTGAAGCGCATTTAGTGCCTGCTCTCCTAGCTCTGACTCTGGCTCCGACTTTGCACGATTGACCTGCTGGGTAATGTGCATCCACAGGTCATTTCCGGCCACCCGGCAGTCCTCCAGCGGAATCATCTGTTCGTTGTAAAGGAGGAAGTTCAAGGCTCCTTCCGCTTCAAATAAAATGGCGTGACACTCTGCCAGAGGGGTCTTTGAGTTCAATAAAGCCAACTTCCTAACATGCCCACCGATTGCATAAAAACCCCACAGATTTACAGCATTCACAATAAACCCCTCCGTGTTTGAGTATTCATAGAGAGATGCTACACTGAGTAGGTATTCTGAGTCAAATATATAATTACCATTGGAAATGGGCGACTGCTGTGGTGTTCTGCCTCCGCCCAATTCTGTAAAATTCTGTTAATTCTGTCTAAAAAATCCGTGTCGCCTCCGAGGCTCAAACGTCCGGCTGCAAGCGGTAAATGCGGCCTTTCCAACTCACGCCGCGGCGGGTGCTGAGCCGCCACGAATTGAATGCGATGGCGAGTGCCAGGATTTGGCCGAACGGATGCGCGAGCACACCGAACCAGGAGGTGCGAAAGCGCGCGGCGAACAACGCGCGCAATCCGTAAATGCAAGCGGCTTGCGCGAGAGCCAGCGGCCACCAGCGCCCGGCGAGCAGCGGGCTGCCGGCGAAAAGAAATGGCAGCACGAGCACGGTGCCTTGCACAACGCCGGACACCCAAAACGCCAGGTGCGCGTGGTCGAACGCGGCGCGCAGATTTTTGGTGAAGCCTTCCCAGAGTTCCGGGAAGGAACGATACATCCGGCAGGCGACGAGCCGCGAGCCGTCGCAGTTGACGAGGCGGCCGTGAAAATCGCCGCCGGTGCGTTCCGATACGAGCCGGCCGAGGGCCACGTCTTCGACGAGGTGCGCGCGCACTGCGGCGTGGCCGCCGATGCGGGCGTAGGTTTTCCGACGAAATAAAAGGAACTGGCCGTTGGCCGCGCCGAGCGCCCGCCGCAGCCCGAACGGCACGCGCCGCGCGACGGCCGGATGGCGTTGGAAAAAATCGAGCAGCGCGAGCGGGAGCAAGCCCAGGACGAGCAGATACACGAGTGGAATAACGAGCCGCTCGCTCCAGGTTTCCGTTTGCTGGCGCGGCCAGAGTGAGAGCAGGCTGGCATCAGTGGCGAGCGCGTGGCCGACGGCGGCGCCGAGCGTGCCGGGCGCATGGACGGTGTCGGCGTCGGTGAAGAGAAAGAAATCGCCGCGCGCCGCTTGCGCGAGCTGATGGCAGGCCCACGCTTTGCCGGTCCAGCCAGCGGGCAGCGACGCGCTGGAAAGAACGATGCGTCGCGGCGACGTGGCGGCGTTGATTTCGTCTGTTGTCACGGTCAAGCCGAGCGCCTGGACGACGGCAGCGGTGCCGTCTTGCGAATGGTCGTCGAGCACCAGCAACTCGTAGCGGTCGGCGGGATAATCCTGCGCGAGCAGCGACGCGACGCAGGGACCGATGCGGTGCGCTTCGTTGCGCGCCGGCACGAGCACGGAGACAAAAGGCGTGTCAGCGTCGGGCGCGAAAACGCGCGGCCGCGGCGCGCGAAAAACGCGCAGATTGGCGAACGTTTGCAGGACGATGCCGAGCAGAAATACGCTCACTGCGCCGTGATAGATCAGCGACAGCCAATGGCTGGCTTGGCGGAGGAAATCGGGATGCATCGTTTTTTGCCAGCTTAATCCTAATCGTGATCTTAATCCTAATTCCGCTGCCGCCGGCGGCAGCCAAGACGCGCCGCGAGCGCGGAAGATTAGGATTACGATTAAGATTAAGCCATCGGGGGCGAAGCTCACATCGCCCGTATATCCTCAAGCCACCTCGATAACCCTTGTCTTCGCCCGACCACATCCACATCGCCGGCCTGGAACTACGCGTGCATCTCGGCGTGCCCGAAGCCGAACGCGCGCAACCGCAACGAGTCACCGTTTTTTTAACCTATTGGCTGGAGCACGGATTGCGCGATCTCGATGACGATCTCGCGCGGACCATCGACTACGCGGCGGTCTGCGCCACGGTGAAAACCCTCGCCGCCGAGCGTCCGCGGCGGTTGCTGGAAACGCTCGCCGAAGACATCGCGCTCGGCGTTTTGCGGGCCTATCATCCGGCTTGCCGCGCGGTCGAGGTCGAGCTGCGCAAATACGTCTTGCCCGACACCGACTTTGTCGCCGTGCGGCTGCGGCGCGCAACCCAACGAGATGCCTTGCCACTGCCGCCCGCGGTCGAGTAAATTCTGCCTCCCAACTCATGCCGACATCCGCCGCTGCATCCTCTCCCGCCCGTCTCGTCATCGCCGCCAGCGAACAAAGCGCCGACATCGTTTATCCGACGAAGTTCTGGGCGCCCGACGCCTTCCTGCTGCTCGTGCAAAATGGCCGCTCGACGATCATGTTGTCCGACCTCGAAGTGGATCGCGGCCGCAAGCAGGCGCGGGCGGACGAGATCGTTTCGATCAGTGAATTTTCCGAGGCCAGGGAGAACAAAAAAGTCCTCGGCAAAAATCCCGCCTACGGCAAAGTCGTCGCGCAATTCTTGAAAAGCCGCCGGGTGCGCCGCGCCGAGGTGCCGGCCGATTTTCCGCTCGGCCTGGCCGAGACGCTGCGCCGGGAAGGCGTCGCGCTGAAGCCGGTGACGAACGGCAACTTCTGGCCCGCGCGCGAGCGCAAAACGCCGGAGGAACTCGCGCACTTGCGCCGCGCGCTGAAGATCACCGCCGTCGGTCTCGCGCGCGCCGCGGAAGTGCTCTCCGCCGCCGAGCTTGGCAAAAAAAACGTGCTGAACTGGGGCGGTGCGACGCTCACCAGCGAGCGGTTGCGTTCAGAAATTGATCTGGCGGTGTTGCGCGCCGGCGGCCAGCCGGGCGACACGATCGTGGCCGGTGGCGAGCAGGCGTGCGATCCGCACGAGCGCGGCGGCGGGCCGTTGCGCGCGGGCGAGTTGATCATTCTCGACATCTTCCCACGCGACGCCGAGAGCGGCTATTTCGGCGACATGACGCGCACCGTCGTCCGCGGCCGGGCGAGCGACGCGCAACGCAAGCTTTGGACGACTGTGCTGGCCGGACAGAAGATGGCGCTCGACCAACTGCGGGCCGGCGCGGACGGCGTGAAAATCCACGAGTCGATCAAGAAATTTTTCAAAGCCGAAGGCTTCCCGACCGAGAAGCGCAACGGCCGCTGGGTCGGGTTTTTTCACGGCACGGGCCACGGTCTCGGGCTGGATTTGCACGAGTCGCCGCGTTACAACAAGACGAAGAAATTTGAGCCGGGCCAGGTTTTCACCGTTGAACCGGGTTTGTATTATCCTGGGCTGGGTGGAGTCCGCATCGAAGACGTGGCTGCGGTGAGTCCGAACGGCGCGCCGGCGCAAATTCTTTCACGTTTCGAGAAACGTTTGGAGCTTTAGCGCGTCTAAGCCGGGTTCAAACCCCGCGCTGCCACGCGCTGCTGCGCTTGATTTTCCTCGTGCCTGTCGCCGTTTCCACCGTCGCCCTGAAAATTTTCCCTCGCGCAGCGATGTCCACGAACGCCGCCGCCGCTGCCCCCGACCACGACAACGCGCCGCCGTCAGAAGAGTCTGACGCGCAACTCATCGAGCGCACGAAGGCGGGCGACCCGAGCGCGTTTGACACGCTCATTCGCAAATACCATCCGCGGCTTTACGGCATGGTTTACAACATGACCTCGAACCACGAGGACACGAACGACCTGCTCCAGGATATTTTTGCCAAAGCCTACCGCTCGGTCAACGGCTTCCGCGGGCAGTCGAGCTTTTACACCTGGCTTTACACGATCGGGGTGAACATGACGATCAACTTCCTGAAAAAGCGCGGCCGGCGCTTTCAGTTGAGTCTCGACGACGTCGATTCCAACATCCAAAACGACAAGGAATTTCTCGAACTCACCGCGTCGAGCGATCCCGTGCGCGAAACGAACCTTTCGGAGTTGCAGAAGAGATTGAACGAGGCGATGCAGAAGCTGTCACAGGAACACAGGATGGTTGTCACCATGTTCGACATTCAAGGCATGCCGCACGCGGAGATTTCCAAAATCCTCGGCGTGAGCGAAGGCACCGTCCGCTCCCGCTTGTTTTACGCGCACCGGCAGTTGCAGAATTATTTGGAAGAATTCCGGAAGTAGCGGCGCGCGTCCGCCGGTTCACGTTTTGCTCCCCCAAAAGTCATCGTCCATCGCGTCAGAAAATTCTCGTTTATGAAGGAAAGAGAGGAAGACTTCACCCAGCTCCAGACTCTTTTGCGCTTGAAGCGCTACGAGACGCCGCCGCCCGGCAACGTCGAAACTTTTCTCTACGAATTCCATCGCCGCCAGCGCGCCGAGCTGGTGCGCCGCCCGCTCTGGCGCATCGCGCTCGACCGGTTGGAGAATCTTCTGCCGACGCCCGTGCCGACCGCCAGCCCGCGTCTCGCCTACGCCGGCGCTTGCGTCGTGGCGCTCTCGCTCGCGGGCGTGGGCGTGCTCTCGCACGGCGGCAGCAAGCCAACCGTGGCTCAGGTGCTCAGCAACAACGCGCCCGCCAGTCAGAACGCCGCGCCAGCGCGCAACGAAAATCGCGTGGCCGCCGCGAATCGCCGCGCGCCGATCAACCTCGCGCCCAGCTCCGCGTCGGTCCGCTTCGTGGACGCGGACAATGATCTCGACAGCGACCCGCGCTTTTCCACCGTGCCTTCTCCGCGTCTGAATGCTGCCGCCACGACGCGCCGCGACGACAACGCCCTCCGGCCACGTTACGTGCTGGAATCGCAGCCTGCGCGTTATGAGCCGCGGTCTTCCACATTTTAAGAAGCAGTCGCCGCGCGCGTTGTCCTCGTCGCCATTGCTGTCCCGGTTTTTCTCCGCCCGCGTTCGGCGGTCTGTCCCGCGATCCTTCGCTCTCGCCTGCGGCGGGACCGTGCTCCTCGGTGCCAGCCTGCTGTTGCTGCCACGGCTGGCGTGGGCGCAACAAAACGCTGGCGATTCTCCTCCTTCTCCCGCCAGCAGCAGCACCGCGCCGACCGAAGGCAGCAGTGGCAACTTTGCGGCTGCCGGCGCTGGCGAGGTCGGCCGGGTCTTCGCCGCGTGCAAAGGCGCCATCGTGCGCATCATCGCCAGCGACCGTTTTGGGCGGCACGCGGGCACGGGATTTTTCATCGACCCGCACGGCAGCATCTACACGCACAGCAGCGTCGGCGGACAGGCATGCTGGGACTTGACCGTGGAATTCCGGGGCCAGCGCTACCCGGCCATCTGCCTGCTGAGTGATCCGCGCAGCGGCCTGGCGCTGCTCAAAATCGAAGTGGCCAACACGCCCTTCCTGCCCATCGGCAAATCGGACAATCTCGAAATCGCCTCGCCTGTCCTGGTCATCGGCTACCCGGCCGACCTGCCGGCTTCGCCCAGTTCCGGCATCGTCGCCGGCATTGACCAGCAAGTGCTCGGAGAATTTCTCTCGCCCGCGCACATCCGCGCCGACCTGCTCGTGCAACCGGGCGAACAAGGCGCGCCGTTGCTGAACCTGCGCGGCGAAGCCGTCGGCATCATCTCCGGCCGGCTCAGCGGCGGCGGCACGTCAGCCTACGCGCTGCCGATCAAGGCGGCGGAAAAGCTGCGGCGCGATTTTGCCCGCTTTGGCGAACCTCGGCCCGGCTGGGTCGGCGCGACCATCTCGCCGCCGCCGGAATTGGTGAACGACGACCACACCGAAGTCCGCCTCGACCAACTCGCGCCCGACGGCCCCGCCATCCGCGCCGGCCTGCGCCCCAATGACGTGCTGCTGCGGGTTGGCGACACGCCGATCCACCGACCGTCGGACATTTACGAAGCCAGCTTCTATCTCACCGGCGGCGATCCCGTGCAGGTGGAAGTCTCCCGCGACGGCGAGGAAAAAACTTTTAACGTGGTGGCCACCGATCATCCCGCGAGCCGCCGCGGTCAGGAAGAGCGCCGGCGTTTGGAAGAAGAAGGCGATCCCGGCCTGCGCCTGCCCGGCGGCTCCAAGCTCTCGCTCGACCACGGACGGTGAGGCGCCTTGGCGGGTTTTCGGACGACATCCCGCGCGATCTACTCGCCGAAAGGCAATTCCAAAGCCGCGGCGGTTTCCTTCGGCGGCGATTTTTTTTCATCCATCACAACGAACGGCGTGCGGTTGTCATCGTCGCCACCACCGTTCAGCAGGGCATGGAAACCGGCTTCGTCGAGAATCTGCACGCCCAGCGTGCGCGCTTTTTCCAGCTTGCTGCCGGCGTCGGCGCCGGCGAGCAGGTAGTTCGTTTTTTTGGAAATGCTGCCGCTGACTTTGCCGCCGCGTTCGAGGATTAATTCCGCGATTTCCTCGCGCGGTCGGCTCAATGTGCCAGTGATGACCCAGCGGGTGTCGGCCAGGCTCGCGCCGGTCGTCGGTTGATCAGAAACCGGATCGCGCTCGCCGAAATTCACGCCGGCCGCGCGCAATTTTTCCAGGCTCTCGACGTTGGCCGGGTTCGTGAAAAAATCGTGGACGCTCGCGCCGACGACCTCGCCCACGTCGTGGGCGCGCTGGAGTGCGTCGGGCGTCGCGCGCAGCAAGGCGTCGAGCGTTTTGAAATGCGCCGCGAGCGCCCGCGCGCCGGTCGCGCCGACGTGCAAAATGCCCAGGCCAAAAAGCAATCGCCAGAGCGGTTGCGCCTTCGATTGCTCAATGGCCGCGAGCAGGTTGGCGACGCTTTTTTCGCCCGCGCGTTCGAGCGCGAGCAGTGGCTCGGCTTGGAGTTCGTAAATGTCCGGAATGTCGCGCACCAGGCCGTCGCCGACGAGTTGCTCGACGCGCGCCTCGCCCAAGCCTTCGATGTCCATCGCGCCGCGCGAGGCGAAGTGTTGCAAGCGCCGGCGGAGTTGCGCCGGGCAGCTCACGTTTTGGCAGCGAATCGCGACCTGCTCGGGATCGCGCACGAGCGGCCCGCTGCACGACGGACAAACCTCGGGAAAATGAAAAACGCGCTCGCTGCCGTCGCGCAGCTCGGCGCGCACGGCGACGACCGCCGGGATGATCTCGCCGGCTTTTTCGATGAGCACGCGGTCGCCAATGCGGATGTCCTTGCGCGCGATTTCCTCGGCATTGTGCAGCGTCGCGCGCGCGACTGTCGTGCCGCTGACGAAGACCGGCTCCAGCTCCGCGACGGGCGTGAGCACACCGGTGCGACCGACTTGAATCGTGATGTTGCGCAGCCGCGTTTCGACCCGTTCGGCGGCGTATTTGTAAGCCATCGCCCAGCGCGGCGATTTGCTCGTCAGCCCGAGGCGGGCGCGTTGCGTGAAGTCATCGACCTTGACCACGGCGCCGTCGGTTTCGTATTCGAGCGTGTGGCGCAACGCGTCGAGTTCGCGGATCGCCGCGAGAATGCCAGCCACATCGTGCGCGCTCCAGAGTCGCTGTGAGTGCGGGATGCCGACCTCGTCGAGCAACCGGAAAAATTCCGAGTGCGAACCGACCGCGCGTCCGGTGAGCAGTCCATAACTGTGAGCAAAAAAATCGAGCGGCCGGCGCGCGGCAATCGCCGGGTCGAGCTGTTTGAGCGAGCCGGCGGCGGCGTTGCGTGGATTGGCGAAAAGCGGCTGGCCGGCGGCGGCGCGTTCGGCGTTGATTTTGGCGAAGCCGCTCTTCGGCAAAAAGACTTCGCCGCGGACTTCAAGCTCGGCGGGAAAATCGTCGCCCCGCAACCGCGGCGGCACGGTGCGAATGGTGCGGATATTTTGCGTGATGTCGTCGCCCGTCACGCCGTCGCCGCGCGTCGCCGCATAGACCAAGCGGCCCGCTTCGTAGAAAAGCGAGACGGCGACGCCATCGACTTTCGGCTCGATGACGACCGGCACTTCGCGGCCCGGCAACGCCTTGCGCACGCGCTGATAAAATTCCGCCACCTCGGTTTCCGAATACGTGTTGTCGAGGCTGAGCATCGGCACGCGGTGGCGCACCTGCGCGAACTCTTCGAGCGGCCGGCCGCCGACGCGTTGGGTCGGCGAATCGGGCGTGAGCAGTTCAGGATGCGCGGTTTCCAATTCGCGCAATTCGCGGTAGAGCGCGTCGTAGTGCTGGTCGGAAATTGTCGGCGCAGCTTCTTCGTAATAACGGCGATTGTGCTCCTCGATTTCGCGGCGCAGCTCGGCGAGACGCTGTTCGATTGCGGTCATGGGAAATTTGGGAAAAACGGGCAGCGCGCGGCTACCGCATCGACTTTAGCATTGCTCGCGAGACCGGAGCAACATCGCCTCCGCTTGCGCAAAGTCCTGCACCGAAAAACGCCCAAGCTGAGCAAAATTCGACATCAGTTTTCGGCTTCGATGCGGCGGGAAATTCGCGGGAGCAAAGATTTCTATTTGAATTTATAAATTTCTATCCGAGAACAAGTTGAGTTGAATAATCACGCATTCATCCGTGCATTTTCCATCGCGAAACACGGCCTTTTTTTGCGCTGGCACAACCGGTGCTAATACCCTGTTTGTTCGTGTTACAACGAACGGGGGAAAAAACCAAAAGAACAGCCCGGTTGGAGGGAGATTCACTAGGAATCCGGGGGGAACTCCTAGTGGGGCCAGCCGGGCTGTTTCTTTTGTTTCGGAAAGCGGCGGCGAGCCGGCTCAATCGAGCGGCGGACGCACGTCCACGCGGCCGATGGGATAAACGTTGAGCCGGTCGTCGAAATACGGCGAGCGCCGGTAAAAGAAATCGAGCCGCGCCGACGCGCTCGCGGCAAATTCCTTGTCTTCAATCAGGCGTCGCTCGAACTCCGCCAGCAGGGCCGGGTCGCGCGCGAGCATCTCGCGCGCGACCCGTTCCATGACGTAATCATCGGCGTATTCCTTTTGCTCGAAAATGGCGTCGAAATAGCCCCAGCGCAGCAGCGAATCGGGCGCCGCCGGTTCGAGCAAATGCGCGATGACCTTCGCCGCGCGCTGATGCACATCGACGAAGACCGAACCGGCGGGGAACGTCAACGTGCGCCGCTCAAGGTGGCTTTGAAAATCCTTGATCCCATGATGATTCTCGAACGGTCGCGGCTGCCATTCGACCTTGTCGAAAACGGAAGTTTCCACCTCGACGGTCAGCGGTCGCGCGAGCGTGGTGAGCGCGATGCCGTGCCGCTGCAATCGCTCGATCACAACGGTCCACGCGGCCGGCACGAGGTAGCCGGCTTTGGGCAATGTCACGGTGATTTCCGGCTGCACGTCGTGGTAAAAAGGCACCGTGAAAGTTTCCGGCCGCGCGGCGTCGTAACGAATCCACGGCAAGCCCGAGAGTGCGCTCAGTTCGCGCGTCCACGCGACGCCGAGAAAGGAAAACGGCTCGCTCTTTTTCGGATCGGCGGCGAGCGTCAACGGCAGCGGCTGCGACAGCCGGCCCGCGGCGGCGTCGGCATCGGCTTGCGCGGTCGCGCGGCGGAGCGCGCCGGGATTTTTTGCGAGGTGCGCGAGCACGGCTCGGATCAGGTCGTAGGTTGCCACGACGCGCGTTTTGTAATCCTTGAGCATGTGCGTTTCCACGAGCAGGCCGCAGCGATTTTGCGCGGCGGCGTAACCGGTGGAAAAACGCGGACTCGCCGCGCCGTCGGCGAATCCTTCGCGCGGGTCGCGGTCGTTTTTCAGCGTGATATACGGCGCGAGCTGGTGGCCTTGCGCGACCAGCGCGGGCACGATGTCGTCGTCAAACGCCGCGTGCTGCCAGGCGACAATCGCCGGGTGCTGGTTGGCGAATTTTTCCAGCGAAAACGTCAGGTCGTATTGATAATCCGCACCGTCTGTGGTGTGCGTGTCGATGAGCATGTCCGGCAGCCAGCGACGGAAGAGATCGAGCACCGCGTGCATCTCCGGCGCGTCGGCCTTGAGCCAGTCGCGGTTGAGGTTGTAATTCTGCGCCGTCGTGCGCCAGCCCATCTCGGCGGGGCCATTTTGGTTGATGCGATTGAATGGGCCGAAGCGCTCGTGGCCATCGACACCGTGGATGGGGACGAAGAGCAGCACGACCTGATCGAGCAGGCCGTCCGCTTTCCCGGTCGGGTCAAGAATGAGCAGGTCGCGCAAGAGCGCCAGCCCGGCGTCCTTGCCCTCGCATTCGCCGGGATGGATGCAGGCATTGATAAAAACAATCTCCTTGTCCGCGGCGCGCGCCGCTTCGGGCGTGAACGCGCGGCCGTCGAGCGACACGACGAGCGCGATGATCTCGCGGCCTTCGGGACTGCGCCCGAGCGTTTCGATGCGCACCGCGTCGGGCCGCGCCGCGGCGAGCCGGCGGCAAAACGCCATCGTCTCGTCGTAGCGCGCCGTCTCGCGGTAATCGGTCTGCTCGGCGCGCGTGCGCCCGTTATCCTCCACGTCAACGGCGGGGGCGGATTGGGCTTGCGCGGAGAAAGCAGCGGGCGACATGAGAAAGAAAATCCTCGTTGCGACGGCGAGAATCGAGAGCACAGCGCAGGCGCGAGGGCGGGTGATCGAGCAAAAAGAAAAGCGCATGCCGTTGGTGTTAGCAAACCGTGTCGCTGCGTGGCGAGCGCCAAGGCCGGCGAAAAGGTTGCGCGGCGGCGTGGCTTTCCCATATTGAGCCGGCACGGCTGCGTGCCCGTTTTTTGTTTCATGGCCGAACCGCTTGCACCCTCCTCGGAACCGAGTCAGCCGCTCCCGGCCGAGACTCCGCCGCCCGCAGGCAGCTTGCCGCCTCAGCCGTGGAAAGGGTCGCCAGCCGCAGAGGCGATGCCGATTGCGACCAAACCCCATCGCTTCCAGCGCGCGCCGGCGCGCAGCGACTCGGATGCAGACGAGGAAGCCGTGGACGCTGCTGTTGCCGCCAACAAAGAAGCGGTCGCGCCCACCTCGTCCTCTCCGCCGCAGCCCACGCAGTCCGAAGGTCTGAGCGCCGCGGAAATTCGCGCCTTGCGCCTGCGCCCCCGCGAACGCAGCGCGGAAGAAATCGCCGCCGCCGCTGCCGCCGCTGCCGCCGCGCCGCCGCGCCGCTTTCAAGGACCGCCGCCCGAGAAAGTGCTGAGCCAGGCGGCTGCGCCTTGGCTGCGACGATTGGGAAGGTTCATGCTCGCCGCAACGTTGGTCGCCGGCGGTTATCTGGCGGGCTACTATCGCCACGAGGGAGCGTCGCCGGCGCCACCGGTGGTGAACGTTGTTAAAGAAAAATCCCCGGCCGGCGCGACTGCTCCCGGCAATCCGTCGTCAGCACCGACATCCGGCACTGCGGTCGCCACGCGCAGCCGTGAGCGACAACAATTCGCATTGCCGCCGGGCGGCCCCTCCTCGCTGCTCACGCAACCTGTGCCAAGCACTGCGGCGGGCGCGTCGTCCGCCGTCGAGACGCCGTCAGCGCGGTTGTCCGCGTGGAGCGACGCGGAGTTCACCGCCCTCGATGCCGCGCTCACGGCGGAGCGCAGCGGCAATCGGGCGAAGGCCGTGCAGCTTACCACCGAGTTGCGCGGTCGGCTGGGCCAGACGCTTTCCCAACAGAGCAGCGCGCTCGATCTTTATCTGGCCGAGATGGCCATCCGGGAGCGCCGCGGGCGGGATGCGAAGGCGATCCTCTTTCCCCTGACCCGCACTTCGCCGCCGTCCGCGCAGGCGTGCGACCGGCTGGGATTTATTGCTGCCCGCAACCGCGATTTCGACGATGCAGTGACGGCGTTTTCCGAAGCGGCGAAAGCGGAACCGTTGGTCGGCGTTTATTTTTATCGCTGGGGTGAATGCCTGCGCCGTCAGGGCAAGCTGGAGGAGGCCGTGACGCGGCTGCAAGAAGCCTTGTTGCGTCAGCGCGGCAGCGATCCGCTGACCGCGCCGGCGGCGACCGGCCTGAAGCTGCGCCTGGCGCGCATCGAACTGGGCCAGGTGGCTGCCGTGCGCGCGGAAGCCGAGGAGCACACGCGGAATAATTCCGCCAACCAGGCGCCGCCCCCCGACGCCGGCGATTGGATGCTGGCGGCGGCAGCGTGCGACTTGCAGGAAAACAAGCTCGCCGCCGCGGCGGAATGGTTGCGCAAAGCGCGCGCCGCACTGCCTGCCGCGCGTTTTGAGGAAGAGATAGCCGATTACTTTTTCCGCGCCTACCTGCACAAGCCGGAGTTGGCCAGCGCCCTGCCGACGGCAGCGGAGATGGACGCGCGCCGGCAGATGCTGGCCTCGCGACCGGAGGTGTATTTCGTCGATCCGTGAGCGCCGTGCAGTGGATGCCAGCAAGCCCTTAATCTTAATCTTAATCCTAGTCTCTGCCGCCGGAGGCAAGGGCGGCGCGTTGCGAGTGCGGAGAGATCAGGATTAAGATTACGATTAGGATTAAGGTTTTTGGAAGGAAGGCGCGATGCGTTCGACCTGGCTGGCGGCGATCCACGCGCGGGCTTTGCTGGCCAGTTCCACGTAATCCCACGCGCCGCGTTCCTGGAGCACGCGCACCTCGCCACCCGTTGGCAGCGTGGCCACCACATCCGAAGTATCAGCCGGCGCGTAGCGCGCCTCGGCGCCCTCTGTGCCGACGACCACGGCGCGCGCCGGATCGGTCCAACGCGGGTCCGCCAGCCAGAACATCGCTGCGCCGCCCGCGAGCAACAGCGTCGCGCCCGAGGCGCCGAGCGTCCAGCCGCCGCGGCGCGCAGCCGTCAGCCCGGACACGAGCGCGCCCGCGGCTAACAACCAGCCGCCCGCCGCCAGCAGCCACGGACCGAACGTGGCGGCCGAGTGCGCAGTCGTCGTCGCGCGCGCCTCCGGCGCCGCATTCGCGGGCAGGCCGAGTTGGCGCCGGACAAAGGCGAGGTTAGCCGCCGCTTCCTGGTGCGATGGTTGCAGGCGCAAGGCGCGTTCGTAATTCAACACCGCCCGACCCGCTTCCCCGGCGCGAAACGCGGCGTTGCCGAGGTTGTAGAAAAGATTGGCGCTTGCCTCGCCGTGCTGGATCGACTCCTGGTAAGCCGTGATCGCTTCGGCGTAGCGGCCGTTTTCGTAATAGCGATTGCCGACGGCGAAGGCGTTTTCTCCACGCATCTCCGATGCGCCATTGCCGCCGGCTGCTGCCGCGCGGCTGAGCGCCAAACACGTCAGGCTCAACCACAACACGAGCCAGCAGGAAAATCGACGCAGTTGGCCATGATCCATGAAACGGCAAAGGCAGCGGGCGTTTCTTGCTTGATGAAAATGAAAATTCAGCGACTCGCCAGTTCTGCGGGCAGCAATGACGGCGCGGCGGCGGCAGCAGGGTGCGGAACGTCGTGCGCTGCGAGCGTGGCGAGCACCTCGCGGCGTTCCCCGGCGCTCAACGGCTCGCCTTCCCCGACGCCGCCGCCGCTGTAGGTGAGTTCGTCGCGACGACGGATGATGGCTTGCACCGCGGCGTCGTCGTTGACGCCGTCCGCGGAAACCTCCGACGGCAGGCGCGCGCCGTTGTCCTTGCCGGAGAGTTCGAGCCAGCGCGCGGCGGCAGTGTAAAATTCACGCCGCCCCGTGCGTTCCTCGCGCAGCGTCCGGCGCAGCGCCTCGCGCTCCTGCGCCAACGCCGCGCGCCGGCGCAACGCGTCGTTGCGCGCGCGCCGGCGGGTGAACGCCCAGGCGGCAAACGCCAGCAGCGCGCCCGCCGGCAGGCTTTGCGCGAGCCAGAAACTCCGCTGTTGCCAGACCGGGCGGAACGCCTCCGCGAGCCGGCGCACCGGCGGGCCGTAGTCGCTGCGGATGTAGAGAATATCCCGCACGGGCGGCGTCGGCGTCGCGCTGGGTGCTGGCGTCGATGTGGCGGCAGTGGCGGCCGTGTCGCTGGCGGCGGTGGGCGGCGTGGGCGATGGCGTCGGATCGGCGCCGGGCGCGACGCGCACGGCGAGCGGCGCGGTTTGCAACTCGACGTAGCGGCCTTCGCCCGGATCGAAATAATTGAAACGATACCGCGGCAACGCGTCGCGCGGCCCTTGCGGGATGAGCACTTGTTCAAACGTCTTCAGCCCGCTGAGGCCGACCTCGTCGTCCGCTTTGAACTTGCTCGTCGGTGGATACGCGTGCAGCCCGCTCGCGTCCGCCAGCGCGGGCGGCGCGATGCGGTCAAAGTTGCCCTTGCCCTTCACCGGCACACGCACCGTGAGCGGATCGCCCGCGGTGACGCCGGCTTTCGGATTGACCTCCGGCGTGCCCAGCTCGAAGCGGCCGATGGCGCCGGAGAAATTTGCCGGTTGTCCCGCCGTGGGCAGCGGCCTGGCCTCGATGTTCACCGGCTCGCTCTTCACCTGCACCTGCTGGGGCGGGGAGAAAAAAAAGGCGTTCGGAAAATTATCGAACACATCCTCGTCGAATCCGCCGAACGAGCGGAGCCGCGGCCGGCGGCCGGGAAGCTGCACGGTGGGCGTGACCTCGACTGGGCCGATGGTGAGCGTGCCAGTCTTGGCCGCGGTGAGCACAGTCTTGTAAATGACGACCTGGAAGGGCGCGCCCTCGACGCTTTGCAAGCCGGTCTGCGGTTGGGAAAATTTGCCGGCGGAGAAGCCTTCGCCGCTGAGTTGCGGGTTGCCGTCGGCTTCGAGCAAACGCGCCCTGGCGCTGAGATACAGCCGCACCTCGCACGGGATCGCCTCGCCGACGTAGGCCGTTTTTTTCGGCACGATCAATTCGGCAAAAATGAGCTGGTCGAGCCGCGCGTTGTCGTTGTTGTTGCCGCTGCCGCCGCCGGGAGCATTGCTGCGCGGAGCCGCGCGGCCCGCGCCCAGGCTGCCGGTGTTGCCGGCGGGCATGACGGTGAGCGTGAGCGGGCGAGTCTGCACGGTGGCGCCGTCCAGTTGCAAGCTGCTTGCAGGAATGGTGAACGTGCCGGGGCGCGTCGGCAGCAGCCGGAACGTGTAAATCGTCGTGCGCTGCATCCGCATGTTGCGACCATCGAACATGATCGTGTTGCTCGATTGAAAGTCGGGACCGGAGACGACCTCGATGCCGTCGATGCGCGGCGCCGCCGGATCGGTGGACGGCTGGCCGCCGGTGATTTTCAATCGATAGTCCACCGGCACGCCGACCTCCGTGGTCGGACGCGAGAGCTGCGCTTCCGCGGTCGGCGGCTCGGCGGCGCGCAGCGCGCTCGCTGCGCAGAGCAGGCAGACCAGCAGCCACGCGGAAAGAAAGCCGCGCGTCCGGTGGTGGCTGCGGGCAAGCCGTTCACCAATCCTGATAGCCGGGGTCATCGCGTTTCTTTTTGCCTCCGCGCGTTTGCAAGGCAGCGGTGGCGTTGCGGTCATCCTCGCCGCGGAGCGCGTCGAGCAACGCGCGCGCCTGCGCGGCGCTCATGCGGCCATCGGCGGCGCTGGCGCCATCGGCAGTTTCGCCGCCCTCGCCCGGCTGCGCGCCGGCGCCGTCGGCAGGCTGCGGCGGTTTGTTGGGATTTTTTGACGCCTGCGCCCGTTGCGCCTGCACGTCGCCGCGCTGGCGTGGATTGTTTTTTTCCGCGGAATTTTCGGCGTTGTCCTGGCCGCTGTGTTCGCCGCCATTTTGCGAGGAATGATCGTCCGGCTGTGGTCGCTGGCCGCCACGGTTTCCTTGCGCTTCGGGTTTCTGTTCGTTGCCGCCGCTGCCCTCCGGCGGACGGTCGGAGGGTCGTTGACCGCGCTCGCCGGGGTCGCGCCCGTTCGGATCGTTTTGCTGCGGATCGCCCGCGTTGCCGTTTTGACCTTCCGAAGACTGGGGCTGCGGCGGCTGCTGGCCTCCGCTCGAAGCGTTGTCCCTGGCATCCTTGGAACGATTGCGGTTGCTGTTGGTCGCATCCGGTTTGGGCGACGGCTTTTTGTCCTGCGGCCCCTTGTTGCCTGGCGACGATTTCTGCTCCGGCGACTGCGAGCTTTGTTGTTGTTGCTGCTGCTGTTGTTGTTTTTTCTGCTCCTCGGCGAGCAGTTTTTGCACGAGGTCGCGGTTGTGCTCGGCGTCGGCGCGCAACGCCGCCGAACGCTGCGGCTCGCGGTCGGTCTCTTTCAACGTGGAGTTGAAATAATCGAGCGCGTTTTTCCAATCCTTGATGCGCGCCGCCGAGTCTTTCTGCGCTTCACCGCGCCGGAACAGCGTGTTGCCGAGATTGTATTGCGTGGACGCCTGGAGCTGCGGCTCCTCAGCCGCGGCGAGCGCCTGGCTGAAGGCATCGAGCGCGCCGTCGTAATCCTTGCGCTGAAACGCCGCCGCGCCGGCGTTGAAGTGCAGCTTGTCGGAGTTGGGATCGGCTTTCAGCAAATTTTCGTAGGCACGAAAAGCCTCGTCGTATTTGCCTTGGTTGTATAACTCCAGCGCCGTCTCCGCATCCACGGCGGTTGCGGCGGCAACCGCAAGCGGCGGGCTGATGATGCCTGCGAAGCCCAGGAGAAACAACCCGCCGGCGCACAACATCGCCGTGGCGCCTTGCGGCAGCACGCGGGGCAACGCAGCGTTTTTTTTCATCATCGTCGCGGCCGGCGCCGGCGTGCGTTGATGCCGGCGTTCGCCGAGCAGCGCGGAAGCGCCGAGCGCGAACAGCGCGCAACCGAGCGGCCAGACGTAACGCTCGATCGGCCGGCGGCTCAGGCGCGCGTCGATGTCGCCGGTCGCGAGGCGCGCGAGTTGAGTTTGCGCGAGGGTTTTCATCTCCGACTCTCCGCTTTGGAGATGAAGGTAAGAGCCGCCGGTGAGGCTCGCAATCTCGCGCAGCCGTTTTTCATCCAGCCGCGAACGCACCACCTTGCCCTCGGCGTCGCGCACGAAATCGGTGCCGCCGAGCTGGCGCCGGTCGCTCGGCAGCGGGATCACGCTGCCCTCCGTGGTGCCCAGGCCGACGGTGAAAATCGGCACGCCCGCGGCGGCGGCGCGGCGGGCAGATTTGAGCGCGTCTTCCTCCAGCTCTTCGCCGTCGGTGAGCAGCACGATGGCGCGATGGCCGCTCTCGCCCTGGCCAAAAGCCTCGAGCGCCAGGTCGATGGCGGCGGCGATGTCCGTGCCGCCGCGCGGGATGAGGTCGGTGTCGAGTTCGGCGGTCGCCGCGCGCACGGCGTCGTAATCAATGGTCAGCGGCGCTTGCAAAAACGCGCTGCCGGCGAAGGCGACGAGGCCGACGCGATCGCCGGGCAGCACGTCGAGCAGATCAAGCAAAGCCAGCCGCGCCCGCGCGAGCCGGTTCGGCGCGAGATCGGTGGCGAGCATGGATTTGGAAACGTCCACGGCCACGATGAGATCGAGGCCGCGGCGCTTGACCGTTTGTTCTTCAAAGCCGAGTTGCGGCCGCGCCAGCGCGACGATGAGCGCGGCGAGCGCGAGCAACTCGAGCGCAAACCGCCAGCGTCGCCGCGCCGGCGACACCGTCGGCACGAGCCGCGCCCGCAGCCGCGCCGCGACCAGCCGCGCCAGCCGCCGCGCCGACTGGCGTTCCGCGTGGACGAAGAGCGCAACCGCTAGCGGCACCACCGCCGCGAGCGCCCAAAGCCAGCGCGGCGCGCCGAAGGTGAGGGCGTCGGCGAAAATGTGGAAAGCGGGGAGCGTCATCGAGCTGCCGAAAAGCGTGGGATGCTGATTTAAACTAGAAATCAATCCAAGCCTTGCCGTGCTGGTCCGTGCGGGAGTGATGTGCGTGAAGTTTGAGATGGCTTCAACGAAAAAATTATCCAAGCCTGTCATGCTGAGCCTGCGAAGCATCTTTCGCGGAAGTCACGCTGGATGCAGCCACCAGCCAGCCGGCGCTCAAGTCATCCCAAGCCGGATTCAGTTCTTCGATCCGTGCCATCTTTTTCGCGCGCGTCCAGCCTTTGACTCGCTTCTCGCAAGCAATAGCATCCCGCACTTCGCGGAAATGTGCGAAATGCACCAAGAACTGGACATGATAGCGTTGAGTAAAGCCCGCAATGTCACCGCGCTTGTGTTGTGCTACGCGGCGTGTCAGATCGTTCGTCATGCCAACGTAGAGCACGGTCCGCGTGAAGTTGGTCATGATGTAAACGAAGTAATCATGGCGGCGCATAATCGGAGGCTGGTTGATTGATGAATTATGCAAACTCGCTCTAGGTGTTTCCTTGTCATCCTGAGCGAAGTCAAAGGATCCTTCGGAGCAAAGCAATAGAGGTGGAAAACGTTTTCCGTTCGGTCACGAAAGATCCTTCGCAGGCTCAGGATGACAATGCGTTAGGTTAATGCGTGAATAGAGAGTTGAGCAGCAGTTCAAAGTAAAAAAGTTCAGCATAGAAAGAATGGTGAATACAAGCTGGCAACGTGGCACTACGGCAGCCGTCGCCAGAGCGTTTGCGCGAGGAGCGTGTGCAAGGCGAGCAGCGCGGCGCCGAGGCCGAGCGGCCAGGAAAAGAGGTCGCGGTATTGCCGGTATTTGCTGACTTGCACGGTCGTTTTTTCCAGCTTGTCGATGGTGGCAAAAATGTCCTGCAACGCGGCGGTGCTGTCGGCGCGGAAAAACTTGCCGTCGGCAATCTGCGCGACTTCGCTCAACGTCTTCTCGCTGTAGTCGGCTTTGATGTTGCGATAGACCGTGCGGCCAAAGGCGTCGGTGAACGGATACGGCGCGTAGCCGTCCGTGCCGGCGCCAATGGTGTAAACTTTCAAGCCCAGCGCGCGCACGGCTTCCGCCGCAGTGTCGGGCGAGATGCGACCGCTGTTGTTCTCGCCGTCGCTGAGCAGCACGATGATGCGGCTTTTGCTGGTGGCTTCGCGGTTCTTGAGCCGGTTCGCGGCGCTGGCGAGCGCGGAGCCGATGGCGGTGCCGTCTTCCACCAAACCGATGCGAATGCGGTCAAGATTTTGGATGAGCCAGGCGTGGTCGAGCGTGAGCGGCGAAACGAGATACGGCCGGCCGGCGAAGGCGAGCAGGCCGATGCGGTCGTTCGGGCGCTGCTCGATGAATTTTTGCGTGATTTCCTTGACCGCGTCCACGCGGTTGGCGCGCTGGCCGGCGAGCGTGTAATCCTCGGTGAGCATCGAGCGCGACACGTCGATGCAGATCATGATGTCGATGCCGCTGGCTTCGATTTGGGTGAAGGAATTGGCCAGTTGTGGCCGGGCGAGCGCGACGATGCCGGCGCAAAGCGTCGCGCCGAGCAGCGCGCCGCGGAAGCGTCCCGCGCGGGCGGCGCGCGGGCGGCCGATGGCGTGCAAAATCGCGGTGGACGAATACGTGACGGCCGGCGCGTTTCCTTCGCGTCCGCGCAGGAGGAGCAGCGCCGGCACCGCGCACAACAGCCAGAGCCAGGCGGGTTGCGCGAAGGCGAAGCTCTCCCACGCTTTCAAAAGCTGGTTGAGCCAGGCGGGGTTGTTCATCGGCGCGTGGGCGGCGGGGGAAATTTAACACAGAGACGCGAAGACACGGAGGCAGAAGAGAAAAGGCCAAAGCAGAAAATTTTTAAGAAAAACAAAACATCTTCCTCTGTGTTTCTCGGCGCCTCCGTGCCTCTGTGTTTAAAAAACCTAGCGCGCTCCCGCCGGCAATGGCGGCGGCACAGCGCGGGGCAATTCGCCGCCTGCGATGAATTCGCTGGCTTCCTGCACGAGCCGTTCCTTGGCCTCGGGCGCGGCGTCGTGCCGGGCAAATTTGAGCAGGTCGCAGCCGTCGAGAAAATCGCGCAGCAAACTGTGTTCGTGCGGCGAAAAGGCGCGCGAGTGGCCGATGGATTCCAAAAATTCCGGCGAGGTCTGGCGCTCGGGATGCAGGCCGTATTGCGCGCCGACATATTGGCGCAGGATGTCGCACGCCTCGTTGCCAAACGCGCGCGCGTCCATCTCGTGCATCCGGCTGAGGAGTTCTTGCAAGCGACGTGCCGCGAGCTGCCGTGGCAACAGTGGCAGCACGGGCGGACGGCGCGGTTTTTTACGAAAATAAAACCACCAGATCAACCCGGCGCCAACGAGAAAGACCGCCAGCGCGGCGCAGAACCATGTCAGGTCGAACGCACCGATGTAATGCACCGGCTTCGCGATGTCGCGGAGTTGATCGGCCGGACTGCTAGCGGAGGGATTCACGGGAGAATCTTTAGACCAGTTCGCCTCGGTCCTCGTTGAATCCGCGGCCCATTTCTCCTACTCAGGGCAGCGCCAGCGCCCGGCGCGGCGGCGTGGCGTGGAGGGCGAGCGCGGGATGGCGTTCTTGAAAATAACGCAGGCTCCAATCGGTCGGAAAAAGCAGCACGGGCGCGTTGTCCGTGTCGTCGGCGAGGGCGACGCCGGTGGGCAGCGCGACGCCCGCAAGATCGGCGTCGGTTTCCAACCAGCGGGCGATGCTCCAGGTCGCTGGTTCGAGGCGCGACTCGGCGCTGTATTCGCTCTGGAGCCGGTATTGCACGACCTCGAATTGCAGCGGACCGACGGCGCCGAGCAGCGGCACTTTCATCACTTGCTCGCGCAGGTGAAAAACCTGGATGACGCCTTCCTGCAAAAGCTGGTCGAGGCCCTGGCGGAATTGCTTGTATTTGCCGGTGTTGGCGTTGCGCAGCGAGGCAAAGGTCTCCGGCGCGAAGCGCGGGATTTCGTCGAACACGATGCCGCCCGCCGGCGTGTCGCTGAGCGTGTCGCCGATGCCAAAGCTGTCGTGCCCGACGAGGCCGACGATGTCGCCTGGGAACGCCTCGTCCACGGTCTCGCGTTCCTGGGCGAAAAGTTTCGCTGGATGCGAGAGGCGAACCCGCTTGCCGGTGCGCGAGTGAAAGGCGGTCATGTCGCGCGCGAACCGGCCGCTGCACACGCGCAGGAACGCGATGCGGTCGCGATGGCGCGGGTCCATGTTGGCCTGGATTTTGAAGATGAAGCCGGCGAACGGTCCGGCCGCTGGTTCGATCAGCTCGCCATTATCGGCCGCGTTGCCGCGCGGCGCGGGCGGGGCGGAGTATTTCAAGAAGCCGTCGAGCAGCAGTTGCACGCCGAAGTTGTTCGCGGCGGAGCCGAAAAAAACGGGCGACAGCTCGCCGGCGAGGACTTTTTCCGGGTCGAAGGCCGCGCCGGCGATTTCGAGCATTTCGATTTCCTCGCGCGTTTTTTCGTAAACGTCCGGCGCGAGTTTTTCGCGCACGAGCGCGTCGGACAAATCGGCCACTTCGACCGGCGCGCGATACGCGCCGCCGACGGTGCGTTCAAACAAATGCACCTGTCGCGCGAAGCGGTCATAGACGCCGCGAAACTCCGCGCCGTCGCCGAGCGGATAGTTCATCGGACACGCGTGGAGGCCGAGCACGTTTTCGAGTTCGTCGAGCAAGTCGAGCGGCGCGCGGGCGGGCCGGTCGAGCTTGTTCATAAAAGTGAAAATCGGCACGCCGCGCCGGCGGCAGACTTCAAACAATTTGCGCGTCTGCGCCTCGATGCCTTTGCCGGCGTCGATGACCATGATGGCGGCATCGACCGCGGTGAGCACGCGATAGGTGTCTTCGGAAAAATCGGCGTGGCCCGGCGTGTCGAGGAGGTTCACGCGATAGCCGGCGTAGTCGAATTGCAGGACGGTCGAACTCACGGAAATGCCGCGCTCTTTTTCGAGTTCCATCCAGTCCGAGGTGGTCGCTCGACCCTTGCGGCGGGCCGTCACGCTGCCGGCGAGTTGGACGGCGCCGCCGTAGAGGAGGAGCTTTTCCGTCAGCGTCGTCTTGCCGGCGTCCGGGTGCGAGATGATGGCAAAGGTGCGCCGGAGGGCGATTTCGGCGGCGATGGTGTTGTTGGCGGTCGTGAGGTTCACGGCGGACGGAGACTTTGGCATGAAACGGCGCGCGTGTCTTGTCGCGTGCGGGGAAAGGGGAGCGCGGGCTTCAAGCCCGCTCCGTCCGGCATCCCTGCCGGACGGCTTTTCAGAAACCAAATGCCGCCAGAGGCGGCCATATTATCCAACGAGCTTGCCGGCAGGATGCCGGCAAGTGCGGGTAGGGATGCCCGCGCTCCCTTTTCGATGCGCCAACTATGAGTCGGCACAGGTCGTAAAAAAGCGCACAGCCCGGAGCCTGCGCGCGGGGCGCGTCGTGCTGGACGCGCTCTCGGCAAACTCCGGGCTGCGGAATTTTTTTATTTTTTATTTAAATGAAACGCCGATGTCTCAGCTCGCTGGCGTCGGCTCACCCGAAGGTGACGGCGGGGTCGGCGTCGGCACAGGCGGCAACGGGTGCGGCCCATGTGT
>JAFAXH010000084.1 GCA_019241085.1 Verrucomicrobiota bacterium | reverse complement strand
TGTCGCAGGGGTGCGGGCGCGGGGCGTTCCTGCCAACGGACCCAGAACAGGTAGAGGCTGAAAAACGGCACAAACCAGCCGTATTGATATTGCTCGTTGATGGACCATTCGGAACCAAGGTGCCGGCAAAGCGTTCCCCACAAGATCAGGAACAGTAGGAAACATACAACTTTTGGAGTCTTCAGTATCCCCCACCTGCGCGGGATGGCAGACATGCTTTCAGGAGGACAGATTTGAAGAGCTTCCATGAGAAGTGCGGGGCCTAAGACATCCGCGAATCCGATACGGCTGAGAATGGTGGATACCACCTTCGCCAAGTTAACTCATCTCCGAAAGCCTGAAAAGGAAATCAGCGAAGAGAAGAGGTACGATGATTGATGATTGATTCTGCGCGTAAAGAAGCCATCGGATGGCAAAATAGGTAAAAGCTGTCTAATTGGGTGCAGTCTCTGACCCAGCTCTTTTCCTCTGGGGAACGCACGCGTCTCGCGTGCCGTTTGCGGTGTCTTCGCCGCAAACCTTTTCCGCGCTCTGGAGGTTCCGCGCTTTGCTTTTTTTCCTCTCCCTTGGCAGGAGCGTCCGGGGAGGACACCGGCCGCGGCACGCGAGACGCGTGCGTTCCCCAAAGGAGAAGAGCTCCAGTCCCTGACGCTACTGTTCTGCTTTGCCCTGCTCGCGGCTCGGAGGAAAATCCAAAGCCGCTTCGGAGAGGCAGCCCTACCTTTATGCGGACTTTTGCGTCAAGTCCAATGTAGTTGGCGTCAACGCCGATTGCTACTATGGTCTTGCTTATGCCGAAGATTGTCTCCGAGTGCGCCACGGTGCATCGGGAGTTATGGACCGCAGATGAATTTCTCGACTGGCTGGAGCCGGGCCGGCACGCGGACTCGATCGACGGAGAAAAATTCATGCACTCGCCGGTCAATATTCATCATGCCAGATTGTTGAATTTTCTGGATCGCCTACTCGCCGACTTTGTCGAGACAAGACATCTCGGCGAGGTTTTCCGTGAAGTCGTTGCCGTACGTCTGGGTTCGCGCAACGTGTTTCTGCCCGATCTGGCATTTGTTGCTTCTGAGCAGATTGATTTGTTGCTTCTGAGCAGATTGGTAAGCTTCAACCCACGCATATCCCCTTTGCGCCGGAGTTGGTTGTCGAGGTGCTGTCTGCGCGCACGGCAGATGGGACGTGGGGCCGAAGTTCGCGGCTTACGAGGAGCACGGCGTCAGCGAGTATTGGGTGCTCGACCGGAAACGCTGGCGCATCGGTTTCTATCGACGCGAGGAGGGCGGCGAGTTGGTGGAAGAATTTGCCGCGGGTGAAGAAATCATCCGGTCGCGAGCGGTGGCGGGGTTCTGGGTCAAGCGAGCATGGCTCAAGGCCTTGCTGGAGGTGGCGGGCGCGCTGGCCGAGATCGTTCCTTCAGTATCGTGAAATCCCTTGGCACCATGCGAGCGCAATTGATTTCTCATGCCAAGACGCAAAGTTGCAAAGGGTAAAAGGAGCAGAGAAAGGAAGTTTGCCGGCATTTTCTCTTTCAAGCATTGGCGCCTCGGCTTGAGAGCTTCAGGTCGGAAGCACCATCGCGAGCGTTTGGTTGATGGAGGGGAGAAAACCAAGTACCTTTCTTTCTGGCGCATGAATTCCACGTCGTCCACGTTCATCCCGCCTCAATCGGCGGAATTATCGCTGAACCCGCCGCTGGAAAACGGCGACCGGTTGACGCGCATCGAATTTCACCGTCGCTATGAGCGGATGCCGCGGGTGAAGAAGGCGGAACTCGTCGAAGGGATTGTTTATATGCCGTCACCACTACGGATCAATGTCCACAGCAAGCCGCACTTGATGCTTCTGACTTGGCATGGAAATTATGCGACAGGAACACCGGGCACGGAAGCCGGCGACAACGGCACGCTGCTGCTCGACACCGACAACGAGGTGCGGCCCGACGCTTTTTTGCGTATCCGTGAGGAGCAGGGCGGCCGGAGCCGAATCAATGCGGATGATTACCTCGAGGGCGCGCCGGAGTTGATCGTGGAAATCGTCGCCAGCAGCGCCTCCTATGATCTGCCGGAAAAGAAGACGGTCTATCGGCGCAACGGCGTGCAGGAGTATCCGGTCTGGAGAGTACTGGACGGGGAACTGGATTGGTGGCATCTAATCGAAGGGGAGTATCGGCCGCTGGCGGAGCAAGCGCGAGGGGTGCAGGAGAGCGAAGCGTTTCCGGGGCTGCGCCTGGCATGCGCTGCTCTGTTGGAGGTGAACTACCGGCGGTGCTAAAGGAGTTGCAGTGTGGATCAAGCTCGGAGAGCCATGCGGAGTTCGTGACCAGGTTGGCGCGCAAATGAACAAGATACAATGGTCGTGGCCTCGTTCTGTGAAGTAAGTTGCGGACTCCGGTGATGATGCTTTGTTCATCTATTCTCGGACGAACGGCTCATTTTCAACAGTTGGCTCAGCGGATTTCACCCGCTTCAGCTTGCTTTGGCCAAAACCTTGCTAACTTAGCGTTTACTCACCGAGCGAGAGCATTTGGCAGAGACTTGGAGGAATGATTTGATTTCGGCTTTTCCAGGGCGTGCGTGACGCAGAATTTTCGTGACATTAAAGTTCGCTTGGCCATAAATAGCCGCAAGAAGCGATTTTTACCATCTACTGGTAAAAGGGGCATCCGCCATCGGTATAGCTGCTTCTAAAAAATAACAAGCCACCCATACCTCCGAGTCCTTGTTTCATGTCGCAGGATGCGCCGCCACAGCAGCAGCAAACCTTCCCGGAGGCAAGTGGAGGCTCCTCGACCACCGCAGACCAGCAATGCCTGCGCTATGCGACTAACACCGATCTGCGGGTCGTGGGAACTTTGCGCTGGTCGCCCAGTTTGTGGTGCTTTTTTCTGGATGTGGCTGCGTGGCTGGCGCTGTATGGGGCGGCTTCGCATTTCCGGCAAGATGTGGCCTACAGTTCGGCGGCGTTATTCGCGCTGATAGACCTGGTTGTGATGGGGATCGTTTGCGCGGCCATGTTCACCATCGGGGGCTACGACCGGCGGGTGGATAAAATGACGCTGGCCTACGCCAGCGAGCATGTGCTGACGGTCGCGGCGGCGGCGCTCATCGCTTCTTTCTTTGTTTACTCCGTGGCGGCATTTGATCAATCCATCCGGCCGAGTCGTAGTGCATTGCTTTTGAGCTTTGTCGGGTTTTTGCCACTGTCCTTGTTTTATCGGCGCATGCTGCACCAGAGCCTCATCGCGCACACCGCGCGCAAGATATTCTTGGTGCTCGGCCGCGGGCCAACGGCAAGGCACTTTTATCGGGCATACCGGCAAGCGGCGGAAAATCGTGAGCGGCTGCGTTTCGTCGCGCTGCCGGGTGAGACGGGCGGTCAGGGCGAACCGATCGACGGGGCGAACACGCCGCCGGTCGAGTCGGACCTAGCGGCGCGCCTACGGGAGTTGAAGGAGAACTGCAGCGGCATCATCGTGGCCGCCGAATTGGCAAGCCTCGACGCCGCGTTGCTCGATCGCCTGGTGCGGTTGCATTTCCAACGGGTGCCAGTTTACACCTTGGAAGCGTTTTATGAAAAGCATTGGCGCCGGGTGCCGCTTCACACCATCGACCCGATCTGGCCGCTGCAGCTCGGGTTTCAACTCACCAGCGATTCGCCCTACGCGCACTTGAAGCGGCTGTGCGACATCGTGCTGGCCGGCGGCGCGCTGCTTTTGCTGAGCGCGGGGATCGCGTTGCTGGCGGCGCTGGTCTGGCTGGATTCCGGCTGGCCGGTGCTATTTCGACAGAGCCGGGTCGGTCGGGACGGGAAGCTGTTCACCACGCTGAAGTTTCGCACGATGGTCCAGCGTGGACCGGAAGCGCAGGGCGATCTTTACACGCGCGCGAACGATCCGCGCGTCACTCGGATTGGCCGCTGGCTGCGGAAGCTGCGACTCGATGAGTTACCGCAGCTTTGGAACGTGTTGCGTGGCGACATGAGTTTGATCGGTCCGCGCGCGGAGTGGGACGTGCTCGCACGCGGCTACGAGAAGAATATCCCGAGCTACCATTTCCGGCACTTGGTGAAGCCGGGCATCACCGGGTGGGCGCAGGTGAATTATCCTTACGGCGCCAGCGAGCAGGACGCGGTCGAGAAGCTGAAATACGATTTATATTATATCCGGCACTACTCCTTGAAACTCGATGCGATGATTGTGCTCAAGACTTTGCACGTGATGATCTTTGGTAAAGGTCAATAACACCCGAATAACATAACTAACTGCTTCCCCCGAGGACCGGCATTCGGTTTATCCAACTGCCACGGCAAAACCGTCGCCGCCTCGACGACCGGCCACCGTCTTCCCCCCGGACGGCGGCCGGTTCTGTTTTTCAGAACTATTATGCTCTCTTCGCGGCTAATAGATGCGGCCCGCTGGCTTCTACTAGGCACGCTGATCTATGCGCCGTGGGCGTATGGCTGCACGCGACAGAGCACGCTCTGGGGTTTGGATATGCTGCTAAGCGGGGTGCTGGGTCTTTGGATCATAAGCCTGCTTTGCGCGGCTCGTGCCAGAAGCCGGCGCGCGTGGCGATTGCCGGCTCCGCTCTGGGGAGCGGTTGGGCTGCTGCTCGTTTTGGGCTGGGGCATGGTTGTCAATGCCAGTGCGCTGTTCGATCCCACCCATTTGGTTTACATTTCCTGCCATGCGCGCTTCGCCAGTCTGCCGGGATCGGTGGACAAGGCATTGAGCTTGGATTGGATGTGGCGGGCAACGAGTTTGCTCGGGATGATTCTCTTCGTGGCTTCCGAAATCGCGCCGGAACCGCGCTGGCTGCTGCGGCTTTGGTGGACGCTGGGTTTGGCCGGAGGTTCCATCGCGTTGCTCGGGTTGCTGCAAAAGGCAACCGGCGCGGAGATGATCTTCTGGCAGCCGCCGAAACCGATTGTTGCTGAGAGGGTCAAAACGTTTTTCGGCCCGTATTATTATCACGCCAACGCCGCGGCCTTTTTTGATCTTGTGCTGCCAGCAACGCTCGGGCTGCTGATGCGAGCCTTCAGCCGCCGGCAGGTGAATTCCTTTGAGCGCACCCTCTGGATTTGCGGGGTGGTGACACTGCTCGTTGCCATCGCGGCCAATACGTCCAAGGCCGGTCATGTCCTGGCCGCCGGCCTCCTATTGGCGGTGCTTGTCGGGCCGGCTCGGCCTATGCTGGGAAATGCCTGGCGCAACGGCGAGAGGCGGAATTTTTTCCTGGTTGCCGCGCTCCTGATTCTTGTCGCTGGCGCCGTGCTGCAAGCGGGAAATCTTCACCTCGTCGGTCAGCGCTGGGGCGGATTGTCCGTGCAACTCGCTCACGAAGGGCGTTTTCTAGCGTTTCGCGTCGGGCTGGACGCCGCTCCGCATGTCGGCTGGTGCGGTTTTGGACCGGGCACGTTTCCGGTGATTTTTCCCTATTTTACCGCCAAGTATGGCGATGCGCTTTTCGGCGTCTGGCCCGCCCTGCACGACGATTATTTGCAGACGCTGATGGAATGGGGCTGGCTGGGTGCGTTGCTTTGGTCGGTCGTTTTCTTCGGCGGCATCGGCACGGCGATTTGGCAATTTCGTCGTTACAAGCACACTTGGCAGCCGCGCCAGCGCCTGTTTTTACCTCTGATCTTGTTCGGACTGGCGGCGACCGCGCTGCACGCGGGTTTTGACTTCCCGCTCCAGATCGGCTCCGTGCAACTTTATGTCGCGGCCGGTCTTGGCATCTGCTGGGGATGCGGCGCTTGGACTGCTTCCAAGCTGATGACTCAGCCAGCCAACGAAAGCTGAATTTTTTCGCGCAGCGATCTACCGGCCCTTCGACTTGGTGGCAGCCGTCCGCGCGGGAGGCGTCCCCTCACGACCGCTGGCGGCCTTGTCCGCTTCGTAACCTCGACCCGTGTAGCTGTCGCCGTAGCCGTGAGGATCGGTGTAATAATAATAGTAGCCGACCCCGCGCCGCCGTGGCAATCGGTTGAGGATCAGACCGGCCGCTGTCCCGCCGCCGGTGCGGTTGCCCGTTGTGCTCACGAGCAACGCCAACGCACGGGTGATGGCGTTGCGCGGAGTCTTACGGGCGCGCACGACTATGCAAGTCGTTTGCACCCATGGCAGCATGAGCAAGGTATCGCTCACCGCGAGCAACGGCGCGCTGTCGATCACTACCCGATCAAATTGTTGCGCCGCGTCGGAGATCAATTCGCCAAAACTGCGTCCACCCAGCAATTCGGCGGGATTGGGCGCGCGCCTGCCGCCGGTGAGAACGAGGAGCTCGCCGTTCGTGGCGCCGCCTGCACCGGCGATGGGACTGGCAAGGTCGGCGAGGGTTGGTGCGTGCTGGCCATTGGCCGCGCCGAGGCCGACGAGATAATCAACAATGCCGCCGGTGCTCTGCGGGTCGCCACCGGGGAAAAACTTGTGCTGGCTCGGACGGCGCAAGTCGCCGTCGATGAGCAGCACGCGATAACCCTGCTGCGCCAGGGCGAGGGAGTAGTTTGCGCAGGTAAAGCTTTTTCCCTCACCGGGAAGCGCGCTGGTAAAAAGGAACACGCGTCGCTCTGCCTCCGGTCCCAGTAGGGAGAGCGCGGCGCGCAGACTGCGGAATGATTCGGCTACGGGGCCTTCTGGCGCGAGTGCCGTGACGAGATGTGGTGGGGCGTTGGCCAGCGGCTCGCTGCCGTTGCTCACCTCTCCCTTGGAGATTGCGCCGGCCGCCGCGCCGTAGGATGGTTTGTTCTTCCCTTTCTTATCGTTGGCGCCGACCTCCGGAACGGCTGCCAGAACTGGCAAGCCAAAGGTGCTCTCGGCTTGGTCCACGGTTTTCACCGTGCGATCCATGGCGCTCAGGAGAAACACCAATCCCAAGCCGATGGCCAGACCGCCCAGGACGCCCGCGAGCACAGCTTTCGTCGGCTGCGGGCTGATCGGGCCACCGGGCTGCGTGGCGCGTTCCGATACGCTCACAGCGTCCGTCTGAATCCCTTTGGCAAGATCGGTTTCCTTGATCTGATTCAACACCTTTTCGTAAAGTTGCCGGATGCCGTCGGATTGGCGGGCCAGCTCTTGGTATTCGATGGCCGTTTTGCTCAAATCCAGCGCCGCACCTTCCTGCTCGCGCGAGGACGAAGCCAGCGTGGTTTCATTGGCGCGCGCCTGGTCAACCGCACTTCGCAAAAGCGCCGGCTGTTCCAGAACAATTTGCGCAAACCCTGCCTCGGCTTGGCTGAGCGCCGCTTTGGCGGCGATCATCCGCGGATGCTTGTCCTTGTAGCGTTGTGCAAGGGCGGCGACTTGACCTTGAATATTGCTCAAATCCCGCCGGGCTTGCACGACTGCCGCCGAGTTGGCGATGAAGGAAATGTTTAACAACGCGTCGATGCGGCCGCCCGCACGCTCGACCTGCGCGAGTTCGCTTTCCAGACGCGCGCGCTCGGCTTTTGCCGCCGTCAGGTCGCTGGAAAGCTTTTCCAACCGGCTTTCCACCAAGCCGCTGCGTCCGGAACTGGCACCCCCTTGGCCGCCACCTCCGCCCGTGGAAGCCGCGCTGCCGCCGAAATAGAGCGCGTTCGGATTCTTTTCCTTGAATTCCGCGACGCGCTGCTCGGCCTTTTGCAAGTCCACCCGCAACCCTTCAGCCTGGGCAATGAGGAAGCGCAAGGCATCCTGATTAAACGTCGCCCGCCGCGCGATGGAAGCACGGATATACTCGGTGCCAATCGCGTCCGCCAACCGCTTGGCCAGCGCCGGGTCGCGGTGGGTGACAAAGACGTCGATAAGCCGCGTGCCGCGACGGATCACCGGATTGACCATCCCCGAGAGCGCGCCGGCGAGCGCGTCTTCCAGCGGCGTCGGCGGGGCGGCGGTGCCAGCAAAGTCCGGTCCGCTGCCGTTGGGCGAGGCCGATGCCGCGGGTGCCGGGGTCGAGGCGGATGCCGTGATCGCCGTGCCGAGCAACGCCTTGCCGCCGTCAGCGGTCAGATTTTCCGCCCGCACGACGCGCGCGAGCAAGGCGCGGTTGCGCAGGTTTTGCGTGATCGTATTCAACGCCTCCAATCCCGCCAGACCGCCGGGACCGCTGAGCGAGCCGGCGCGCGCGCCGGACACGTTGACGACGTTCGGATCTTGAATATCAACCTGCAACGTCACCCGGCTCTGGTAAAGCGGCACGGCGCGCGAAAGGTAGCCGAGGGCTAAAAACAAGCCTGCCAGCGTGCAAAGCGCGACGATCCAGGATTTCTCGATGAGTTGGTGCAGCAGGTGCCGGTAATCGAATCCTCCCGGCACACCGCCCGGCAGCCCCGGGCCAGGCTCAATTCCGCCGATTTGTCCAATGCCCACCGGCGGGTGCAGCGGAGCGATCAAGGGAGTCGGTGGCGTTGCGGAGGAAGCGGAAGAAGACGACGGAACCATCGACGATTGGGCAAGTAAGAGTTGGGCGAGACGTGGAGTGAGCGAGTGCGTCTGGAATTGCGGCGCCGGGCGCAGGCGAGCCAGAAGCTCTTGGCAAAAGCTTAGGAAACCTAGCATACCTTGGGACGGGTGCCGCTGGAAAAAAGGAGCGGCTGGCCGACGTGCTTAAATTGCTGGAATATCCCGATAAAAAACAGATTGGCCGACCATTAAAAAATGCTCTCGTCCACCGTGATCGTGTCGCCGGCTTTCACGAGAAACCCACCCTCGCCGTTGCGGCCGGACCCGCCCTTGGCGAGACGGCGGGCGTCCACTCGGATGGTTTCGGAGGGACCGCTCGTGGTGCTGCGGCGCACCACGGTGATGCGGCTGGGCGCTGCGATGCGCGTGTAACCGCCCGCCAGCGCGATGGCTTCGAGCAAGTCGATCCCGCCGCGCACGGCGGCGTCATCGGGCATGTCGTAGGAGCCGGGCCGATTCACCTGGCCGAGCACCGTGAAACGCCGCTTGGCGTAACCGAGCAGCGAAACGCTGACGCGCGGGTTGACCAGATAATCTTTGCGCAACAGCTCCGTGATCCGCGCCGCCGCCTGAGAGGTGGTCAGGCCAGCCAGCCGCACCGGGCCGAGCAGGGGCAGGCTCATCGAGCCTTCGGAATTGAGCCGCGCCGCCGCGCGCAGGTCGTCCTCGCCGAAAACTTCCACGCCCACCTGGTCATCCGGGCCGAGGATGTATCCTGCCGGTGCCGCCACCGTGGGTGTCGCCGTGGTAGGCGTCGCGGCGCCACTGCTCCCAGCCGTAGGCGTCGCAGAAGCCACCGCAGGCGAAGGCGAAGCGGCGGTGCCTTGGCCTTGTGCCACGTGGCCGGCAAATGCGAGCCAGGTGGTGAGGAAAAATGCTGCGATCCGGCGCGGGAGAGCTTGCCGGCGGAATGGATGGGAGTGGGTGAAGGACGACAAAGGCGGCACGGTGGGAGGTTTGAGAAAAAAACGCGCGGCAACGACCTGAATCATGGAACAATCTACCGGGGGCGCGACCGGACGAATACGCATTTCTTGAAAACGTTCAAGCCTCTTGTTGTGCAACCGAGACTCGTTTGTGTAAAAGAAAGCCCCCGCTTCCGTCGGATCGTTTTCCTCAGCCCAGCCGCGCAGGGCGGCGGTGCGGAGGCAGTGCTCCTCGACCTGCTCGCCGCCTTGCGAACGGCGCAGCCGGCTTGGGAATTTTTCCTCATCGCTGCCGAGGACGGGCCGCTGTTGGACAACGCCCGCGCGCTCGGCGTTCACGCGGAAGTCTTGTCGTTGCCTCCAACGGTCCGAGCCTTGGGTGAAACCGGCGCTGCCTCGCGCGGACGGCTGCTGCTCAGCGTATGGGCGAGCCTAGGATGGGTCTGTCGATTGCGCCACCGGCTGCGTGTTCTTCGGCCGGACCTCGTGCATTCCAACGGGCTGAAAACACACGCGCTCGGCGCGCTGGCGCTAGCCTTGCCCGGCGCTCGCCGCGTGCCGCTGCTCTGGCACCTGCACGATTATCTCGGCAGCCGCGCAACGATGGCGCCGATTCTTCGAGCTTTGGGAAAACGTTGCGCTGCCGCAGTGGCCATCTCCGACAGCGTGGCGCAAGATGCCCGTGAAATTTTGCCGGCCCGCGTGCCGATCAGAACGGTGCGCAATGCCATTGATCTCGACCGCTTCACGCCGGACGGCCCGCGGCTTGATCTCGACGCTTTGGCTGGGCTGCCGGCGGCGAGCGGTTCTTCAACAAATTCCCCGGCTCTGTTGCGCATCGGCCTCGTGGCAACCTTCGCTTTCTGGAAAGGACACGGGACTTTTCTGCGGGCGGCGGCGCACTGTTTGGCCAACGGATTGCGTGCGCGGTTTTACATCATCGGCGGACCGATTTACGCCACGACGGGCAGTCAGCACACGCGCGAAGATTTGGAAGAACTCGCTTCCGGCGTGCTCGGAGCGGATGCGCTAAAACGAGGCGACTTGGGTTTCACCGGGTTTGTCAACGACGCGCCGGCGGCGTTGCGGGCGCTGGACATCGTGGTTCACGCCAGCACCCGGCCGGAGCCATTCGGCTTGGTCATCGCGCAAGGCATGGCGTGCGGGCGGGCCGTCGTGGCCAGCGCGGGCGGCGGTGCCTGCGAGCTTTTCGTTCCCGAGCGGGAAGCCCTGGCGCATCCGCCGGGCGATGCAGCGGCCCTCGCTGCGGCCATCACGCGGTTGGCGGAAGTCCCGGAGTTGCGCGCACGGTTGGGAAAGGCCGGCCGGTCAGCCGCGGAGCAACGCTTTTCGCGCAGCCGTCTGGCGGAAGAGCTGACGACAATTTACGACGAAGTTCTCGCCGCAAGATGACCCCATCGACCATCTCATCCGCGTCCCCGGCGCCGCCGTTGCGCGTGCTGCACCTCGGCTCGGGCAATCTCTACGGCGGCGTGGAGACCCTGTTTCGCAGCTTGGCTTGCGAACGCGCTGCCTGCCCGGCGCTGGAGCCATGTTTCGGCCTCGTGTTTCCCGGACGTTGTGCCGACGAACTGCGGGCTGCGGGCACGCCACCTGCCATCTTCGGCCCCGTGCAAGTGCGTTATCTCTGGCAGGTCTGGCAGGCGCGGCGCCGGCTCGCGGCGTTTCTGCGCGCAGACCGACCTGGCATTGTGATTTGCCACATGCCTTGGACGCTGGGACTTTTTGCTCCCATCATCCGCGAGGCGCGCCTGACGCTCGTTTTTTGGATGCACGCCGACGCAGCATCAGCGGCGCAACCCAGCCGACGGCCGTGGGTGGAACGCTGGGCCGCGCGGCATCCGCCTGACCTGGCGATCATCAACAGCGGCTTCACGGCGCGCACGTTGCCGGATTTATTTCCACACCGCACGCCGCCGCACGAGGTGCTGCCGATTCCGGTGCCTGCGCGGACTGCGCCCACCCCCGCGGAACGCCTGAAAATCCGTGCTGAACTCGGCGTCCGGGAAAACGAAATCATCGTCCTCCAAGTCAGCCGCTCCGAGCCGTGGAAAGGCCATCGCTTGCACCTTGAAGCCCTCGCCAAACTCCGATCCGTGCCAGGCTGGACGGCGTGGTTTGCCGGCGGCGCGCAACGGCCGGCGGAGGCAGCTTTTTTGGAGGAACTCCGCGCGTTGGCAACGCGGCTCGGGATCGCCGACCGCGTTCGTTTCTTGGGTCAGCGCGACGACGTGCCGCGCTTGCTCGCCGCAGCCGACATTTTTTGTCAGCCCAACACCGGACCCGAGCCGTTCGGCATTGTTTTCGTGGAAGCACTCTACGCCGGGCTGCCTGTCGTCACCGCGGCGCACGGCGGCGCCTTGGAAATCCTCGACGCCACTTGCGCGCGGCTCGTGCCGCCCGCCGACGCCGACGCGCTGGCCGCGGCGTTGCGCGATTTGATCGAGCAACCGAATTTGCGCGCCAAGCTCGGCGCCGCCGGCCCGGCGCACGCCGACGCGCTCTGCTCCCCTGCCCGCGTGCTGCCCCGTCTCTGCGAACTGCTCGCCGCGCACGTCCTTAAAAAAAAGCCACGCCGCCGACTCGCCGTTTTCACCTACGGCTTGCCCACGCCTGGCAAAAGCCGAGGCGGCATTACGCGCGTCGCGCACGACCTCGCGCAAGGCTTGGCGCAACGCGGGCACGCCGTCACGGTTTGGAGCCACGACGACCCGCCGACCGGCGCGCTCTACGCCCATCGCCCGCTACCGTGGCGGCGCTTCGCGGAAAACCGGGTCGGTCTCCGGCTCACGATGGGTTATCTCGGCAACGTGCTTTTTTTCCTCGTGCCGCGGGGCGATGCTGAGTGCGTCATTGCGCACGGCGACAGTTTGCTGCTGCCATTGCGCTGGGGCGCGCGCCGCGTCGTGCGCGTCATGCACGGCAGCGCCTTCGCCGAAGCGCTGAGCGCGCGTTCGCCGTGGCGTTTCCTCGCGCAGCTCGGCGTTTATTTGCAAGAAATCCTCACCGGAGCGACGCAGCCGTTCACGGTCGGCGTGAGCGCCAACACGCGGCGCTGGAATCCGCTGGTCCGCCGCGTCATTCCCAACGGCGTGGACACGTCGCTCCACATCCCGTCGCCCTATCTTGAGAAAGGGAAAACGCCGCACCCGAGTGTGCTCTTCGTCGGCACTCCGGACGGGCGCAAACGAGGCGCGCAACTGGTGAAATGGTTCACTGCCACCGTCCTGCCACGCTGGCCCGAAGCCACGCTGACCTGCGTCGGCCCGGCCGGTCCGGCTGCCGCGGGCGTCGCCTACCGGCCGGGCGTGCCAACAGAAATGTTGGTGCGGCTTTATCAAGAAAGCTGGCTGCTCGCTTCCCCGAGCATTTACGAAGGCTTCGGCCTGCCGTATCTCGAAGCGATGGCTTGCGGCACGCCCGTCCTGGCGACGCCCAATCCCGGCAGCCGCGAAGTCCTCGCCGACGGCCAATTCGGCGTGCTCGCGGACGACGCGGCATTCCCCGCGGCCCTCGTGCGTTTGCTCAGCGACGCGGACGAACGGGCACGGCTGTTGGCGGCGGGGTTGCGCCGCGGGGCTGAGCTTTCGCTGGAGAAGACGATTGACCGCTACGAGGAATTACTCGAAGAAGCCCTCCGTCCCCGGAGAGTTGATGACAGGTCCGCGCAGTAAAATTCCACCGAAGCGCCTCGCGCCACCCTCGCGTCATGCCCGCGAAGATCGCGGCGCGCTGGCGGTGGTGGGCGCGTCTGCCAAAGCGGCGGCTGCCAAGGTCCAGCCACCCCTGGTCGTGGCGACTACGCTTCCGCCGCCGTGGCGCCGGGCGCGGGCGGCTTGGTTGCGGAAGCGAGCGGGGGCAACACGCTGGCGGTGGGCAGAGAATTTTGGAGTGCTCGAAGTGTTCATCGTCGTGCAGCTCTTGTCCTTTGGAGTGCTGCTGCTGCCGGGCACTCAACCGATCCGTTTCTTCGTGCGCGCCGCTCCGTATTTGATGAGCGGCGCGCTGTTGTTGCTGCCGTCCGCCCGCCTGGCAAAAGGCCCGGCTGGAAATGCCTGGCAACATCCCGCAGCGCCCTGGCTGTTGGGCGCGCTGGTCGTCCTCGGCTTGAACCTCCTGCACCCGAGCACACCGCTCGCCGCGGGTGTCGCGCAACTGATTTTCCAAATCTGCATTGCGGCGCCGCTCTTCTGGGCGACGCGTTGCACCGTGAACGCTGGACGGCTGGAGCGCCTGCTCTGGCTTTTGCTGTTTTGCTACGGCTTGAGCGCGGTCATCGGCGCGCTGCAGGTATTTTATCCCGACATCTTTTTGCCGCGGGATTTCAGCGCGTTGCTTTCCGAAGATTATCTTGGCTCGCTTTCCTACGAAGGCACCGCGGGGCAGACCATCTTTCGTCCGCCAGGTTTGTCCGACGTGCCCGGGGGCGCGGCCACCGGTGGCGTTGCGGCGGCGCTCGTCGCGCTCATTTTTTTGAATCGCCCGCGCACCCGCTGGTTCGTGCGCCTCGCCTGTGCGGCCGTCGCGGCGGTCGGATTGTTCGTGCTCTATCTTTGCCAGGTGCGCTCGTTTTTCCTCATGCTGCTCGTCGCCATCCTCGGCGCCGCGTGCCTCGGGTTGCGGCGCGGGCGCACGGCGGACAGCGCGCGGTTGCTGATTGGCTGCGCGGTGGTCGTCGGCGCGGCCTTCGTGTGGGCGGTGAGCATTGGCGGCGAGGAGGTTTCCGAGCGCTTTCTCGGCCTCGCGGAAGGCGGTGCCGGCGGCATGGTGGAAAATTTCCAAGAAAACCGCGGCGGCTTTTTTGCGGCAACCTTTGAAGATTATCTCTGGCAATATCCGCTCGGCGCCGGGCCGGGCCGCTGGGGCATGATGAACCTTTATTTCGGCAACCCGGATGCAGAAAATAATCTTTACGCCGAGGTGCAACTCACCGGCTGGCTCTACGATGGCGGCGTGCCGATGTGGATTTTTTACGGCGGCGCGCTGCTCATCGCGATGGGCTCGACCTACGCCATCGCGGCGCGGCATCCCGACGAGAAAATCGTCCGCTCCGCGCAGATTGTCTTTTGCCTGAACCTGCTCGTCGTCGGCCAAACGTTTGCCGGCCCGGTGTTCAACAACCAGCTTGGCATTCTTTTCTGGCTGCTCACCGCCGTGCTGCACGCGGCAGCGCGAAATACCGGGAACCCCACGGCCACCACTCCCGGCGCGCAGCCTCGTCGCGTGCCGGACTGGATCGCGCGCATCCGGGTCGCGCGACGGCGCCTCGTGCCGAAGGTGCCGCCGGCAATTCCGGCCGCCGGCAGTCGCCGATGAAAAACGCAGCAAGCCGGCGCAGCCGCACGACTGCGGCGACAGACGGTTCATTCCCGCGCGTGTTGCACCTCGTGCCGGCGCTTTTCGACCGCGACGAAGGCACCCTTGGCGGCGCGGAGCGATATGTTTTCGAGTTGGCCAGCCACATGGCCGCGGCCGGCGTGCCGACGACTCTGCTGGCCTGCGGCCCAAGGGAACGCGACGAAATCCGCGCCGACCTCGGCGGCTTGCGCATCCGGGTTTTGTCCGGCGCGTGGCGGGTGCGCGGCCAACGGCAGAATCCGTTTTCCCCGCGCCTGCTGCCCGAGTTACTGCGCGCCGACGTGATCCATTGTCACCAAACCCATGTCTTGGCCAGCAGCCTCGCCGCATTGGCGGGACGCCTGACGCGCAAGCGCGTTTTCACCACCGACCTCGGCGGCGGCGGCTGGGACATTTCGGGATACGTTTCGACCGACCGCTGGTATCACGGGCATCTGCACATTTCGGAATACAGCCGGCGCGTGAGCGGCCACGCCGAGTCGCCGTGCGGCCATGTCATTCTCGGCGGCGTGGATGGAGAAAAATTCTCGCCCGCGCCAGAAGATCCCGCGATCAGTGACAACGCACCCGCGCTCTTCGTCGGCCGGTTGTTTCCCCACAAAGGCGTGGACGACTTGATTGCCGCCACCGTGCCCGCTGGACCGCCGCTGGAAATCATCGGCCGACCTTACGACGCGGCGCACTTCGAGCTCCTCAAACGCCTTGCGGCCGGCCGGCCCGTGACGTTTCGCACGGAATGCTCGGACGACGAACTCATCGCCGCCTATCGCCGCGCGCTTTGCATCGTGCTGCCGAGCGTGTATCGGCCGAGCTGCGGCAGCGGCAGCGAAAGCCTCGTGCCCGAGTTGCTCGGCCAGACGCTGCTCGAAGGCATGGCGTGCGCACGGCCCGCGATCTGCACCCGGGTGGCGAGCATGCCGGAAATCGTCGTCGATGTTGAAACCGGCTTCATCGTGCCGCCGAACGATCCCGCGGCGTTGCAGGAAAAAATTCGCTGGCTGCGCGATCATCCAGACCAAGCCAAGGCAATGGGTGCAGCCGGCCGGCGGCGTGCGTTGACGGAGTTTTCCTGGCCGGCAGTCGTGGCGCGTTGTCTGGCGATTTATCGCGGCGAAAAAAGTTAGCGCGCCAGCTTGGCCGCCAGTTCGGCGAAATCCGCAAACACTCGCTCCGCGGCGTATTTTTCCGCGACCATGCGCCGGCCATTTTCCGCCCGGCGTGCCGCCTCGGCAGGATCGCTCAGCGCCGCCTCCAGCGCCGTCGCGAGCGCGGTGGCATCGCCGGGCGGATAGGTCCAGCCCGTGCCGCCATCGCGCACGGTTTCGCGCAAGCCGCCGACTGCCGTGGCGACCACAGGCACCGCGCACGCGAACGCTTCGAGCACGGAAAATCCGAGTCCTTCCGCGCGGCTGGCCTGCACGACGAGATCACACGCGCGGTAATCCGCGGCCAGTTCCGCACCGGGAAAAACCGCGTCGGTGGCAATGACCCGCGCCGCGACGCCGGCAGTTTCGGCGGCGCGCAGAAATTCGCGCCAGCCGCCGCTGCGGTGCAACAGCCAAAGGTCATCGCCGGCCTGAATTCGCGCGGCGAACGCGCGCAGGAGCGTCTCGGCGTCTTTTTCGGGCGCGATGCGGCTGCTGAAAAAGATCACCGCACCTGTCGCCGGCAAACCGCGCGCCGCCTTCCGCGCTGTCTTCGTTTCGTCGCCGGCCGGTGGATGAAAAATCGTCGTGTCCACGCCATACAGCGGAATCTCGTGCAGCGACCTGCGTCTGCTCCCGCCGTGGGACCGCACGACCCCAGCGAGGTGCGCGCTCAGCACCACGCAATCGCCGCCGAGCCACGCATTGAGTTTCGCCAGGGCGCGCAAGCCAAAAAATTCCAGCGCGCGATACCGACTGCCGCCCACCGTCGGCTGGTCCCGCCGGCAACGGTAGTATTCCTCCACCGGACTGCACACGAGCAACACCACCGGCGGCCCGCCCAAAAAACGCCGCGCCAACTGACACGCCAGCGCCGCGACACCATAGCCTTGGGTTAAAACCAAATCGGGCCGCTCCTGGGCACGCCAGTTCCAGAGTCGCCGGATAACCAACGCAGCAAACCGCCAACGCGACCGGGGGCCACGTTCCATATCCACGGGTTTCGCCGGCGCCTGGCTGACCTCGCGTCCGCCGCCGCCAATCGTCCGTGCCAGCAACCGCAGCGTGAACCTCTGCGCCAAGCCATCGACCAGCCGCACGTCGGTGCCGCTTTCCACGACGAAAAGCAGGCGCAGGCGGCGCGGGTCGGCGGTGGACGCTGGAGCGGACGGCGGCATGGCAGTTTCCCACTTGCGGGGGCGGCGCGCGGCAGTTATGCAACGCGCCGACGGCGAAAGCAAACCCCGCGTCTGCCTCGTGCCTTGAAGTTCCTTTTTCCCAATCTGCCCGCGCTGTTGCGCGCGCTCTGGCGGATGCGTCCGCACCTCGGCGTGGGCCGCGCGCGGCTCGCCGTCGCGCTCGGCGGACTCGTGGTGACAACGTTGTTTGAGAGCATCGGCGTCGGCCTGCTCATGCCGTTGCTCAGCATCGTAGTCGCCGGAGGAAATTCGGGAAACGCCGCTGCGGTCACGGGTGGACGGCCGATGCGGTGGTTGCAGGAAGCATTGCCGGGAAAAACGCTCCCGTTCTATCTGCTCCTGCTCTGCGGCCTGGTGCTGCTCGCGGTGGTGGCGAAAAACGCGACGCTCTACGCGAGCAGCCGGCTCGCCGCGCACATCAAGCGCGACATCCAGGTAAATCTTCGCGACGCGCTGTTTCGCCGCATGCACGGCACCGAGCTGGGCATGTTTGAACAACGCACCGCAGGCGAGCTGACGAGCGTTTTCCTGGCGGAAACGATCCGCGTGACGGGAACGTTCGAGGCGCTTTTCCAATTCGCCCAACGCGCCAGTTTTGCGTTGTTCTACCTCGGCGCGCTGCTGCTGATCTCATGGCAGCTCACGCTGCTCACCGTGGCGTTGGGCGCCCTGATCGGCGGCGCGGTTTCGTTTCTTTACACACGGCTGGCGCGCGGCGGCGCGGCGATGGCTGAGTTGAATCGGGCGCTCGCTGCGCGCTTGACTGAGTCCTTCGCCGGCGTGCGCGTGATCCGCACGACACACAGCCAAAGCCGCGAGCTGGCGAGGTTCCACGCCGCCAATACCGCCCACGCGGACACCGAGGCGGCGGGCGCGCGGGCGAGTTCGCTGCTGGCGCCACTGGTGGAAATCGTGGCGGTCACAGGCGCCATTATCATCGTCGGCGTCGGCTACTTGCTGCTCGTGCGCACGGGCCGGCTGCCGCCGCCGTATCTGCTGACGTTCGGCTTCGTGCTGCTGCGGCTGCTGCCATTGCTCAACCAGCTCTATACTTTCCAAGGACACCTCGCCTTCATGGCCGGCGGCGTGTTCGACATCCAGCAATGGCTCGAGCTGCCGCTTTATCCGGCGCGGCCTTTCGGCGAACGCCCATTTGCCGGCGTGCGCGACGCGATCCGGTTTGAAAATGTGTCGTTTCATTACGCCAACGGCCGCGCGGCGCTGGACGATGTTTCCTTGGAAATTCCCGCCGGCAAAACGGTCGCGCTCGCGGGCGCGTCTGGCGCGGGAAAAACCACGGTTGCCGCGCTGCTCCTGCGTTTGCGGCAACCGACGCGCGGCGCGATCACGGTCGATGGCGAGGACATCCGAACGTTCGCGCCCGCGAGCTGGCACCAAGCGGTTGCGGTGGTCGAGCAGGAGGCGTTTTTATTTCATGACACCCTACGCGCCAACATCGCTTACGGCTGTCCGGAAGCGACGCCGGAGAATCTCGCCCGCGCGGTGCGTGACGCCTTTCTCGAAGGCGTGGTGCGCGACTTGCCGCAAGGGTTGGACACCGTCGTAGGCGAGCGCGGCGCGCAGCTTTCCGGTGGGCAGCGGCAGCGGCTCGCCATCGCGCGGGCGCTCGTGCGCAACCCACAAATCCTGATCCTCGATGAAGCGACGAGCGCGCTCGACAGCGTCTCCGAAGCCGAGGTGCAGGCCGCGCTCAACCGCGCGCGCGAAGGCCGCACGGTGCTCGTCATCGCGCACCGGCTGTCCACGATCCGCCACGCCGACGAGATTGTGGTCATGGCAGCCGGTCGCGTCGTCGAGCGCGGCACCTGGGCGGAGTTGGAAACGCGGCCAAACGGCGTGTTCGGCGCGTTCCTGGCGTCGGCGGTGAGATGACCCACGCGCCGAATTTTTCAATCGCGTTCGCTCGCCTGCCGCCGCAGCCATTGCCAAAGCCGGCTGGCCAAGGACAAGCGATCCAACGCCGCCGCGTTGGCGTGCCAGCGGCGCGTGTCGGCGGCAACTTCCTGGGAGAAAATTTTTGCGATCCGCGCTTGCTGTTCCGGCGTCGGTTCCGGGTCGGCAAACGCAGCGCCCTGGAAAAGTTGGAAGCAGCGCTCCATCGTCAAGAGCGTGTTGACGAGGTGCGCCACCTGGCGCGGCGCGATGTCGCTCAGCGTGCTGTTGCCGTAAAGAAAGCGCAGCCGCCAGAATTGCGCGCGCAAATTTGCCGATTGCGCGTCGTGGAACAGGCATTCTTGAAAGGCGTAAGGCTGTTTGTCGAGCGGCACCAAGGCGATCACCGCCGGGCAAACCGCGGTGGGCCGGAGCATGCCGGAGCCATAGGCGCCGAGGGCAAGATCGGCGGTGCGCAGTTCCTCCGTCCAGCGCGCGTTGTAATCCTGGCCGCCAGCATCATTGCCGTCCGCTCGTCGGGTGCGGTCGAGCCAGTTATGCACGGGCTGCGGCAGTGTGGCGAAGCCGTGAATTTCCAGCCGCGCCCGCGGCCACAACCGGCGCAGGTGCTCGCCCAAGCGCGCGAGCCGGCGGCGTTCGTTCGCGACCGATCCGCCCCAGCAACGGTCGCCGCGAAAATTAAAAATAATCCACGGCGATTCTTCTCGTGCCTCGGACCCGTGACCCACTGCCAGTCCAAAGCGCGCTGGTGAATACCGGCCGGGTTCCGGATGGCTCACCGTCCTGGCGACCCAGGTTGGCGCGGACGCGGCGCGCGCCGCGAATAATTCGGCCAACGGTTCGTGCCAGGCGAGGGTCTCCTGCGGCGAAGTCACCGGGAGTTCCCAGACTTCGGCTGTCCCCTCCGGCACGAATGGCCGCAACGCCGGTGTGCAGACGACGATCAGTCCGTGATCGGGATAACGTTCGAGGTAATGCTGCGCATTCAGCAAGATTAACAAGCTGTGGCCCCAGATGAAATCGAGCGTGTTCAACACCAGCCAGCGTTCAGCCGCGCGCCGGCGCTCCACGCGCGGGATCACGTCACGCCGGCGCGGCTCCTGGAACGCGCGCACCAATGGCTCCGCCCACCATGCGAGCGAGGTGTCGCCCAGCGTTTCCCTCGTTTGCGGATCGTAGCGCAAAGGCAGGTAAAGCCCGTGGCTCGTCGGCAAGTCGGCCCACAGCGAGTCGCCCGATTGGGGTTCCACGTATTCCGCCAGCCAGCGCCAGCCGGCGAGCACGATGCGCTGCGGCGAAAACTCTTTCCCGCGATGCCCCAGTGGCGGCAGCTCGGGGAACGGCGGGGAGGCAGAAATCATCGGTTGAAGCGTCGCAACGGGCAACAGAATGGTTTTGCGGACGCCATTATCGCACCCTACCCTGCTTTTCCAAGACGCGGCACCGGCCCGTCCATTTGACTCATCTATGTCACATCTGCAAACCCCGCGTCCCCAGGACGTCGCCAAAACCCACGAGGCGCCGCAGCCCGGGCAGCACGCTCGCGGCTATCATTACGACGCTCCCAGCGAGTTGCAGGACGAGACGGCGGCGCGGTCGCCCAGACGGATCGCGCCGCTGCTCTACGAGATTTTCGCGCCGCAGCGTGTGATCGATGTCGGCTGCGGTTTAGGATTTTGGCTGCGCGAATTTCATCGACTCGGCGCGGCGGAAATTTGCGGACTGGACGGCGCATGGGTGCCGCGCGAGCGCCTGCAAATCCCGCCGCAGGCGTTCACCGTTTGCGACTTGAACAAGGCTCTGCCAGTGACCGGTCCTTTCGACCTCGCGCTCTGTCTCGAAGTCGCCGAGCACCTGCGTTCCGAAAGCGCGGAACGCCTCGTCGCGTCGCTCTGCGCCTTGTCGCCAGTCATTGTTTTTTCCGCCGCCATTCCCGGCCAGGGAGGTTTTGAGCACATCAACGAACGGTTTCAAGATTATTGGATCGAACAATTTCGCGCCCACGGCTTTCACGCCCACGATCTCGTGCGGCCGCGCGTGTGGGCCGATCCGGAGGTCGCGTTTTGCTACGCGCAAAACCTGTTCGTTTTTGTCAAAAGCGACGCGCAGCTTGCTCCCGGAGTCGGCGCGCGGCTGGCGGCTGCCGCGCCACCGGGAGTGTCGCTGGCCACCGCGGTGCATCCGGAATTATACCTGCAAACCTTGCACCAGCTCAGCTCGCTGCGCGGGACAATCGCGCGGGTTCCCGTGCTGATCAGCCGCGCGTTGCGCCGGCGTTTTTTCCCACGCCGATCCGACTAGCTGACCGGCGATGGCAGTTGGAAAAAAGAACGTTTTTTGCCGACGCCCTGCTCCTGCTCTAGCCTTCGCGCCAACTCAATTTTTCCTGCCGATGATCGCCGCCAACCTTCCCTCCGTGCTCCACCTGGGCTGCGGGGAAAAACGTTTGCCGGACGCGCTGAACGTGGACTGTGTCGCCGCGGTGAATCCGGACCTGGTGCTCGATCTCGACGCGCATCCGTGGCCGTTGCCGGACGATCACTTCGATGCCGTTTTTGCCTACGACGTGCTGGAACACCTCGATGATCTCGTGGCCACGATGGAGGACATTCACCGCGTCTGCCGTTCTGGCGCGTTGCTCACCGTGACGGTGCCGCATTTTTCCTGCGCCAATGCTTTCACCGATCCGACGCACCGGCATTATTTTGGCTGGCGGTCTTTTAACTACTTCACGGGCGACAACGAGTTCGCTTTTTACAGCACGCGCCGTTTCCGCCGCCGCTCCACGCGCTTGATTTTCCATCCCACGCTGGTCAATAAACTCGTCTGGCGCCTGGCCAACCGTTATTCTGCGGAATACGAGCGGCGCTGGGCGTGGATGTTTCCCGCGTGGTTTCTCGGGTTCGAGTTGGAGGTCGTAAAATGACGCCACGGGCCGCCGTTGTATCGTCTCTCAAATCCGCGCCGTGAGCCAGCACCCGCCTGCATCATCTGTCCGAATTTCCGCGCTCGTCCACACGCGCAACGAAGAACGCTGGCTGCCCGGTTGTCTTGAAAGCTTGCGCTGGGCCGACGAAATCATCGTGGCTGACATGGCCAGCACGGATGCCACCCGCGAGATTGCCCGGTCTGCCGGCGCGCATCTGCTCGACATGCCGGTCGCACCCTTCGTCGAGCAAGTGCGCAATCTCGCCCTTGAAAAATGCGCGGGTGACTGGCTGCTGCTCGTGGATGCCGACGAACGCGTGCCCGCCACCCTCGCCGCGCGGCTGCGGGAATTGGCTTACGATTCCCATGCCGCCACGGTCGCCGCCTACGCGCTGCCGCGGCGCAACGAGTTTCTCGGTGTCTGGCTGGAACACGGCTTTTGGCCCGACCACCAGACTCGATTTTTCCGGCGCGGAGCCGCCCATTGGAGCGGCGAGATTCACGAACCACCCGTGATCTCCGGCGGCGCCCTCGTGCCGCTTCCCGCGGAGCCGGCTCTGGCTTTGGAACATCCGGGCTACGGTCCGGACTTGGAAAAGTTCATTGAAAAATTGGCGCGTTACAGCGCGATCGATGCCCGCCGCTTGAGCGCGAGCACCAATCCGCCCGTCTGGCCGTGGCTGCTCCGCCGGCCGGCGTCGGAATTCACCAACCGCTACTTCCACGATGGCGCCTGGCGACACGGCGCGCACGGGTTGATCTGGAGTCTGTTGCAAGGCGCCTATCAACTCATGGTCGCCGCAAATTTTTGGGCCAATGGACGGGAACGGGCCGCGGCATTTCGCGTGGCGCCCGCTGACCTGCGCGGACGAGTGCGCCGCGAACTCTGGCGCTCGGCCGCCAAGCTCCTCCAGCCGTGAATGCCGCCGCTCCCGGCAACGCGGAAAAGGCTGCCTGGCACTTTCTTTCTCCAGAATATCCTCCACAGCGCGGCGGGGTTGGCGACGTGGCGCGAGCCATCGCCCGGCAGTTTGCTGAAAATGGCGGGGAAGTTCATGTCTGGACCGGGCGCGACGCGAAAACTCCGGCGGGCCAGACAAACGATGACGGCGTGCGGGTGCATCGGCTCGGCGGCAATTTTGGCCTCGCCGGTATCCGGCAACTCCACCGCGGCCTCGACGCGGAACGCTTCCCTCCACGCCGGCGACTCCGTTTGTTTCTCCATTGGGTGCCGCACGGCTACGGGATGCACTCGCTGAATCTTTTCCTGCCGCTCTGGCTGCTCCTGCGCGCGTGGCTCCGGCGCGACCACGTCGATGTTTTCATCCACGAGCCTGGTGTCGATTGGTCAGGCAAACTGCGCGAGCGCGTGGCGGCGGCCGTCCATCGGGCCATGCTGCTCGTGCTGTTGCTCGCCGCGCGGCGGGTTTGGCTTTCCACGCCGGCTTGGGAAAAGCGCGTGCTGCCCTGGCTGCGCTTGTGGGGGAAAGCCAAATTCGCCCGCACGCCCGTGCGCTGGCGGCCGTTGCGGCTCGATTTGCCGGTGGTGGCAAGCTCGGCAGAAAGCCGGGCGGCTTATCGCGCGACGCTCGGCTCGGGCAACGCCACGTTGCTCGGACATTTCGGCACCTTTGGTGAAGTCATCACCGGAATGCTGACTCCCGTGCTGGAACGGGTCTGCGCCGCGCGTCCCGAGGTTTATCTGCTGCTTTTGGGGCGCGGCAGTCAGGCGTATTGTCAGCGGCTCGCATCGAGTCATCCCCACTGGGCCGGGCGGCTGCACTTTCTCGACGGCGCGGAGGGCGCGCAGATTTCGATGGCTCTCAGCGCGTGCGATCTTCTGTTGCAACCCTTTCCCGATGGCGTCACCACCCGACGCACCAGCGTGCTCGCCGGCCTCGCGCACGGACGCGCGATCATTTCCAATCCCGGCCACCTGACCGAACTGACGCTCTGGCGCGAAGCGGGCGCCGTGCATTTGGTCACGACCGATGAAAAAAATGAAGCCGCAGCCGACGCTTGGGCGAAGACGATCGGCCAGTTGCTGGCAGACTCGCAGGCACGCGAGGCGCTTGCGACGCGGGGCCGGAATTTTTACAATAAGCACTTTGTCCAGTGCGACTACCGCGAGTTGCTGGAAGAAAATCCGCTGGAGAATGACGCGTCCCGCTCGGACAATTCATCCCATCCCAGCGGCGGCCAGACGCCGATCTGACCCGCCAAGAAATCACTTTCAAGCGCCGGCTTTTCCGTTACGGTCGGCGCATTCACTTTTCTTAACACCCGCACCCACTCGATTTTTTCGCCCCCGCTCGCCAGTTCGTTCGTAATCCATGCCTACCTTTGAACCCGCTCCTGTCAGCTTGCGACCGAGCCAGCTCGGACCGCTCGCACTCGCACCGGACCGCAAGTGCAACGGGCTGCCACTGCGCGTGGCGCTCATCGCGGATTTTCAAGAGGAAGGCTGGCCGAGCATGGACTTGGTGGCCGACCAACTCCAGAGGCACCTGCCGCCAGCCGGCACCGAGGTTTTCGAGGATCGTGAGTTGCGGGTGGAAACGTTGCGCCCGGCGATGTGGCTGCTTCGACGGGCTGGAGAAAGCCGGCCGCCGGCGCCTTTGCCGCGCGTTTTGAACCGATTTTTGCGTTATCCGCGATTCTTAAAATCCCAGCGCCAACGCTACGATTTGTTCCACATCGTGGACCATTCCTACGCGCACCTCGTCCACGCCTTGCCCGCGGAACGAACCGTCGTCACATGTCATGATCTGGATACGTTTCGCTGCGTGCTGGAGCCGGCTCAGCCGCCGCGGCGCGGAAAGGTTTTTCGGCTGATGACGGCGCGCATCCTCGCTGGCTTGCAACGGGCGGCGCACGTCTGCTGCGTCAGCGAAGCCACGCGCGCGGATGTGCTGGCGCACGGCTGGTTGCCGGCGGAACGGCTTTCGGTCACTCCCAATGGCGTGCAACCGGAGTTGCTGAATCCAGCCTGCGCGGTCGAGGGCGAAAGGCTGCTCGACCAGGCGATCACGGCGGCGGTTGCCAAGGCGCGACCCGCCTCGCGCACGGACGTTTCCCGCGGATTCGATCTGCTCCACGTCGGCAGTAACATCGCCCGCAAGCGACTGGAAACATTGCTCGCCGTGCTCGCCCGCGTGCGTCAAACCCGCCCCGGCGCGCGGCTCCTGCGCGTCGGCGATCCCTTCACGCCAGCCCAAGCCACGCTCGCCGCGGAACTCGGGGTCGCGGACGCCACCCTGGAAATCCCGCGCCTCTCGCCCATCGCTTTGGGCGCGGCTTACCGGCGGGCAGGCTTGGTGTTGCAACCTTCGTCAGCCGAAGGTTTCGGGCTGCCCGTGATCGAGGCGCTCGCCTGCGGAACGCCGGTGCTCGCTTCCGACCTGCCGGTTTTGCGCGAAGTCGGCGCAGATGCCGCTGAGTTTGCGCCGGTGGACGATGTTGCTTTCTGGGTGCAACGGGTGAACGCTCTGCTCGAGGAACGCGCGCAACAACCAGACGCGTGGTCGGCCCGGCAGGCGCGCTGTCGCCGGCGGGGCGCGATGTTTCAATGGGCGAAGATGGCACGATGCAACGCGGAAATTTATCGACGGATCATCGCGGCAACGGAAGATGCATGAATTTTTCAGCGGCCAGACCAGCACCACTTCCAGTCGCAATAACCAAGAAATTTAACGGCGTGCGTTCACGAAAACTCAAAGTTCTTCAGATTGGCAAATATTATCCGCCCATTCGCGGCGGGATCGAGACGCACTTGCAAGCTCTGGCCCGCGGCTTGAACGAAGAGGTGGACCTCGAAGTGGTCGTCGCCAACGAGACGCAAACCGACAGCGTCGAAAACATCGACGGCGTCGCGGTGCGGCGACTGAGCACGCTCGGTCGCGTCGCAGGCGCGCCGGTCAGCCCCGGCTTGTTCAAAGTCATCAATCAATCGACGGCAGATCTTCTGCACATTCACACGCCGCATCCGTCCGCGCTTCTGGCGTATCTTTTCAGTGGGTTTCGCGGGCGGTTCATCTGCACCTATCACAGCGACATCGTGCGGCAGAGGTTTCTCGGTGCGCTCATCGGCCCGCTGCAGCATCGTGCGCTGAGCCACGCCGACGCCATCATTACGGCGACCCCTCAGCTTGCCCGGCATTCCCCGGTCCTCGCCCGGCACCGTCCGCGTTGCGTCACGATCCCTTTCGGCATTGAGCCTGACGCGCACGAAGCTTGCGACGAGGCAGTGGTCAAAGAGATCCGCACCCGCCACGGCACGCCGTTGCTGCTCGCACTCGGCCGGCTCGTTTATTACAAGGGATTCGAAGTGCTCCTGCGCGCAATGAGTCAGGTGCGGAGCAACGCCCGGCTGCTCATCGTGGGTGAAGGTCGGCTGCGCCCTGCGCTCGAAGCGGAGATTGCTCGGCTGGATCTCAGCGAGCGTGTGCAGTTGCTCGGCGACTTGCCTGATGCCTTGCCCTATTTCCGCGCGTGCGATCTCTTCGTGCTGCCCTCCACGGCGCGCAGCGAAGCCTTTGGCATCGTCCAACTCGAAGCGATGGCTTGTGCGAAGCCAGTCATCAACACCTGGCTGGACTCGGGGGTGCCCTTTGTGTCGCTCAACGGCCAGACCGGGCTGACCGTGCCGCCCGGCGACAGCGACGCCTTGGCAGGCGCCATCAATACCTTGCTCGAAGACGACAGCTTGCGCCGTCGCTACGGCCAGGCCGCGCGCGAACGGGTCCGCACGCACTTCGACGTGGAGACCATGGTCTCCGCCACGCTCGACCTCTACCACCGCGTCACCGATGTGCGCCGGCCCGTGGTGGCACAGCCTAGGATTCAGGCCACCATGCCCATGGAAACGCTCTGCACTGAGTCGCGGCCGGTTCAATAATTCAGAGTGACGCGCAACCCGACCTGATTATCCGCAAAGGCGGCGTTGCTGCCCGTCGAATCATTTTCCCGGTGGGTATAAAAACCGCCGAAGGTCCAGTGCGAAGTCAGGCTGTAATCCAAGGCGGTCTGCACGTAGAAATAATTGTCCGAACGGTTTGCCGATACGCCGTTGCCCGTGCTGAAGTAGATCGAGTTTTCGTAGCCGAAGGTCGCCGTGAGAAAAACCTTTTGAAAGAAACGCTGCCGCGCCGAAAACGTGACGTTGGTCGTCGTGTAATCCTGGCCGCCCAAGACCGCCGAACTGAGCACGCGGCGGCTGGCGCTCAAGCTCAAGCTGGTGCTATCAAAGGGCTGATAGGTCGCGCCAAGCTCGAACACAGGCGTCAAATTGGAACCGCCGCTTGAGCCCGAAAATTGACGATCTTCCAATCCAAACGATCCACTGGCCGAGAGTTTGCCGGTCAACTGATAGCTTAACCTCAACGTCAGTTGCTCGAATACTTGGTCCGGCGTCGGCGGATCAGGATTCAGATAACCCACGGTCACCCCAAGGCCGGCGGTAACCTTGGGGCTATAAACGTAATTGACGGAAAAATCCGCCGTAGTGGTCTGCGAACTTAACAAGGTCTGGTAATCGTTGCGGCTGTATTGCAAGACCAAGCCAAGCGCGGTTTTGTCCGAAATAAAATAGTTTCCCGCCACGCGGGTGACATAGATATTGACTTTCGTGCGCGCGCTCACGTCGAGGTTGACGCGGTTGACCACGGCGCCGGTGTTCGAGGTGACGTTGAGATTCGAGCCGTCCAAAATCTGCACGTCCTGGCTGAGATTCAGCGTGAGCCGCGCGAATTGATAGCCGCCATCGAGCCGGATGACGTGCTGGACGCTATCGAAGTTCGAATCTTCGGTGAAAAGAAAGACGCTGGGCGAATAATCAAGCCGTATATAATTTTCGCTTTTGCCAATGATATCGCCAAATCCCACCGTCACCGCAGGCTCCAGGCTGAAATAAAACCCGCCCCCTTGCTGGCCCGTCGAAAGCTGCAAATTATCGTCGTAGGTTGCGGTGGAGGAAAAACGCAGGGCGTAACGAAACCGCCGCGACGAGCCAGTCTCCGCTCCCACCGAAGCGGGCAACTGCGGAGCACCTGCGGGCGGCGCATTCCCCACTGCCGCCGAGTTGGTCGTAGGCGGCACCAACGCGCTCGCGCCTGAGCTGGCCGGCGCCGAGGGACTGCTGCCACTGGTGCTGCTGCCGCTGACATCGCCGGGTGTTAATATAGGCAACGGCGGCTCGATGATCGTCGTTTGCGGCGTTTGAGCAGCAGCAGAGGCAGTAGGCGTCACTGCCCCGCCGCTGACATTTGGTGTGATAACAGGCGCCGGCGCTACCGTCTCCGGTGCTGGGGTCTGTTGCGCACGGACCGTCGTCAAACCCGTGGTCAGCAGCAGGACGTTTGCTGCAATCCCCGTGAATGCAAACCGGGTGTGGCTGTAAGAATGCCGCTGATTGCGCAAATGAAAAAAACGTCGAGGCATCGTCAGGAGAAACAACTCACCAAGTTTTGTGAGCACGTTTCACCACGATGGCATTACAGGAGATCGCAAAACGCTAGCAAGACATTCTCCCCGTTGTTGTTGCCCGGAAGGGAGGCAGGACCCACAAGGCACGAGGTCGCAGCCGCAATTGAACGCTTTTTTACTTGAATTGAGAAACAACGCCAGGGCGGAGGCGGGTCGTGGAGACGTTGGCAGGATTCAGCGCGCCCTCGGTAACTGAAGTAGCTGCAGCGTTTCCGCTCGCACCGCTCGAAGTCCCGAGCGCATCTGCCGAGCGCACCCGATTGAAATCGGGAAGCGCACCGTTCTGCAAGTTCACCACTTGCAAACCCGAGGCACCGCTCGCCTGGGCAATGCCAGCCGCTTCTTCTTTGGGCGCCGCCGCCGTGGCGGCGTTTGCGATTGCGGCTCTCGCCTCGGATGCGTTGGCAATCAGCCGGCGCACGATTTCACGCGCCGATTCGGGCCGGGCGGAGACCGTGGCGCTGGCGAGTGCCGCCATCATTTCCGCCGACGGCAGCCGACCCGGGGTGGAAAGCGCCGCCACGGCTTCATCCAAGATGGGTCCAAGCAGGTCGGGACGAATCCGGATCGCTGCGGCAGCATAGGCCGGAACTTGGCGATCCTCCGCTGCGATGAGCACGGAGGTAAAAGCCGCCATGAATGCCTGCGGCCGTGCCTCAGCCATCGAAGGGGCGCCGGCAGCAGCGACGGCAGCCCGGAGATCGTTCGCCGGCTCGAAAGCCACAACAGGCTGCACGGCGAGAAGGCTCAGGGCAACCGCTCCAGCGAGTGCAGAAAGATTTACCGAACGGAAAGGCGCGTGGGCTTTCGTGGTCATGATGGAAAAATGTGGGTTAAGAAAGAAGGCTGGCGTCCAATGGTGCCGCAAGCTATGTGCCAGCGATTCCAATTCGGGACGATACTTGAGGCTGGCATCGGATTTGGCAAGCGAATTTTTGCACCAAAGTCGAGTTTTACCGGAACGCGCCCCGCTTCAACGCCACCAAGGCGGCGGTGCGTCCTGTCGGCGCGCTTCCAGTCTCAGCAAAATACGCTCGACCGCGCGCAACGCGGCGACCTGACGTTGTGCGACGCCATCACTGGCCGCGAGTTGCTCAAGCTCCAGGTGACCAGTCGGCGAAAGGTCGCGATAACGTCCGGCGGCCAGCCGTTCCTCTGCGACAACGACGAATCCCCGCGCGCACAAAATCCGCACCTGCCCGGTCGTCGGATCATTCCAAAATCCACACAAGCTCCCCGGCCCGGCGAGCACCTCCATGCCACCGGCCGTCGTGATGCGCAGGTGGGCTGGCACGGTGCCGGGAGGATCGGACAGCGCACAAAAAAGTTGCCCGCCCTGCCAGGAGATCGTCGCCTCGCGCGCGGTCACATCCTCGGCAAGTTTATCGAAGCGCAGAGTCTTCAGAACAATGGCGCTGTCGCCAGCGAGCGCCACGTCCACTCCTGGCAACAGGGAGATCGCCAGTGGTGGCGGCTGTTCCGCGTCCGGCGTTTCGGATGCTGTGCGGTCACGTTTCGACTTGGTGCCTGCGCGTTCCTCCACCCGCAGCAGATCGCCGGCGTGCAAGGCGTGTTGCGTGCCAGCTCCGGCGGACGTTGTCCAGGCGCACGTCTCTTCGCTGCTCAGAACCACCGCGCAAACGGTGTGGCGGTTGCACCCGGACAATGGCAGCAAAGCGCAGATCAAAAACGTCAGAGTGATCCACGAGAGCCGCGGTGCAGGCATCGGCCCATTCTGGCCAAGCCGAACGCTCGCACAAGCCAACGCGCGTTTTTTCAATCAGCCGATACGCGGATTTGTGTTAAACGTAATACCGCAGCGGCTTTCCCGACCCTCACCGCGCCGGCACCTGGCGTCTCCCCCATTTTGACCGCACCACCGACCACTCCTCCCGCCGCTGACGCTGCCCCCAGCCCGCGTGTTTGCGCGGAGAAATCCGCCCGCATTTCCTACGGACGGTGGCTGCTCACTCCCGCCGCTTGGGTGGTGTATGTGCTCGTCGAGCTCTGGGGTGTGCTCTGCTGGCGGCTCGGTGCGGAGTGGTCCCTCAGTGAGCAATACGCCTACGGCTGGCTCGTGCCGTTTCTCGCGCTGGCACTTTTTGTCCTGCGTTGGGAAACCCGCCCATCCCCTGAACCTGGGGCAGAAAAAGCCAGACACCGCATTTTCCTGGGGGGAATCCTTTGCCTGCTCGCTTGTCTCCCGATCCGGCTTTTTGAGGACGCCAATCCCGATTGGCGGTTGCTCGGCTGGCTGCACGCCGCCGTCGTCACCGGGCTGACGCTCCTCGTCATTTGCCTGATTGGCGGCCGACCCTGGCTGCGGCATTTCGCATTTCCCGTTGGCTTTTTCTTTGTGGCGGTGCCGTGGATCAAAAGCGTGGAAGAAGCCGTCGTGCAAAATCTCATGCACGGCGCAGCCGCCCTGGCCGCCGACGGTCTTGGGGTATTGGGCATCCCGGCGCAATTGGAGGGCAATCTCATCCGCCTGGCGGGCGGAGCGACCGTCGGGGTGAACGAAGCGTGCAGCGGCGTGCGCGGGTTGCAGACTTCCTTGATGATCGGCCTGCTGTTGGGGGAACTCCAGCGACTGACGGTGTGGCGGCGCGTGGCGCTCGTCGGCCTCGCGGTCGCGCTGGCGCTTGGCGCCAACGTCGCGCGCGCTTTTTTTCTGGTCTGGCTCAACGCCCAGCACGGGGTCGCCGCGGCGGAACGCGGGCACGATCTCGCCGGCTACCTGATTCTCGGCACGGTTTTCGTCGGCACCCTGGCGCTGGCAGCTTGGTTAAAACGAAAGCAGCCACACACTGAGACAAAAGCCCTCGCTGTGCCCGCGCGGCCGGCTTCGCAATCGCTGCAGGGCACGCCGCCGCTTTTCTCGCATTGGCGAGTCTGGCCACTAGCCGGCGCGCTGTTCTGGCTGTTGGCTTGCGAGGTCACGGTCGAAAGCTGGTATCGCTGGCATGAACGCGGACTGATGGAGCGTGCGCGCTGGACCGTGCATTGGCCCGTCTCGACTCCGGGTTATCGCGAGCTGCCGCTGGACGAACACACCCGTCGCCTCCTGCGCTTCGATCAGGGCAGCGGTGCGGCCTTTCTCCTCGGTCGCGGCAGCCTTGCCGACCCTGCCGGAGTGGCATGCACGGCATATTTTTTTCGTTGGCAACCTGGCCGCAACACTGCCCTGCTCGCCAACGCGCACCGGCCGGACATCTGCCTGCCGGCCAGCGGCTGGGACCAAGTTGCCGACCGCGGCGTGCGCCGTTATGCCGCCGCTCCCGGCTTGGACTTGCCGATGCAACATCTGGAATTCGTTCGCAACGCACCCACAGATTCGAGCCGCTTCGCCAACCTCTCCGCCGTGCGCAACCTTCCGTCGCCGGCAACCACGCTGCGAGCGCACGTATTCTATTGCCTGTGGGAAGATTGCGTCCTCGCTCCCAACGCCGCCACGCGACCGCCCCTGCCGTCTTCCTCGCCGGTTGCTGAAAATCCGACCGCCGCCGGCGGGGATTCCGCTGATGCTTCCGACGCCGGGGCGATGGATACCAGCCTCGCTCCTAGCTCGCGCGAGGAACGCTGGGAACTCGTCCGCGCCTGCTGCCGCCTTTTGGGACAGCAGGTTTTTGAACTCGCCCTGCTGGCTCCGCTCAGCGCAGTCGATGCCGAGCGCGTCTTTGCCGCGCAATTGCCGACGCTGATCCGGCTCGACGCAAGCTCTGTGGCGGCCTCCCCACCAACGCCCTGAGCACACGACCGGGCGACGGCGATTGAAAAAAATTCCGTCCACGGCAGATCGGTGCTTGCCCTCGGCGCCAGCGGTCCGACATTTTTCCGACTGTCCCCGCCATGCCTCTACTTGAAGCCGACGCCCTGCTCACCGACATCGAACGGGCAACCAACCGTCGGCGCCTCCTGCGACGCCTGGGGTGGATCAGCGTCAGCCTGGCTTTGCTCGCCGCGGTCGCGTTTGGAGCACGACCGGCCATTGGCGCGGCCAAGGCCTGGCAGGCACGCAGGCAAGCCGCCAAGGCGTTCCTATTTCTCGAAGAAGGAAAAATGCCTGAGGCGCGCGCAGCCGCCACCGCGGCCTACGCGTTGCGTCCAACCGAACCGCAAGCCTTGCGCGCCGTGGCGGCGTATCTTGCGCGCAACAGCGCACCGCAAGCGCTGGAATTTTGGGATCAACTGCGCACCCTCGCGCCAGCCACGCTGACCCGCGATGACCGCCGGCAGGAAACTGCCCTGGCACTCGCGCTGGGCGACAACCCGCGAGCGGACCGGGTCGTTGCCGAACTCTTGGTCCAGCCGGACGCCGCCAGCGCGATCGACTGGCTCCTGGCCGCGCAAGCCGCTACCCGTCGCGGTGCGTTTGGTGAAGCCAACACGGATTTGCTGAAAATTTTGCAGGCCGGCGACGCGAACGGCTCGCTCCGGCCCACATCCGTCGAGCGATTGCGTGCCGCGATCCTCCTGTTGAACCTGCCGACAGAGGCACGGGAAGCCAGCGCGACTTCACAGGCGTGGACCACGCTCGGTCGCTTGGCGCGCGGCAGCGACGGAGTGGCGCTGGATACCTTGGTGCTGCTCGCCAGCAACTCCTTGCGCGCAGGCGGCGCATCGCACGCGCCGGACGCCTCGCTCACCGGTTGGTCCGAAGCCGAACTCGCCGCCGCGCTGGCAGCACATCCGCTGGCCCGCACCGCACAACGCCTGCTCGCGCTCGACCTTCAGGCGCACGTGGACCCGGCGGCTTTTCCCAACAAAGAAACCACCATCGACCGCGGCGTGGCGCTTTGCCGCGACGGCGACTCGGAGACGCTGCTCGCGCTCGGCGCGTGGCTGCTCGCGAAAGGCCAGCCCGCGCGGTTGCTGGCGGAGATTCCGCTCGAACGCGCGGCAGAAACCAAGGAACTTTTTTTGCAACGCCTCGATGCCCTGGCAGCCTTGGGCAAATGGGAGGAAATCCGCGCTCTGCTGCGGGGACAACGCTTCCCGCTCGAAGCGACCATGGCAGAAATGTATCTTGCCCGCTGCGCCGCGCAGTTGGGCGAAACGACGCGCGCGGAAAATCATTGGCGGCACGCGGTGGAACTGGCCGGTGAGGACGCCGGCAAGCTCTTCTCCGTGGGCGAATATGCCGAAAAAAATGGCGCCTTCGCCGCCGCCGCCGCCGCCTACCAGCAGGCCGCCGCCCTGGCGCCGCGCCTCCGCGCCGTGCAAACCGCCCGGCTCCGCCTCGCCCAGAGCCAAGGCGACAGCGCCGCGGCCCTCGGCGTGCTGCGCGAGATGCTCGCCCTCTGGCCCGACGACCCGGCCGTGGCCAACGACGCCGCTTACCTCGGGCTGCTCCTGGGTCAAATCGACCCGGCCCAAGCCGAGGCCACTGCCAGCCGCTTGATCGCGCGCGAGCCAGCCAGCCTGCCGCACCGCGTCCTGCTGGCGCTGGCGCGCCTGCGCGGCCCGCGACCCGCGAGCGCGCTGGATGCCTTTGCCAATCTGCGCGTGGAGCCGGCCGCCGCAACGCCCCCGGCCCTGGCGGTCCACGCCGCCGCGCTGGCGGCGGCCGGTTTTACCGAAGCGGCGCGGCAGGAGGCGGCGACCGTGGACCCCGCGCGGCTCAGCCCGCCGGAGCGCGCCTTGCTGCCGGGGGTCGCCACGCCGTGAGTGAAGTAAGCGGCCAGCCGCGGGGGGCGGCGGCTAACGCGACTCGACGAGCTGGAAATCGTCGAAATACAGCACGGCGTCATTGCGCGGAAGCTCGCAATCAACCTCAAACTGGACGAGGTAAATGGTGTCCCTGGGCACGTCCTGTGACTTGGGCTGAAAGGCAAACGTCTTCTTCACCGTCGTCCAGCGATCCGTGGCGTTGAAGTCGCCGACGAGGTTGAAATTCAGGGATTCGAGCGTGTAAATTTTCTTCACGCCGCCGCGCTCGATGGCTTCGGCTTTGTAATCGACGGCTTCGCTGGTGCGATAATCGGTCCGCACGCGATAGCCCGCTTTTGCCACCCCTTTGCCGCGGACTTGGAAAGTCAGCGTGTAGGTGTGGCCGATCTTCAATTCAAAGCGATGCCGCAGGCTGAATCGCCGCGCCTCCGGCGGCACGCTGTCCGCGGGCGAGGCAAAGACGCTGTTCCCGCTGGGCCAGTAACCAAATTTAAAGCAATTCCCGCCTTCGGGCGGGGCCGCCGCCTGGTCTTCCTGCGCGTTGACGATCGCGCCGTAAGCCAGGAAATTGCCGTAGGCAGCGGAGGTGTTCACCAGCCAGTCTGCCGGGTTGCGATTGGGCGGCACGCGGGTGACCGGCAACCGCTTGGCGCCTTTGAGTTCCTGCAACGGCCCGAACCTCGGCTCGCCGCGGGTGCCGAGGTTCAGCGCGACGGCAATTCTGCCGTTGGGCAAGCCAAAGAGCAGGTCGAACAAGCCGTCGCCATTGAAATCGGCCGCGCACGGCGCCACCAAGCCAGGCAGCTTGTCGCGTCCGCCGAAGGTCAGGTAGGTGCTGAACGGCGTTTCCTGTCCGGGTTTCCACCCGTTGGCCGGTTGCAGGAAGAGGCTCACCTTCCCGTTGCGATCCGCCACGACCAGATCGGGTCGCCCATCCTGGTTGAAATCGACCACGGTCGGGATCAGCACTTCCCTGCCCTCGCCGTAGGCCACATAGTGCATGCGATCTTCGCTGAATTGCGGCCGGCCCCCCGGGCCGAGATTTTCGAGCAGGCGCACGGCATTCGCCGAATAGGTGCCCTCGCCCAGCAGCAGATCGAGCCGGCCGTTGCCCTGCCAGTCGGCCGCCACGGGCGCCAGCAGATTAAAGGGCAGGCCATCGCGCGGGCCGGGCTTGAGCCGCGCACTCTCCACGGGCTGCGGCTGGCGGAACATGGGTTGTTTGGCCGAGCCGGTATTGGGAATGAAAAACAGCTCTCCAAAATAATTTCCCACCACCAGGTCGAGCAACCCGCTGCGCCGCCAGTCAGCCAAGGCAAAGCGCGGCACGGCACGCAGGTTCCGATAGCGATTGTTCACGTCCAGGTTGTCGGGCCGGCCCTTCGGATTGGCGGAGAGAAAAAGCGGCACGATCTCCGCGCTGCGGAACTTCGGCTCGGCGGCCGTGCCGACGTTGGCGTAAAAGTAAAAATACCCCAGGCCGTCCGCGACCAGCAGGTCCGGCTTTCCGTCGCCGTTGAGATCGGCAAAGGCCACGCTGGGCGGCAGCGCAATCGAGCGAAAGCCGTCGTCGCCCACGACCGGAGCGCTGAAGGGGCGGCCGCTGAGGTAACTCTCCCGTGTTACGCCATCCCAGAGATTGTCATCCACCACGCTTTCTTCAAAGCCGGGATTGCTGCCAAAGAGATTTGGCGCAGACGCAGCCGGCGCTGGCGCCGGCGGATTCCCCTGCGCGAACGCCGCGTCCATCCCGACTCCCCGTCCCACGCCGACAGCAGCCGTCGCCACGATGGCCCAGCGCCGGAGCCTGGCGGCAAAACGAAACGGGGATCGGCAGCGCACGGGAACGGGGCAAACGCCAGCGGAGGCGAAACTATTAACGCCAGAAACCCGGTTGCACGACGATTTTGTTTTTACCAACAGCCGCCCTCGGCAGCGAGGTCGTCCGCAGCGCGCCAGGGATGCGAGCGCTAGCGGCGAACCATCCCGTCGATGGTGGAAAAAACAGGTGCGCCGCGCGGCCACGCCGTTTCCTTATGACCAAACCCATTTTTCCCCTCTTTCGCTTCGGAAATTCCCGCCGCTTCCAGTCCGCGGCGCTGACGCTCCTGCTGGCCGCCGCGTGGACCGCCGCCCCGGGCCGGGCGCAAATCCCCGCCGCGCCGCCGCCCACCGCGGTCGTCCTGCGCGCACACGGCGCGACGGACCAGCCCTTCAATGTGCAGGTCATCGACGCCCGGCGCGCCGTGGGCCAAACGCTCATCCTGCGCCTCACTTTGACCAACGAAGGCCGCGCACCGCTGGCGCCAAGATTTGACTTCGCCGGCTCGACGCTCAACGCGGCCGACCAGAATCGCATCGCCGGCCTTTACTTCATCGACCCTAACGGACAGCAAAAATACGCAGTCCTGCGCGATGCCGCCGGCGTGGCGCAATGCTCCCTCATCGACCCGCCCTTGGTGCCCGGCGAGCACCGCGAGGTGCGCGCGACGTTTCCCGCACCCCCAGCGACCTCCAACACCATCAGCGTGTTTTTCCCCAAGACCACGGAACCCATCGCCGGCGTGCCCATCGGCCTCTCCGCCGGCGGCGAGCCGGTGCCCGCCAACGCGCCATTGCCGGGACAGCCCTCGCCACCGCCAACCGTCAGCGCCTCGACCCCGCCGCCCGCGAACAATCCGGAATCGAATTTTAAGCCCAACGTTTACACCAACGAACTTCCCGGCAGCGCGCCCGCGCCGACCGGCACGACGAAGAAAACTGTGGGCCACATTCAGGCGGCAAATTCCGACGCGCCCTTCACCGTGGAGGTCATCTCGCTGCATCGCATTTCCGACCATCAGCTCGACCTGAAGCTCGCGCTGACCAACAACAGCAGCGGCCCGCTCGATGTCGGCGAATATTTCACCGGCGGTTTGGCCGACACCGGCAATGCCCGACGTATTTCCGGCGTGTATCTCGTCGATCCGCTTTCGCAATCCCGTTACAACGTCTCGCGTGACCCGCAGAACCACGCGGCCTGCTCCGAGGTCGATCCGCCGCTCGCGCCAGGCGAACGCCGCGAGCTGACGGCGCGCTTGGTCGGCCCGCAAGCGACGGCGCGAAATCGGAACGCCCAACCGCCGGCGAATTTTTATCTCTATTTCCCGCAAGCTTCGCCGATTGCCGAGGTGCCGGTGAATCCCTGAGGGGTGCGCGCCTCCAGCTGCTCCAGGCAAGTCCGCATCAGCCGCGCCTGCAAAGCGGCGCGTGCCGACAGGCTGAACTCGCTCGGCGTTTCGATAGTGAAAACCTGCCGCGCGACGTGTTGATAAAGCCAGATCGCTTCGGCGGGGATTTTCAACAGCCGCAACGCCGCGTTTCGGCGCATCCGCAGCAACCCAAGCCTCGTCACCCGCCGCACCTCGATCGTGCGGCGGGTGTCCACGGGAAAATCCAATGCGCGGGCGGTGTCCAGCAACTGCTCGCCCAGATCGAGTTCAGCGCGTGGACTGAGTTCGTAAAGATAAAGGCCCTGGGCGTCGTAGTCTTCGTGCAACGTGAGCGCGAGAACAAAACGCCGGCGCGCGAGCAAGCGCATGAGTTCACCAACCGGTGCGGGCGCGTTGCGATGAAAGATGCGGTTCAGATCGGTGCCGTCCGCTGCCACGCGGCGGTTGTTCGTCAAGCCCCAGGGATTCAGACACGGCACGAGAAAAAACGGCCGCTCGCGGCCAGCGACATTCCATTTCGCCAGATCGGCTTGTGCCCAAGCGAGCAAGCCTTCCGTCCCTCCGACCTCATCGCCGTGGATGCCTGCGCTGGCATAAAAACCACCGCCACCACTGCCCGCGCCGCGCCGCTGCCAGGCCGCCGGATTTTCCAAATAATAAACCGTGAACTCCCCCACCGCTGCCAGCGGCCGGAGCGTCACGCCCGCCGCCCGCGCGACGGTCCGCCAACGTGCGATGAGATGGCGGTAATGGTGCGCCCGCTGCGCGGAGTCGGGATGCAGCCGCACGCTCATCCGCTCATTTCAAGGCTTCCAACAGCTTGGCGTGGATGCCATCGAAGCCGCCGTTGGAAAAGACCACGACCACGTCGCCCGACCGCGCCAGCTCGCGAGTGCGCGCCACGATGGCGGCGGTGTTGTTTTCGTAGAATGCCGGCTTGCCCGCGGCACGAATGTCCGCCACCACGCGCTCGGGTTTCAAGCGCTCGCCTTCCGGGATTTGCTCGAGCTTGGCGACCTGTGCCATGACGACGCCGTCTGCTTCGGCAAACGCCGCGCCGAGTTGATCCTGAAACACCGCCCGCCGCGTCGTGTTCGAGCGCGGCTCGAACAGCGCCCACAACCGGCCGCCGGCCTTTTTGAAAACATACTGCTGGCGAATGCCGCGCAGCGTCTCGCGGATGGCCGTTGGATGATGGCCGAAGTCGTCGATCACCTTCACGCCGCCCGCTTCGCCGCGCACTTCCTGCCGGCGGCGGATGCCGGTGAAACTCAGCAGCCCGGCGCGAATTTTGTCCGTCGGCACGCCGTAAAAACGCGCCGCCGCGATGGCCATCGCCGCGTTGCGCACGTTGAACTCGCCGGTCAGCGGCACCGCGAATTTTTCTCCGCCAAACGTGAAGCAACTCTGCGCGCCATCGTAACGCACGTCCGTGATCCGCCCCTCCGCCGGCGCCGTGTCGCCGAAGCCGATGGGCAGCTTTTGCGACAGCGCCGCCGCCGTCACGTCGCGGCAATTTTCATCGTCGGCGTTGAACAAAATCCGGCCGTTGCGCGGCACGATATTGACGACGCGCTGGAAGCTCAGCTTGACCGCATCGAGATCGGGAAAAATGTCGGCGTGATCGAACTCGACGTTGTTGATGACGAGCAGCTCCGGCAGGTAATGCACGAACTTCGAGCGCTTGTCGAAAAACGCCGTGTCGTATTCGTCGCCCTCGATCACGTAATACGGCGACGCGCCGAAGTGCGCGCCCTGGCCAAAGTTGCGCGGCAACCCGCCGATGAGATAGCCCGGCGCGAGTCCCGCGCTTTGCAACAGCCACGACGTCAGCGAAGTCGTCGTCGTCTTTCCGTGCGTGCCCGTGACGACCACGTTGTGCCGGCCGCGCAGGAAGAAAAATTTCAACACTTCCGGCAGCGAGCAATACGGCAGCTTGCGGTCGAGCACTTCCTCCACTTCGGGATTGCCGCGCCGGATGGCGTTGCCGATCACAATGAGTTCGGCAGAATCCGGCAGGTTCTCCGGTCGATAACCGCGACTGAGCACGATGCCTTTTTCCTCCAAAAACGTGGACATCGGCGGATACACGTCTTCATCCGAGCCGGTGACGAGGTAGCCTTGATCACGCAACGCCGCCGCCGCCGCGCCCATCGCCGTGCCGCAGATGCCGAGAAAGTGAACGTGCTTCAGATTCGTGAACATGGGAAGGATCGGCTAGTGAACCGCGTTTTTGCCCGGATGCACGCGGATTTTCTGCCGCGGCGACGAAGAAGTTCAACGCGTGGCCTCCGACGCCAGCGCGCACACGCGCGCGATGTCCGCCGACGTGAAATCGCGGTCGAGCCGGCCCGGCTGCGTCAGCAACGCGGGAGCCACCTGCGGCAGTTCATCCATGCGCCAAAGTTGCCCGCTTTTCCAAACGCACGCCGCCGGCTGGAAAGGTCCGACGCGACGCGGATCGGTCCACGCGTGCAGGCTCACGAGTTGATCGGTCAACGCCGCCGCAAGGTGCATCGGCCCGCTGTCCACGCTGACGACGAACGACGCGCGTCGCAGGAGCCAGAGCAATTGCGGCAGGCTCGTGCGGTCGAGCGCATTCACGGTGTTCGACGGAAATTTCGCCGTCGGCCAGGCGTGGTTTTCGCGCGAAGATTTTCCGACGATCAGGACCGGCTGCGGATTCAGCGCCTGACAAATCGCCAGCACTTGCGCTTGCGAAAGCGATTTTCCCTCCCCGCGCGCGAAGGGATGCAGCAGGATAAAACGCGCTGGCAGCTCCGCTTGCGCATCATCCCGCCAAGGTTCGCCTTCCGGCAAAAAAAATCGCACCGGCGCGGCATCCGTTCGGGCTTCGAGCAAATCATCCACCAGCGCCAGATAGCGTTCGACCGCATGTGGCGGCGAACCATCGGCGTGCCGCGGCAACGGCACCGTGCGATGATAAAACCAGTGCGCTCCTTCCCGCGCATCAGCGAGACCATGCAGCCGCACCGCGCCGCTCAGCCGTCCCAATAGCGCCGTCCGCAGCAGCCCTTGAAAATCGAGCGCGAGCTCCGGCCGCCGGCCACGGATTTCTGAATTGATCCAATGCCGCAATCGCCCCCAGCCTGCCAAGCCGCGAAATGTCCTGCGCGGAAATTCCACAATTTCCGTCATGTCGGGATTGCCTTGCAACACCGGCGCCCATTCCGGATTGACGAGCCAGCTCACCCGCGCCTCCGGGCGCGCCGCCTTCAGCCGCGCCACCGCCGGCAGCGTGTGAACCACGTCGCCGAGCGAGCTTGGTTTGAGAACAAAGATCGAACGCATCCCGCGCGGACGGTCGGCGCGCCTCCGCTTCAAGAAAAGACCGCGCCAAGGTCGGCCGTCACACCGAGCACCGGATCCGTCGCGCACTCTCGCTCGCTGAAACTCTTTTGCTCACCGCCCGGCAGCAATATGGTGACGTTCCGAATCGGTGGGGTCACAATCCAGACGCTCCCGACGCCGTGCTGGAAGTAGGCGTCCACTTTCTTGCTGAAATCCTGGTAGCCTTGAGTCGGCGAAACAATTTCCACGGCAAGCAAAGGCGGCTCGGTCCGACGCATTTGATCGTGTCGGAAATCCGCCGGTTCACGGTGATAGAGACAAAGGTCCGGCGTGTAATTTATGTCGGCTATTTCCAGCGTCAGTTCGCTGTAAACGCTGAACTCACGTTGCCGGAGAAATTCTCCGATCAAATTGGCCTGCACTCGTCCATGGTTCATGCTTGGCATCGGCTTGCCTCTTTCTTCCTCGTAGGTCAACGGCCGTTCCAGCGTTCCCGTGGTGGCAGCGCTCATAATAATGTTGGATTTTGGCCCAAGCCCTACTTCCCGATAGCCAGCCGATCGGCGAGCCGCTTGGGCAGGCCGGCGGCAATGATCTTTTCCTGTGCGGTGCGGATGTCGTATTCCAATCTCCGTAACTCAATGAAATTTTTGTCGATGTGATAGATCACATACGAAGCGCGCCAGTCGCCGTCGCGCGGCTGGCCGACGCTGCCGATGTTGATGAAATAGCGCTTGCCCATCTCGAATTTCACCTTGTCCAGCGGCAGGCTCATCACGGCGCCATCGCGGATATACAACCGCGGCGCGTGCGTGTGGCCAAAGAAACAGACGCTCGTGTGCTGATACGAAAATGACGCGCTGGCGTCGAGCTGGTTGAAGACGTAGCCCCACTTGTGCGGCGTATCGAGCGTGGCGTGGACGATGGTGAAATCGCGCACCTGCCGCACCATGCGCAGTTCGTCGAGATATTTTTTCTCCTCGTCGGACAACTGCGCGCGCGTCCAGTTCAGCGCCTCCTTGGCCAGCGGGTTGAAGCCCTCCAGGCTGTCGCTGCCGGCGGCTTCCTCGTCGTGATTGCCCTTGACGACCGGACAATCCAAACCGCGCACGATGTCCAGGCACTCGTGCGGGTTGGCGTTGTAGCCGACGATGTCCCCGAGGCAGACAAAGTGGGTGCAGCCATTCTCGCGGGCATCCGCGAGCACGGTCTGCAATGCTTCCAAATTGGCGTGGATGTCTCCGAACAGGGCAAAACGCATGATGGCACTAACCAAACGAAAAGGGGAAACTGGCTAAAAGTCTAAAAGTAAGAACTCAGCGTCCTTTGTCCACCCTTTGTTCTGGCGGGAGATCGATTTTTTTCTCCAGTTCGCG
>JAFAXH010000146.1 GCA_019241085.1 Verrucomicrobiota bacterium | reverse complement strand
ATCTGGAAGGCGAGCGGGCATGTAGATACGTTTGCCGATCCGATGAGCACTTGTAAATCGTGCAAAAAACTCGTGCGCTCCGATCAATGGTGGTCGCTCATGGTGGAGCAACCGTGGGTGCAATCGTTGGCTGCCGTGGTGGACGTCGCCACGCAGACTTTCGAGGGCGTGGCCTTGCTGCATTGGGCGGAAAAAAAAGGCAAACATCTTGCGCCGAATCTCGCGCTGGTGCGCAATCCGCAGGTCACATTGAGCTGGCTTGCGGAACGGTCGAAAAATTTCAAAGACCATCCGCTCGATGCGAAAGAGTTTTTTCAATACGTTGCCACCGAGCAACTCGCGGCGACTGGCTTAATCACGCCTTGCCCGCACTGCGGCGGCGAACTAACCGCACCGCGGCCGTTCAACCTCATGCTCCGAACGCACACTGGACCAATCGAGAGCGAGGATAACCTTGCTTATCTTCGGCCGGAAACTGCGCAGGCAATTTTCGCACAATTCAACAACATTAAAGATAGCTCGCGCGTAAAAGTGCCCTACGGCGTCGCGCAGATCGGCAAGGCATTTCGCAACGAGATCACGCCGCGCAACTTTACTTTTCGCTCGCGCGAGTTCGAGCAGATGGAACTGGAGTTTTTCATCGCGCCTGACGAAGCAATTCAACTACTTCATGGCAGCGTGGCCAAGTGGAATGAAGGCGCCGATTTATCCGCGCCGCAGCCGAACTGGGGCTGGGAGATGTGGCATCATTATTGGGTTGTCGAACGCACGAAATACTACAACGACATCGGACTCGATGCCTCGGTGCTGGACTACCATTGGCAAGCGAAGACGGAGCTTGCGCACTATGCGCGCGCGACGGTGGATATTCTCTACAAATTTCCATTCGGCGCGGACGAACTCGAAGGTATCGCGGCGCGCGGCGATTTCGATCTTTCACAACACCAGAAGCATAGTGGCAAGTCGCTGGAAGTATTTGATGACGAGTTGCGCGTCGCCGCCGCCAAGCTCAGCGAGCAGGAACGACGGGTTTTCCTTGACGAAGTCGCCGCTGAATGGGTGGACGCGAATAAATCCGCGCAGGACGCCGCGATTTTCTACGACAAACTTTTTGCTGGACGCTTTATCCCGCACGTCATTGAGCCGTCCGCCGGCGTGGATCGGCTGTTGCTTGCGCTGATCTGCCAAGCTTACGACGAAGAGACGGTCGCGGATGAAAAAGGGAAGAGCGAAACGCGCGTGGTGATGCGGTTTCACCCGCGCGTGGCGCCGATCAAGGTCGGCATTTTTCCGCTGTTAAAAAACCGGCCGGAGCTGGTGCAAAAGGCTGTGGAAGTGCGCGACCTGTTGCGGCCGCACATGAACGTTTTTTACGACGAAGGCGGCGCGATTGGCCGGCGTTATCGACGGCAGGACGAGGCAGGGACGCCGTTTGGCGTGACGATTGATTTCGAGACGCTCGGCGAACGCGGCGATGAGTTAAAAGATACGGTCACGTTGCGTCACCGCGACAGCATGAAGCAGGAGCGGATGAAGATCGCCGATTTGCTGCCCTTTTTACTGGCGCAAGTGCGTTGAGCGCTTTGTTCCTCAGCTTAATCGTAATCCTAATCTTAGTCCGCTGCCGCCGGAGGCAAGGGCAATGCGCCGTGAGCGCAGAAGATTAAACATTGAGCTTACCAATTACTTCTCACCATTCACCTCTCACCTCGCACTGTGCCGCGCGCAGAGGATTAGGATTAAGCGGTCGGAAACTTCAGCCGAAACGGCCGGTAATGTAAGCCTCGGTTTGCTTCTGCTTCGGGTTGTTGAACAACTCGCGCGTCGGCGCGTATTCCACGAGTCGTCCGAGATAAAAGAACGCCGTTTGATCGGCAACCCGCGTGGCTTGCTGCATCGAGTGCGTCACGATGACGATGGTGAAGTTGCGCTTCAGCTCGTTCATCAATTCCTCGACCTTCACCGTGGCAATCGGATCGAGCGCGCTCGTCGGCTCGTCCATGAGCAACACCTCCGGCTGCACCGCGACGGCGCGCGCGATGCAGAGCCGCTGTTGCTGGCCGCCGGATAGGCTGATGCCCGGTTTTCCGAGGTCGTTTTTCACTTCGTCCCAAAGCGCGGCTTTGCGCAAGGCATCCTCCGTGCGTTCGCGCAAGAACGCGCGGTCGCGCACGCCATTGAGCCGCAGACCGACGGTCACGTTGTCGGCAATGCTCATAGTCGGGAATGGATTGGATTTTTGGAACACCATGCCGACGCGGCGTCGGACGACGGTCGGGTCCACGGTGGGCGCATACAGGTCATCGCCGTTGAGCAAAATGGTGCCGTTCATGCGGGAGCCGGGGATGAGTTCGTGCAGCCGATTGAGGCAACGTAAAAACGTCGATTTGCCGCAGCCGCTTGGGCCGATGATCGCGGTGACGCTCTTCGTCGGAATGCCCAAGGTCACGTCAATGACGGCGTGCTTCTGGCCGTAAAAAATGTTCACGTTGCGCGCGTCGATGGCCGGCTTCGGTTGGCTGGCTGCTGGCGGTGGCGCGCCACGGTCGGGGGAATTCATATAAGCGGATGCGGGGAGCGTGGCCTTGACGCTAGTCTCGGGCAATGCCGCAGGTTGATCGTTCATAAAAATGGTCACATTGAGCGCGCTTGGCGATGCGGCAGAAACGAGCGGGAAATTTATTGCACTTGCACGGCTGCACCGCGGGTTGCGACGGTGGCGACGACAGCGTCAGCGGCGGTGGGTTTGTCGGAATCGGCTTTGGGCTGCGCGCTGACGCGCTCGCGGGTAAAAAATCGCAGGCTGACATTCAAGCCGAGCACAAAGAGCAGGAGCACGAGCGCCGCGGCCCACGCCTGGCGATGCCAATCGTCGTAAGGCGAGATGGCGTAGGTGAAAATCTGCAATGGCAGAGCGGCGATTGGTTCCTTCAAGCTCTGCGACCAGCCGCTGTTGCCGAGCGCGGTGAAGAGCAGCGGCGCCGTCTCGCCCGCCACGCGCGCCACCGCGAGCAGGACGCCGGTGAGGATGCCGCGCAGGGCGGTCTTGGCGACGATACGGGCGGAGATTTTCCAACGCGCGATGCCGAGGGCGAGCGCCGCTTCGCGATAGCCATTGGGCACGAGCAGCAGCACTTCCTCGGTGGTGCGCAGGATCAACGGGATCATGATGAATGCCAGCGCAATGGCGCCAGCAATCGCCGAGAAATGGCCGACGGAAAAGGGCGAGCCGTGCGGCAGCACGAGTATCGCGTAGGCCACGATGCCCCAAACGATGGAAGGCACGCCGTTCAGGATATCCGCCCCGAGCCGGACGCAGGAGGCGAAACGCGGCCCGGAATATTCCGTCAAATACAACGCGCCGAGCACCCCGACCGGCACGCCGATGAGCGCGGCGAGCGTGACCAGAATCATGGAGCCGACGATGGCGTGGACAATGCCGCCGCCGACTTCGCCGACGGGCGCGGGGAGCTTGGTGAAGAAATCCCAATTGAGCGAGCCGGCGCCCTTGAAAACGAGGTAGCCGAAGACGAGCGCCAGCGGGGTGACGACAATCACCGCGCAAATGCAACACAGGAAAGTGACGAGTGCGCTCTTGCCCTTGCGCCAGCGCCGGAGACCTTCGGAAACTTGTCCAGGATACGACTTGCTGGCGGAGGGAGCGGACATGGAAAAAAACGGGTGTGCTTCGCGCTCGCGCAACGCTCAGTGCACGGCGCCGGTCTGCGTGTTGCCAAATTTCAGCAGCAGGCGCGCAAGCAGATTGATGACCACCGTGACGCCGAAGAGCACGAGGCCGACGGCGATGAGCGCGTTGCGATAATCATCGGTGGTGGCTTCGGCAAACTCGTTGGCGATGACGCTGGCCAAGGTGTAGCCAGGCTGGAAGAGCGAGGCGGCGATCTTGGGCGTATTGCCGATGACCATCGTTACCGCCATCGTCTCGCCGAGCGCGCGGCCGAGGCCTAGGATCATCGCGCCGAAGATGCCTTTCTTGGCGTAGGAAAGGACGGCGATGCGGGTGACTTCCCAACGTGTCGCCCCCAGGCCGTAGGCAGCCTCGCGCTGCAAGTCGGGCACGGAGCGCAGGATTTCGCGCGAGACCGACGTGATGATCGGCAGGATCATGATCGCAATGATGATCGCCGCGGCAATCATCGAGTAGGCGCTGTAGGTCGGTCCTTGAAAGAGCGGCAGAAAACCGAGCGTCTTCTTCAAAAACGGAAAGAGATAACGCGGCAGCAACGGGAGCATGATGAAGATGGCCCACAAGCCGAGGATCACGCTCGGGATCGCTGCAAGCATCTCGGTTAAAAACGCGATTGGCTGCCGCAGCCAGTTCGGCGCGAGTTCGGTGAGGAAGATCGCGGTGCCCACGGCCAGCGGGGTGGCGATGGCCAGCCCGAGCAGGGAGGAGACGAGCGTTCCGTAGATGAACGGCAACGCGCCGAACTCGCCTTGGACCGGATCCCAGGCCGAGCGGGTCAGGAAGCCAACGCCGAATTTGTGAATGGCAGATTGCGCGCCGCTCCAAAGCTGCCAGCCGACGAGCACGACCAGCGCGAGCACCCCGACCGCCATCCCCAGGCAGAGCCAGCGAAACAGGGTGTCCGCCGAGCGCGAGACCGGTTTCATACGCGCCGCCACGGACTGAGCGGCGCTCGCGGCTGGAGCATCGAGAACGGCGGTGGTCATTGAGCGCGAGCAAGAAGACGAACGCGACGCGCCGGGATGAATCTCGGCGCGTCGCGACGACGGTGGGTCGAATTAGTATTTGATCGTGTTGACGCGATCCAGCACGCGCTTCTGCACGGCGTCGGGCAACGGCGCGTAATCGAGCGCCTTCGCCTGCTTCTCACCCTCGGTCAGCGCCCATTTTAGGAACGCCACGAGCGCCTTGCCCTTGGCCGCGTCCTTCTGCTGTTCATACACGAGCAGCCACGTCGCGCCGGCAATCGGATACGAATCCTTGCCCGGCGCATTGACCATCGAGAAGCGGAAGTCATCCGGAATGTTGGCCGTAGCCAGCGCGGCGGTCACGGATTCCAGCGTCGGCTTGACGTATTGGCCGTCGGCATTTTTTACCTCGGCGTAGGAGAGCTTGTTTTGCAGCGCGTAGATCAACTCGACGTAGCCGATGGAGTTCGGCGTCTGCTTCACCTGGCCGGTGACGCCTTCGTTGCCTTTGCCGCCGAGACCGGTCGGCCAGGAGACCGACGTGCCTTTGCCCGCTTTGCTCTTCCAGTCGGCGCTGATCGTGCTCAGATAATCGGTGTAGATGTAGCTGGTGCCGGAGCCGTCGGCGCGATGCACCACGGCGATCTCGGCGTCTGGCAATTTGGCGCCGCTATTCTGCTTCGCGATGGCGGCGTCGTTCCACTTCGTGATCTTGCCAAGATAAATGCCGGCGATGGTGTCAGCGTCGAGCTTCAGGTCGGTGACGCCGGACAGGTTGTAAGTCAGCACCACCGCGCCGGCGACGGTCGGGATGTGCAGGATTTTTCCGCTGGTGACCTTCGCGAGGCTTTCGTCGTTCATCGGCCCGTCGGAAGCGCCGAAATCGACGGTGCCCTCGCTGATTTGTTTCTGGCCGCCGCCGGAGCCGATGGACTGATAATTAAACGTCACGCTCGGATCGACTTTCTTGTAGTCGGAAAACCACTTTGAGTAGATCGGGTAGGGGAACGTGGCGCCGGCGCCAGTGAGGCTGGTTTGCGCGCGGGCGGCGGTGTGACCCACCGCGAGCAGCGTCAAGCCGAGCACGGAGAGCGAGAACAGGGATTTGAGGTTGAGCATAAAACAAAAATGGGTAAGTTTTGTTGACGCTTACAGCTTCCGGGAAGCGCCGTCGAATTGCGCGCCGAAAAATGTCACGTTTTTGTTACATTCCTAATCGCGCGGCGCGTTCAGCGCCGTGTTAGTTGATCAAACTTCGGTCCTGCCCACAGCCTCCACCCATTCACCATTTTTATGTCCCCACTTCCTGGCGATCACATCCTTGGCTCGTTCGACGCTGCGCTCAATTCCTTGCGGGAAGACGTGCTGCTCATGGCCAGCCTGACCGAGCGCAACCTGGCGAACACCTTTGCGAGTTTGTTCACCCGCGACACCGAGCTTGCGAATCAAGTCATTGCCGACGACGAGGAGATCGACGCGCTCGAAAAACAGGTGGACAGCGAGGGCATTGACATCCTGCTGCGCTTTCAACCGGTCGCGCGCGACCTGCGCGCCATCGTGGCGACGATGAAGCTCGGCGCGAATCTGGAGCGCGTCGCCGACCAGGCCACGAGCATCGCGCGCCGTGCGCGCAAGCTCAACAGCGAGGACGCCCTGCCCGAGACGCACGAGCTGGAAGCGATGGCCGCCGAGTCGGTGATGATGCTCAAGGACAGCTTGCGCGCCTTCACCGACGGCGACATGGAGTTGGCGCTGACCATCAAGCCGCGCGACAAGGAACTCGACGCGCTAAACTTGCAACTCAACACGCGCTTCACCGAGCTGATGGCGCGTTCACCGGAGCAAATCCGCAGCTATCTCGACCTCATCTTTATCGCGCGCAACATCGAGCGCATCGGCGATCACGCGACGAACATCGCCGAGGACGCCGTCTATGCGAAAGACGCGCAAGACATCCGTCACCTCCGCGCCGCTGCTGCCGCGGCTGCGAACAACCTTTCGGCGTAAACCTTATTCCTCGCTGCGCCCGTCGTCCGCGCGGTCCTCGAAGCGGGTGAATTCTTTCATGAACGACAGCTTCACGTCGCCCGTCGGGCCGTTGCGTTGTTTGGCGATGATGAGCAGCGCCTTGCCCTCGGCTTCCTGTTTTTCTTCGTCGGAGTCGGCGTAGTATTCCTCGCGCACCAGCAGCCCGACTACGTCGGCATCCTGCTCGATGCTGCCCGACTCGCGCAAGTCGCTCAACCGCGGCCGGCCTTTGGAATCGCCGCTGCGCGACTCGGGATTCCGGTTCAACTGCGCCAGCACGATGATCGGGATTTCCAACTCCTTCGCCAGTCCTTTGACGCCGCTGGAAATTTCCGCGATTTCCAATTGCCGGTTGTCCTGCGCGCGACGGCTGTTCGAGCGCAGCAATTGGAGATAATCAATGACGATCAGCTTGATGCCATACATCTGCTTCAAACGCCGCGCCTTGGCTCGCAAATCGAGGATCGACAGTGCCGCCGTGTCGTCGATGTAAATCTGGCTGTCGGCGAGCTTTGCCGCGGCAGTCGTCAGATTGGGAAAATCGCGCTCAGAAAGAAAACCGTCGCGCACCTTCTGCAAATTGACGCGCGCCCGGGAGCAGAGCAGTCGCTGCACGAGCTGCTGGCTGCTCATTTCGAGCGAAAAAATCGCGACCGGATGTTTGCCGTCGAGCGCGACGTGCTCGGCGATGTTCATCGCCAGCGCCGTTTTGCCCATGCTCGGTCGCGCGGCGATCACGACCATCTCGGCTTCGTGCAAGCCACTGGTCATCCGGTCGAAATCGCGGAAGCCGGTCGGCAAGCCGGTGAGGGCGCCGCGATGATCGTAGAGCTGTTCGATGGTTTCGATGGCTTGCATAACCTGTTCCTTCATGGTCGGGATTTTCTGCTTGAGCCGGCTCTCGCCGATGCCCAGGATGCGCGACTCCACTTCGTCGAGCAGTTCGTTCACGTCGCCGCCCGCCTCATACGAGCGCGCGGCGCAATCGGTGCAGGTGTTGATGATCTGCCGGAGGACGAATTTCTCCCGCACGATCTCCAAGTAATAGGTCGCGTTGGCCGCCGTTGGGACGAAGGTGAATAACTCCGTGACCAATGCCGCCCCGCCGACCAGTTCGAGCTGGCCGCGGTCGCGCAACGCCTGCGTCAGCGTAATGACATCCGCCGGCTGCTGGCGGGTCCAGAAATCGACCAAGGTCTGGTAAATGACTTGGTGCGCAGGGAGATAAAAATGCGCCGCATCGATCTCTTGCACCGCCTTGCCGATGACCTCGGCGGGCGCGAGCAACATCGAGCCGAGCAGCCCTTTTTCCGCTTCAAGGCTGTGCGGCAAAGCCCTGTGAATATCTTGGGAATGACCTTGTGAATAACCCCCGTTTGCCTCGCTTCTTCTCCCTTGCCCTCTCCCGGAAGCGTCCGGAAGTTTCTCAGCGCTCGGCGGAGCGGACGCTGAAAGTGGGACAGGCATTGAAGGTCGCTAGCTGGTCGCGGGCTTCTTTTTGCCCGCGTAGGCGGAACGTTTCTCGGTCTTGACGGGTTGTTCGGAAGTCTTACTCGCAGCCGTGTCGCCTGCGGCAGCGTCGGCAGTGGGTTCAGGCACATTTGACTTCACATGAACGCGCAGCGTCGCGGTCACTTCGGAATGGAGACGAACGGAAACCTCGTGATCGCCGTGATCCTTGATCGGCCGTTCCAGTTGGATGGCGTGCCGCTCGATTTCGAGATTCGGCAATTCCTTCGTCAAAGCGTCCATAAGATCGCGCGCGGTGATCGAGCCGAACGCCTTGCCCTGCGCGCCAGTTTCCAGCGTCAGCGTGAGCTTGAGCTTGTTGATCTTGCGCGCGGCCTCGTCGGCAGCGTTGCGCTCCTGCGCCTCGCGCTCGGCGCGCTTGGCCTTGAGCTGATTGATCCGCTTGAGCGTGACAGGCGTGACCTCGTAAGCGCGGCCAGTGGGCAGGAGAAAATTGCGGGCAAAACCACGCTTGACACTGACGATGTCGGCCTCGGCGCCGAGGCCGCGGATGGCGGTGGTGAGGATGACTTCAGTCGTGGGCATGGCGGGCAATAAAAGCGGGGTTTTCTCCGGCGTCGAAATCTGCGGGCCAGTCAATACGCTCCGGCCACCGCGGTGTCAAGCAGCGAGCCGGCACAGTGGGACCCGGCTCAGGCATAGACCAGAAGGTGAATGTCCTCGGGCAACAAGCTGGAGACTTGTTGAATAATATTGCCGCGCAAAAGGTGGACGAGACCGCTGCGCTTCGGCGCGCCAAGGACGAGACGGGAGGCACCGACGGTCGCGGTGATGTCCACGATGGTGTCCGCGGGCGAGTCACTCACCGCATAGCAGGGCAGGATGGTGAGGTCGCCGGCTTTTTCCTTGGCGTGCAGGAAGATTTCGCGCGCCTCGTCATCCTCTTGCCAGCGCCGGCGGGTGTCTTCGCTCGTGATGAGGATTTGCTCACGCACGAATAAAAGATACAACGGCCGCTTTGCCTCCCTGGCTTCCTCAAGGGCAAAATCCAGCGTGCGCCCGATGCCGCGCACCGCGCAAAGCATGGGCGTGCCCGTCAACTCTTCCAGGCTGCGTCCCAGCGGAGAGTTGGATGCCAGGCCGCCGAGGCCAGCTTCGAGCGGCGGCGGCACAGGCAAATCGTTTTTGCCCGTGGCGAGTTGCCGTTTGATCGCCTGCTCGCCGTAGATGCCACGGATGATGAGCACGAAAGCGAGCACCGTCACCACGAGGATGACCGGCTTGAGGTCTCGCAGCACAAAAATGCTGTCGAGCGTCAGGGCGACGACCACGGTGAGTGTGACTAGGAACGCGCCGCGCAACGCTTTTTCGCGCGCGAGCGCGCGGAGCATCAACCCGATGGCGAGGATGCCCACCGCAAACACGCGCGCCTTGGGCTTATCGACGAAAAGCGACAGTTCGATCGCCACCATCACCAGGAAGGTGACAAACATGAGGCCGCGTTCGGGTTTGCCGATGGGCAGCTTTTTATCCGTCGAGGTTGCGCCGAGATTGGTCGCGATGGCGCCGACGACGCCGACGGCATAAAGATCGGCCAGGCCGTTCAAATCGCTGACGAGGATCACGAGCGTGGCCGGGACGAGGGTGCTGAGCAGCAGGCCGAGCACCGGCACGCCATAGCCGTTGAGTTTTTGGAAACGATCGGGCAACTCCCGGTCGCGGGACATGATGAACATCATCGCAATCAACCCTCCGATGGCAGTATTCACTGCCGACAGCAGGAGCACTCCGAAGACGATGGAAATTGTCCAACTGGCGATGGTTCCCGCGATCGGTCCGAAGGCGTTCCCGGCAAAGACTTCGCCCATGTAGCGCAGCATGTAATCGCGCACACCCTCGGCTTCCGGCGCATTCACGTCGTTACCGCTGCCGTCGGTCGCCGGCACCTGCTGCAAGCCGGGCAGTGCGTGCATGGCAAAGGCGAGCAACGCCGTAAAAAAACAGACCTCGACCATGACCCAGAGCAAGGCCGGCGTAGAGGTATGGATCACCCGCGGACGATCATCGGTGGCGCCGGGATCGAGTTTCATGACTCCGGTGGCGCCGGCAATGGCTTCAACTCCGCTGAGTGCCAAGACGATGCCGACAAAACCGCTCCAATTTTGTAAAAAACCGCCCGTGAGCGGCTTGAGGTTGTGCGCAGCCTCCCCCAGGTGCGGCAAACAGAGCAAACTCAGCAGGACTACAACAATGGCCGTCGGCAACGACACCAGCACAGCCAATCCGCCCGTGTGGCGCGGCCCATACCAATTGAGCGCGCCGATGAAAACGATGGCACCCGCGGCGCAGAGCGCCGGGTGCGGCAGCCGGAGATACTGGAAGGCGGAAAACGCGCTGATGGACGCCGTGACGATGTAATCGGCGATGAGCAAAAACGCCCCAACGATCGAAATAATCTCCGACCGGTGCCGCACTGCCGCGTAAACGCCGCCGCCGTCGGGATAGCATTTGCAGACCGTGATGTAGTTCACCCCCACCAGCGCCGTGAGCAGGCACATCGCCGCGATCAGCCAGAAGGACGAGTAACCAGCCACCGCGAAGGCCAAGCCGACGACGTAAGCTTTGCTCGTGCCCCAGTCGCCGTAGAGAATTGCCGCGGCGCGAGGCGCATCGACGTTGCGGGGACGTTTGGATTCAGTCAAAACCATAGCGTTAAAAATCGGGGCTGCCGTAGTCGATGGGAGCTGGCGGCACCCCTGATGAGCATCGTTCGACGTAGGTGTTCCTAGGGTCGCCGGACAGGTTTATTTGCATGAAATCGACTCAAGCGAAGAGTCGGGGCGCACGATGCCGGCAGGCGCCCGCGGCTGGCAAGCCAAAGTTGCTGCTCACCCGGACGCGGTGCAAAATTTATAAATTAAGATTGCCAAGCCCTTTTCCCCGCCTTAAAACCAGCCCCACACGTTATGGCCACCTCCAAAACCAAATCATCCTCTTCTGATAAGCCGAAAAAATCTGCCAACTCTGCGCTGGGCAAGCCTGTCACGCCAGACGAGAAATTGGCAGCCATCGTCGGCGCCGCGCCGCTCCCACGGACCGAATTGACCAGCAAAGTCTGGGATTACATCCGCAAACACAAGCTGCAGGACGCCAAGGAGCGCCGCATGATCAACGCCGATGCTGCGCTGAAGGCTGTTTTTGACGGCAAAGCGCAAGTGAGCATGTTTGAAATGACCAAGCTGGTGAATAATCATCTCAAGAAATAAGTCAGCCGGGTTTTCTTAAAAACTGCTCAGCTAACAACGCAACTTTTCAGATTCAGACCGCGGATGGCTGCGGGCGCAGTGAGCGCGGAGGGTTCGGAATGACACTCAACCCTTTCGATCCGTGCGGGGCGCCAACCATCCGCGGTCTTTTTTCCTCCATTCGGCAGGCGCGCGTTCGTCGTGACCGTGAGGGCAAAAGAAAAAGGGCACCGAAACCTGGTGCCCTTTTCCTTTGGTTAAGTTGAAAGCATGGTGACCCCACCCGGCGCGGCGAGCATCAATGCTCGTTGGATTCCGTGATGCGCCGGTAGGCCAGCATGGCAGCGTAGATCAACACCGCGGGTTTGAGCGCCATGAATGCCAGTCGCAGCAGTGAAAACAACAGGCGGAACACCGGCAAACGCGAAAGCACATAGCCCGCGCCCGCCGCGTAGAGCAAAGAGCGCGACGGCGTTTCGCGGGTCTGGTCTTCGACTTGCGAATACCAATCTGTGAAACGCTGTTTGAGTTGGTCGAATCCTCCGACGCCGAAAAAATCAGAATCGTCAGAGTGCGGTTGTGATGAAGGGGAGGCTTTGGGTGAGTTGGACGGCATGGCGTTGGTCTGTGAGTTGGGTGAGGTCTTTCCGCGCGACGTTCTGCGCCTGGCAACACGGGGCGGTTGGGACGTTTTCATCAGGCTGTTTAGGATTCGACGCGGCTTGGCTGCGTGGACTTGTGCAAACACGCGCGGATGAAACAACCAGGGGCAATCCCGTTATGCTCGAACGCTTGCTTGAGCGGTGTTTTGGCGGCGGACTGATCGTTGGTCTATCAGAATAGAAACAGAAACAGTCCACCGCCTTATCACGATGCAACTTGGATTGACTATATACATCGGATCTCTTGCTATTGCTGCCTGTTTCATAAAGCGGTGTTGTCTATGAAATGCAACGGAAGTGTATAATTATTTTTTTGCACAATTTATAAATAAATTACTTTGCAAGTGCCGACCTTGAATATATCTGTGTGTCTCGCTTAACATTTTCTATGGATCTGACCAATTTAACATCTGCCCACTTCAAACAAATCATTAGCTTGCTGGACAAGAAAGAATCGCTGCAGGCGCAAATCTCTGATCTCGACCAGAAGATCGCTGGTTTGCTCGGCGGGTCGGGTCTGGACGGCACGACGAGGCGCGGCCCTCGCAAGGCGTCGCGCAGCTCTCAGGAACCGGTTGCGACGGCTAAAATCGGCCGCCGCAAGGGGGGCGGCGGGAAACGCGGCGCCTTGAAGGAAAGTATTATCAATGAATTGAAGAATGCCGGTGATGAGGGAGTTAGCATCAAAGAGCTGGCAGATAAACTCAATGTGAAGAGTGCGAATCTGCACGCTTGGTTTGGTTCGACCGGCAAGAAAATTGCCGGTTTGCAGAAAGTCGGTCCCGCCAGATATCAACTCGCCTCGGACAAAGAAGCCGAGGAAATCTGAATCAGAGCATCCCGGGGTTACGAGTCTATATTTTAACGCTGCGAATGGTTTGATTAGCGGCGCTTCGCCTGTATTCAACCGCTATCGAGACACCAGGGATCGCGGTTTGAAAAAATAAAAATGCGCCTGCAGGTCTTTTTGGGCCACCCCGCAAAAAAGCTCGCCCAGAGTGCGCTCGACAGGACTTGAACCTGTAGCCTTCGGCTTCGGAGACCGACGCTCTATCCAGTTGAGCTACGAGCGCTTGCGCGGAGACGAATTCTTGTTGAATCCGGAATACTGCCACCGATGTGGCGACCGTAGTTGCAGCGGTTTCAATTTGCAAGTGGTCTCGCCGCGCGGTGTCCTAACCTCATCGTTGTGCAATTGCTCTCGCCCCATCGTCTTGTGGTAAAACTTGGCACCGGGCTGCTGACGCGGCCGCGCGGCAATGCGCTCGACAGCGCGCAGTTCCGGCGCCTGAGCGCGGAGATTGCGGCGATCCTGCGCGCCGGGCGAGAATGTCTCGTGGTCTCCAGTGGAGCGGTCGGCGCGGGCATGGCAGCGCTCGGGTTGCGCGAGCGCCCCCGCGAAGACCTGCCAGCGGTGCAGGCTTGCGCCGCCGTGGGCCAATCGCGGCTAATGCACGTTTACGCCACGCATTTTGCCAGACACGGGCTGGCAGTGGCGCAATTGCTCCTCACTCACGGCGATCTCGACAGCCGGATGCGCTACGCCAACGCGCAGAATACCTTGCGCCGTCTGTTGGAGGCTCGCAACGTCGTGCCCATCATCAATGAAAACGACAGCGTCGCGGTCGAGGAATTGCGTTTCGGCGACAATGATCGGTTATCGGCGGAAGTTGCCCGTTTGGCGGACGCTGATCTGCTTGTCATCCTGACGAATGCCGAGGGTTTGACACATGATCCGACGGGTCGCGGCCAGCCGATTCCCGTGGTGGAAAACATCGATGACGTTCAACATTTGGCGGGAGCCGGCAGCGGGCGTCTGAGCGTGGGCGGCATGGCGTCGAAACTGCAAGCCGTCAAGCTCGCCGTGAGTCACGGCATCCCGGTGGTGATCGCGAATGGACGGACGCCGGGTTTGTTAGAAAAAATCGTGGCCGGCGAAGCGGTTGGCACACGGTTTCTGGCAAATCCCGGCAGCGATGGTTAAGGTGTGACTTTTATGGATTGTGCAGCGGAGATCAAAAATCTGGGTTCGCGAGCGAAGGCGGCCACTCGCCTGCTGGCGCGAGCTGATGCGGGGCAAAAGAATGCTGGCTTGCACGCGATGGCAGATGCGTTACTCGCGCAGGCTGAGCGAATTCTTGCTGAAAATTCCGTGGACTTGGAAGCGGCGCGCGCCGCCGGCTTGAGCACGGCGATGTTGGACCGTTTGCGATTGGATCAAGCGCGTCTGCAATCCATGGCCGATGGAGTGCGAACGGTGGCCGAATTGCCGGACCCGGTGGGAGAAATTTTGAAACGCTGGACGCGGCCGAATGGCATCGAAATTTCCAAAGTCCGCGTGCCCATCGGCGTGGTCGGTATTATCTATGAATCGCGTCCTAACGTGACGAGCGATGCCGCGGTGCTCTGCACGAAGACCGGGAATGCTACGATCCTGCGCGGCGGTTCGGAATCTCTGCGTTCCAATCTCGCCATCGCCACTGCGCTCCGGCGCGGCTTGGCGGCGAGCGGGTTGCCAGAGGACGCGATTCTTTTGATCCCGCGCACTGATCGCGAGGCGGTGCGGCATTTGGCGCAGCTCGACAGTTATGTCGATCTCATCGTGCCGCGCGGGGGCACGGCGTTGATCGAGGCGGTCGTCGCCCACGCGCGGATGCCGGTCATCAAGCATTACCACGGCGTTTGCATTCTGTTTCTCGACCGGGCGGCCGATCCGGAGATGGCAGTTTCCATCGCGGTGAATGCGAAATGCCAGCGCCCCGGCGTTTGCAACGCCATCGAGACGCTGCTCGTGCATCGCGCCGCCGCGCTCGAGCTGTTGCCGCGCGTGGCGCAGACGATGTGGGAACGCGGCGTGGAGTTGCGTGGCGACGCGGAGACTTGCCGCCTGCTCGGCGGGCACGCGCAACTGCGACCAGCATCCGACGAAGACTGGACCACGGAATTTCTCGACCTGCGGCTGGCGGTGAAAATCGTCGGCGATTTGGATGAAGCCATCGGGCACATCGAAGCCCACGGTTCGCACCACAGCGACGCCATCGTCACCGAGGACGCGGCGAGCGCGGAGCGGTTTTTGAACGAGGTCGATTCGGCGACGGTTTATTGGAACGCGAGCACGCGCTTCACTGATGGGAGCGAGTTTGGCTTTGGCGCGGAAATTGGCATCTCCACCGACAAGCTGCACGCGCGCGGGCCGATGGCGCTGGAAGAATTGACGACTTACAAATACGTCATCCGCGGTGACGGGCAGGTGCGCGGCTAGCTTGCTTTTCGCGGTTGCCGGCGAGGTAGCATATTTGGGAACTGCGGGCACAAGCGGGAAAACTCCAGCGTGCCGTCGCGGTCGAAAAAAGTCAGCCGGCCTTCCTGGTCGCAGTGCCAGAATTCCTGCGCGCCAGCCTCGAGATAAAGCTGGCATTTGATGGCAATTTCCGCGCGGGAGTTCGAGGGCGATTTTACCTCCACGCAGATTTCCGGGGCGATGGAGGCGCTGCTCTGATTTTCGATGATCGCGCAA
>JAFAXH010000145.1 GCA_019241085.1 Verrucomicrobiota bacterium | reverse complement strand
TTGAAGCGGTGCCAACCGTCTCCGACAAACCGCTCGTGCCGTTGTAAGTCAAGTTCGAGAGCACGTCTCCGCTGATCGGCGTGATGCTACCGTCGCGCACGTATTTGCCGGCCGCAGCGCCGCTCGTGTTGAGCACAAACAAACCGTTCGGGTCGAGATACGCGATGTTGCCGTTGTTACTCGTCGGCATGTTGTAATACACCGGCGTCGCTGCAGCGATCAGCCATTGGTGGTTCAGGAACGAGCCGCCGAAGGCCGAGTGGAAGAAGTTGTCGCAAATGGTGTATTGCTGCGCCAGCAGACCTTCCGCCAGGTTGGTCGCGTCGTAGCGGCTCATCACCAGGCCCGGATTATCACTCCAGGAGACAAAGCCGCTGTTGTGGCCGACGCGGCTGACGGCGCCGTTGTTGTTGATGGCGCCGGCGATCTGGAATTGTTCCTGCCAGTAGCGATGATAGATGTCGCCGGTGGTCGTCGTCGGATCAGCCGAAGGTGCGACTGAGGGGATCAAGTAAGGTTGGAGCGTATTGAAGTTCGTCGGAAAGCGAGAGTCGGCCACGCCCGCAGCGGCGTCCGTGGTGAGCGGTGGCGGCGGGTTGGTCGTCTGGGCAGCTTGCGCGCCGTTGGTCGAGGAAGATGGCACGAACGCCGGATTGTTGTAACTGCCGGGCGCGTTCGTGATTTCATTCGCCAAGGAGTTACCGTTCAAGCGGTCAATCTGAGTGATGGACGCTGGACTCGCATTCGCCACGCCATTGGCGCCGGGAAAGCTCCCGTAGAGGCCGTCAAAGGTCCAGTTTTCCTGATAGATGACGATGATGTGGTCGATGTTCGTCAACGGCGTTCTGGCCGCGACGACAGCCTGGACGGGAGAGCTGGTGAACGCGGTCGCCAGGGCGGTGATGCCGCTGACGAGCGCCGCGGAGAAACGTGCGGAACGAGTGCGATGGAGAGGATTTTGCATGGAGCAACGAGTGAAGTTCAAACGAAGAATGAAGTGAGGCACGACGAGCGCTTCGGCAGCACGCGCGCAGGCAGTGGTGATTGCTGCGCCGCGGTCCACAACCGAGGACCATCGAACCTTGCTGGCCAAGTTAGTGCGGCCAGGCGGCGCTTCCCAAGCAGAGGATTGTGATAATTCCGTGACAAAAAACGCACTTGTCATCCTCCACCTCGCCCGCGCGGCAGGGCTGCCCGGTGGTGAAATGTCACAATTAAAAACTTGCCCGATGCCTCCAAGCGCATTCGGTTGCTTTTCCCCCCTTTTATGAGCAAACCGAAAAGATCGAAGCGAAAAAGCAAGCAGGCGCAGGAGATCGAACGCAAGTTCCTCGTCACCGACTCACCGCCCTCCGACGCGGACCTGGCCAAATGCCGCGCGCGCGCCATTGAGCAAGGCTACCTTGCCGCCGACCCGGAGCGAAAGATCGAAGTGCGCTTGCGCCGGCGAGACAAGCGGCGCTGTCTCACGATCAAACAGGGTGAAGGCACGCAGCGCGTCGAGGTCGAGCTGCCGCTGAGCCAGACTGAGTTCGACGCGCTCTGGCCGGCGACCGAAGGACGGCGTCTGGTAAAAACCCGCTACCGGCTGCCGAAGAAAAAAGGCTCCCCGGCCGCGCGCCTCGAGCTGGATGTTTATGAAGCAGCGCTCGCCGGGTTGCGCGTGGTCGAGGCGGAGTTTTCCGACGAGGCGGCGGCGCGCGCCTTCGAGCCGCTGCCGTGGTTTGGGCGCGAGGTCACGGACGATTCCGCTTATCGCAATGCGGAACTCGCGCGGCAGGGTCTCCCGACAGTCACTGCCGCCCGCGGCGACCATTAATAGGCGAACAACGGCACGGAGAAAGATAAACGAATCGCGACGGCTCCTCCGGTTTTCATGGCCTTTGAGTTTTGCTCCAATGAAAGCCTGGCCACGGGCTTGCGCCGGGTCATGCGCGAGCGGCTGGACAAAGCGCTGGCTGCGCTCGATGACGCCACGCCGGAGCAACTGGCCGAGGTGGTCCACGGCAGCCGCAAGGAATTCAAGCGTCTGCGCGCGCTCCTGCGCCTGGCGCGGCCGGCGCTCGGACGCAAACGATTTGCGCATGAAAATCGCGTGCTGCGCGAGGCCGGCCGCGCGCTCTCGGCGGTGCGCGACAGCCAGGTGCTTGGCACCGCTTTTACGCAGTTGCTGGAGACTGCGCCCGGACGAATCCCGGCGGCCACCGTGGCGGGCGTTCGCCGCGGCTTGACCCGCCACGTCGAGGCAGTGAAACGCGTCACCGCGCTGGAAGAGCGCGTGCCGCCGGTGCTCGCCGACTTGCGCCATCTGCGCGAGCGCATGCCGCGCTGGTCGTTGTCGTCCGCTGCCGCCGATGACCACGCAGACACCGCCGACTGGGAACCGGCCATCGGCGCCGGCCTTTGCCAAAGTTATCGCCAAGCCCGGCTGGCATTGGCTCTCGTTGAGAAGGAAGGCGGCACGCTCGATGCGCCTTGGCACGAACTGCGCAAGCGCGTCAAGGATGTCGGCTACCAGCTCCGGCTTTTCCGCCCAGTCTGGCGGCGCGAGCTCAAGGCGCGGGTGCGCGCGTTGGACGCCGTCGCAGCAGCGCTCGGCGACGATCACGACCTGCTGGTGCTGCGCGACTTGTTGCAAATGCCCAAGGAGCCGTGGGCGGCACCCGAGGAACTGCACGGTGTGACCGCATTGATCGAGGAACGCCGCGCCAAGCTCCAGCGCAAGGCGCTCAAAAACGCACGCCGGCTTTTCCTGGAAAAACCCGCCCGCTTCACCGCGCAATTATGCGGCTACTGGCAGATTTGGCAGGGCGGCAAAGTCGAATCGAAAACCTCGCCTTGAACTGTGTATAAGAAGCCAAGCAGCAAGCGCCGTTGGAGCGACGCAAAGCCACGGCATGCCCCGCGATCACGATCCCATTGATCGGCGGATACGCGGTCGTAACACGAGCAGCACGCCCACGCCGCCGATTGCCATGGCCCAAGTCGATGGTTCGGGCACCGTCGGAGTAAGACTCACTCCCCGCAGCGCCTCGCCATAAGCAGCGCTCTCCAAGGTGTTGAACTGTTCCTGAGACGCCTGCTGGGCGGTCGTGAAAAGGAGGTTGTCCGTGATGGCCACCAGTTTGTTGGGGTCGGCGCCTTGGTCGGTGTTGGCACTCACGGTCGAGGTGATGGCGTAAAGGGTCACGGTGCCGTTCGCATTGAGGCGACCGGCGAGGTTGCGCAGGCCGTCGGTGGCCGGGTTCAAGTTCGTGGGATACACCTCGCCGTTGGGACCGTTGGCGACGGCGTATTGCACGCCCAGATTCAAGCCGTTGGTCAGCGTGTAAGCGAGCGACCACGCGCTGGTGGCAAGATTAAAGGTCCACTTCTGCAAACCGCCGCCGCTGGTGGTGGCGTTGGCGGCCACGCCGTCGCCTTCGTCGGCGACGTAGAGCACGGTCGGCGAGGCAAAAAACAGTCCGAAGGGATGCATCGCGCCCGCGGTGTTGGCCAGCGTGGTGGGAAAGCCGGGCAGAATGCTGATCGTGTTGTTCGTGCCCGTGGGCAAGGTGCCGGCCGTGCCGACCTGATAAACCGTGTTGATGCCGTTGGAACCGCTGCCTTTGGTGACGTAGAGCGTATTGTTGTAAATCGTCTCGCCGCGGAAGTTGTTGTCCTTGGCGGGCTTGTCGGCCGTGTAGCCGTTCTGCGTGACATTGTAGGTGCCCACGCTGGTCGTGCCCGCGGTGTTCGACGGCGCGTTCACGCCCGGAGTCACGAGTTGCACGCCGGTGACGTTGGGCTGCGTCGAGGGGCCGCTGCCGCCGTTGCCGGCGTTGCCGACGGTGTAGTAATTGCCGTTGCTGGCGAGGATCGCCGCGCGGCCGTTGTTGCCGGGGTAGGCGTTGGTGGTCGTGGAGGTAAACGCGCCATTGGCGTTCATCTGGGCGATGACGCGGTAAGTCGGTGTGACACTTGCCACCGGATTGCCGGGATCAGGCACGCCGGGGGTGTTGGAGTTGGAAATGTCCAGGGCGTTGACGCTCGCCCGATAGCCCATGAAAGTAATCGCCGTGCCGTCCGCGGAGAGGTTCAGCGCACCCTCGCTCTTGGAAGGAAAACTGGTGACCAGCACGCTCGTGGGCACCGCCGTGATGCTCGCGCGCGCCCCCGTCGTGGGATCGAGTTGATCCAGGAACAAAGGAGCGGTGACGCCAAAGCTGGGGTCCGGCGTTTCGTTCCGGAAGACGTTGGGATAGGAGCCGTCGGCGACCGCCTGGGCGCCGTTGGGCAGAGCCTGGCCGACGGTGACGGTCGCGGCCATGCCTTGATAGACCGTCCGGCTCACCAGCAGGTCGCCGGGCGTAAAACTTTGCGCGCCGGCTTGGTGCGCCGCGCCGCCGGCGAGCAGGAGCAGCAGGCCGACGCCGGGCAGGCTCGCTCGGAGGCTGGCGCCGTGGCGGGTGGAACGAATCGTGGAAGCAGTGAAAGATGGCATGGTAGTGTGATCGTGAAGGCTTTTTTCAAATCCCGACTTTGCGGCGGCAACGAGCGAGACCAGCCAGCCCAATCAAGCCCACGGAGAGCCAGGCGTAGGTTCCCGGCTCGGGCACGACGTTTCCTGAAATATTGACCTCGTCGAAGCGCCAGTTGCCGCTG
>JAFAXH010000118.1 GCA_019241085.1 Verrucomicrobiota bacterium | reverse complement strand
CAGGTCTCCCGATCCTCGGGACTGTCGTCCACGATGATGACTTTCAATGACGGCGAGGACATGACTTTTATTGCTGAAAAGCGACCGTGACAACCTAACTATCGTTCCCGTGCTGGCAACGCCTGATGGGCCGGGCATCGGGATCATGGCAAGGTGAAATCTTCGCGTGGAAAACGGCTGGAATTGTTTAAACGCCGCGAATCGGCTCTCGCACATGGTGCGCTGGGATTTTGGCGGGGGAATCGCGGTCGCGGTTTTTGCGTTCGCATTCCGCGTTGAGGTCGATGCGGCTGAGACGTTCCGAGACCTGGTTGCTGTCCTGCCGGCGCAAGTCGTCCTGACTGGTTTATTCAAAAAAAACTCAATCTTAAAACGTCACCAGCCAGGTTTTCGGTCGGCGCGTTTCCCTTCGGGCTGGAGCGCGCGCACCTTGCCGGCAATGTCTTTTGCCGCGACATTGCGTTCGCTTTCCATCGTCGATGAAAAACACCATCCTGCGCGTCCTCGTTTACGTCCGCCGTTACCCCTGGCTGGCCTTGGGCACGCTGGCCTGCGCCATCGGCACGACGCTGACGGTCGTCGTGTTTCCCAACGTCGCGCAACGCGTCGTGGACGATGTGATCCGCGGCGGGCATCCCGAGCGGCTCGTGCCGCTGGCGCTGTTCGGACTCGGCGCGTTTTTTATCCAAAATCTGCTGAACTCGCTGCGCATCAACTTGAACAATACGTTCGAGCAACGCGTGATGTTCGACCTGCGCAGCGACCTTTACGCGCACATCCAGCGGCTGCCGCTGGCGTGGTTCGACAACCGGGCGAGCGGCGACATCATGACGCGCGTGCTCGAAGACGTGAACGCCGTCGAGCGCGTGCTCATCGACGGCATCGAGCAAGGCGTCGTCGCCGTGCTGCAAATCAGCGTCGTGCTCGCGATGCTGCTGCACTACAGCGGAAAATTGACGCTCGTCGCGCTCGCGCCCGTGCCGTTCCTCGTCGCCGGCGCGCTCGCTTACACGCTCACCGCACACCGCCGCTACAAGCTCCAGCGCCAGGCCGCGAGCGCGATGAATTCGCTCTTGCACGACAACCTCGCTGGCATCCGCCAAATCAAAACTTACGTGCGCGAGGACGCCGAGCACGCGCGTTTCAACGGCGTCAGCGACAAGCTGCGGCGCGCGGCGCTGGTCATCATGCGCACCTGGTCGGTTTACAGCCCGACGATGGAATTTTGCAACAACTGCGGGCTGGCCCTTTTGCTCTACTTCGGCGCGCGGGCCGTGCTCGACGGCGCGTTGTCGCTCGGCGCGCTGACGAGCGTGCTCTGGCTCACCGGCTATCTCTACGAACCGATCCGCCAGTTGCACTCGCTCAACCAGCTTTTCCAGGCCGGCCGCGCGGCCGGCGCGCGGGTGTTTGAAATCCTCGACACGCCGGCCGAACGCGACGAAGCAAGCGAAGCGTTTGCCATCGCGGCGAGCGAAGAAAAGTCGTCGGTGAAAATCGTCGGCGACGTGCGTTACCGCGACGTTTCGTTTGCTTACGAACACGACGACGAGGAGGAAAACGACGCCGACACCGCGACGGCCGCCGTGACCGACGAAACGGTGAAAGCCGGCGAGGACGACGCGACCGGCTCGCGCGTGAGCACGACGCGACGCCCGCCGGTGCTGCGCCACATCTCGCTGCACGCGCCCGCCGGCACCACGACGGCGCTCGTCGGGCCGACCGGCGCGGGCAAATCGACGCTGGTGAATTTGCTCACCCGTTTTTACGAATACGACGACGGCGAAATCCTCATCGACGGCCAGCCGTTGCGCGAGCTGCCCAAGCCGGTGCTGCGCGCTGCCGTCGGGCTGGTCACGCAGGAGAGTTTTCTTTTCAACGGCACGATCCGCGACAACCTGCGCCTCGGCCGGCCCGACGCGGACGACGACTCGTTGCTGCGCGCGGCGGCGGCGGCGAACGCGCGCGACTTCATCGACCGGATGCCGCAGGGACTCGACACGGTCGTCGGCGAGCGCGGCGTGAAGCTCTCGGTCGGCGAGAAGCAGCGCGTCTCCATCGCGCGGGCATTGCTGAAAGACCCGCCGATCCTGATCCTCGACGAAGCGACGGCGAGCGTGGACAACACGACCGAGCGTCTCATTCAGGCGGCCTTGGAAAAATTGATGCGCGACCGCACGAGCTTCGTCATCGCGCACCGCTTGAGCACCGTGCGCCGCGCCGACCAAATCCTCGTGCTCAACCACGGCCGCATCGTCGAGCGCGGCACGCACGACGAGTTGCTCGCGATCCCCGGCGGCCTCTACGCGCGGCTTTACGAGAGCAGCGTTTTCAGCGAAGATGCGCCCGTCGCTGCGGCCTCCACGTCGGCGACCAGCGAAAAAATGCTGCCAGCTTTGCGTTGAAAAAAATGGAAGCCGAATTGCCCATGAAAATAGTCGGCCGGCGCAAACCTTCGTCGGGCGGCTTGGAGCAGGCCAACCGGCTGCTGCACCTTTTGCGCGACTTGCGTGCGGGCAGGCCGTTTATTCCGCGCGGCGTCTATCGTTTTCACAGCCACGAGGAAAAAGACGCATGGACGCTGAAGATGCTCATCCGGACGAGTCGCAGCTAGAGTCGCGTCCGCCGACGCTCGAGGACTTGATTTCGCTTTGTCGCAATCTCAATGCGGCCGGCGCGCGTTACCTCGTCATCGGCGGCATGGCCATCATTCAACACGGGTTCACCCGCACGACGGAAGACGTGGACTTGCTGCTGGAAGGTTCGCCGGAAAATCAAGCCAGGGTGCTGGAGGCTTTGGATTCGCTGCCGGACCAGGCGGCGCGCGAATTAGCGGGCACGGATCTGCGCGATTATGTCGTGGTGCGGATAGCTGATGAGATCGTCGTTGATCTGATGCTGGCGTCTTGCGGCATCGCTTATGAAGAAGCGTGCGCGGAAGTTGTTGTCATGACTTTGGGCGGAGTGCCGATTCCTTTTGCCACGCCGCGTTTGCTGCTGCGCATGAAACAAACCGTGCGCGACAAGGACGCGGTGGATCGTTCGTTTCTTTACCAAAAATTGGCTGAAGAAGAGCGGAGCAAGCGCGGCTGAACGTCGTGCCGCGGCACCGCGCACTTGCGCTTTGCGCGGGCGCTGCTTTGGTCTGGGGCTGGCTTCCCAGCGGCGACTTTTTTTGCATGGCACCTCACGGCTTTCTCGCTCTCGTGCTCCACGCGCACCTGCCGTTCGTGCGTCACCCGGAACACCCGGAATTTTTAGAGGAAGACTGGCTCTTTGAAGCCGTTGTCGAGACGTATCTGCCGCTGCTGGCGATGCTCGACCGGCTGGTCGGCGACGGCGTGCCTTTTGCGCTGACGCTGACGCTGACGCCGCCGCTGTGCGCGATGTTGACCGATCCGCTCTTGCAAGAACGCACCCGGCGTTATCTCGACCGCTCGGTCGCGCTGGCGGAGCGCGAAATCGCCCGCACTCGCGGACAGGGGCGCGTCGAGGAAGTGGCGCACTTTTATCTCGTCCGGCTGCGAGCCTGCCGGGAGCAATACAACGAACGCTGGCGGGGCGATCTGGTCGCGGCGTTCCGTTCGTTTCAAGATTCGGGACATCTGGAAATCATCACCTGCGCGGCGACGCACGGGTTTCTGCCGTTGATGTCCAACATCCCGCAGGCGGTGCGGGCGCAGATCTTCCTCGCGCGCGACGATTACCGCCGGCATTTCGGCTGCGATCCGGCCGGCATCTGGCTGCCGGAATGCGCGTTCGTGCCCGGCCTGGACGACGTGCTGGCGGAGGCCAACATCCGCTGGTTCATCCTCGACGCGCACGGCCTCATGTATGGGCAGCCCCGGCCGCACGCGGCCATTTACGCACCGTGTTACACGACGGCCGGGCCGGCGGCGTTCGCGCGGGACCGGGAAAGTTCGCGCCAGGTTTGGAGCGCGCTGGAAGGCTATCCGGGCGACGCGGCTTACCGCGATTTTTATCGCGACATCGGGTTCGACTTGCCCAAGAGCGAACTGGCTCCGATGATCGCGCCCGACGGCCAGCGGAAGTTCACCGGCTTCAAATATCACCGCGTCACGGGCCGCGGCGTGCCGACGTTGGAAAAAGACGTTTACCATCGCCCGTGGGCGGAGGCGGCGGCGGATCATCACGCAGCGGATTTTTTGCACAGCCGCGAGGAGCAGATCGGCAGCCTGCGACAAAGTTTGGTTAACGACCCGATTGTCGTCGCGCCGTTCGACGCCGAACTCTTCGGCCACTGGTGGTTTGAAGGTCCCGAGTGGCTGGAGCTTTTTTTGCGCAAGGCGGCGTATGACACCCTGGTTTTTTCGTTGACCACGCCGGGCCGTTATCTGGCCACGCACCCGACGCAGCAGATGGTCGCGCCGAGCGCCTCGAGCTGGGGGCAAAATGGCTACTGGGAAGTCTGGCTCGACGAGTCGAACTCGTGGATTTATCCGCATTTGCAAGCTGCGGCGCGGCGCATGGTCGAAGTCGCCACGGAAACCGCGGCGGCGATCAACGCCAAAAAGCTCAAGGGCAAGGCGCGGGTCGAACGCGAGCGCGTGCTGCGCCAGCTCGCGCGCGAACTCCTGCTGGCGCAGGCGAGCGACTGGGCGTTTTTGATGAAGACCGGCACGGCCAAGGATTTTGCCGGCAAGGAAACGCGCGACCACCTGCTGCGTTTCACCCGGCTCTACGAGCATTTGCGCGAAGGCCGGGTGCGGGAGGATTTTCTGTCCAATTGCGAATGGCGCGACAACATTTTCCCCGAGTTGAACTGGCGCTACTATGCTGAGTGATTTTTCGCGCCGCGCCGCGACGGCTGCGCTGCTCGCCGCCATCGCGCTGCCGTGGATCTCCAACGCCGCGGAGCCGTCGGCGTCGCCAGCGCACGAACGGCCCGTCGTGCCGCTGATCTTCCTGCCGCCGCCGCTGGAAAACGCGACGTATGCCCTCGGCATCTTTGAAGTCAAAACGGGCCGCCTGGTGCGCCGGCTGCACGAGAGCGCGCCGGAACGCGCTTTCACCGCCGGATTGAACGGTCTCATCACGAAATGGGACCGCCGCGACGACGCCGGCAAGACCGTGCCGGCTGGGCATTACGCCGCGCGCGGTTTCGCCGTCGGGCCGTGGAAAGTCGAGGGTGTCGATTTCCTCGGCAACGAATGGGTCGATGAAGACGAAGAGATGCGCATCGTGCGCGTGGAAGCCATCGCGCTCGTGCCGGCCGACGGCGGGCTGGCTGTGCTCGCCGCGATCGCCGGCGGCGGCTGGGAGTTGCTGCGTTTCAACGCGACGGGCGAATTGCTTTGGCGCAAGCCGACGGAATCGGCGCCGAAGGGAACTTCGCCGGCGCTCGTCGCGGACGAAAATTTCGTGGTGGTCCTGTTTCCCGAAGGCAAAACGCCGTCGTCGGCTGGCCGCGCGGGTCCGCGCTTTTATCAAGTGACAGACGGCGCCGAGCCGACGGGACCACTCAATTACCGCGTCGCCGCGCCTGAGCCGCTGCGCAGCCGCGGCAAAGGCGATACGATCTGGGAAATCAATGCCGAGGGACTCGTGCAGCGCGCGGCGGCCGGCGGCGACGCGGCCGAGGCGCTGCGCACGCTGCCGGCAGTTTCCGGCGAGCCGACGCCGCGCGCCGTGTCGGCTTCGCCGCAATCGGACCGGATTTATTTGCTGGAAGAAACCGATGGCTGGCAGCGGGTGCGCGGGCTCGAATGGACGGAAACCAAACAGGAGGGCGCACAGGCGGTGTCGGAATGGAAGACGTTCTTCGAGCGGTCGATCCGCCGGCCCGATCCGGCGCTGGGTTTGGAAGACCCGGCCACTGCGAGCGCGCCGTCGCCAGTCGTCGAATTGACGTTGGTGAAAAATCCGCTCGCCGGCCGCGGCAAACGCGCCGCTGGCAGCAACGTCACGAAACTGCGCGCCAGCTTCGATGAAAAAGGGAGTTATCTCGAAACCACCGACGGCCTGCGCCTGCGCAAGATCAGCGAACGTCCGCACCTGCGCGCGGTGAAGTTGATCAAGGCTCCCGCCGCTGCAAACGCTGCTGCCGCCGGCGGTGGCGCGCTCACGTTTTACCAGACTGACGGCGCGGCGTGGGATGAGTTTCTCATCACCGGCGCGCAACGCCTGATGGCCTTCGACGCCGGGGAATTTGAACTCACCGCCACCGGCGAAAAGTTGCCGGAGGGCGAATCGTCGTCCGCCGAACCGCAGCACGATCTCTGAAAATTTTTTCCGCCGCCGCTCAGGCTGGCTGCCGACGCCGGATGCAAAACCTCGTTTATTTCGATCTCGAAACACAACGCACCGCCAACGATGTCGGCGGTTGGGACAAGAAACGCGACATGGGCCTGAGCGTGGGCGTCACCTATTCGACGGCGCGCGGCGGCTACCGCATTTATTCCGAGCGGCAGGTGGATGCGTTGGTGGAAGAACTGCGCCGCGCCGATCTGGTCGTCGGCTACAACGTGCTGCACTTCGACTACGAAGTGCTCATGGGCTACACGATCCTGGAACTCTCCGAGCAACTGCGCACGCTCGATCTGCTCGTGGAAATCGAGCGCGTCGCCGGGCACAAGCCCAAGCTCGAATCGCTCGCCCAGGCGACGCTCGGATTGGGCAAAACGGCGGAAGGCTTGGACGCCATCAAGTGGTGGCGTCAAGGCAAGCTGCGGGAAATCGCGGAGTATTGCTGCTTCGACGTGAAGGTCACCCGCTTGATCCACGAGCACGGCATCCAGCACGGCGAGCTGTGGTATCACGACCGGTTTGCGCGCAAACAGCGCGTGGCCGTCGGCTGGGGCGGCCCGAAATAACGGCTGAAAATGGAGCCGACGATGGACCAAGGCTTGCGCCGCGAAGCGCAAAGGCTTCGATTACTTTTTTGAGAATTATCAGAATTGAGTTGCAAAAAGGATTGATTCCTTTGGCGAAATCCCGTAAGAATGTTTCAATTGGTCTGCGGGATTTTCGAAAATGTCAACGCAAGCTGCACGAATTGAGGGAATTAAGCTGAAGAAGGGCTTTCATTGGCGCAAGTTGCTTTCTGGCGGGACAACTGGCTCGGAGACGCAAGCGGAATTTATGCCAGAGTCCGAGAATGCGCCAATTTTTCCTGCTTTTGTTCCCAGCTTCGATTTGCGGAATCCGCTGGCGCTCATCACTACGGAACACCGGCAAAACCGCTGGCGCCCGCGCTGGGGCGGCAGGTTGCCGCGGTTTTCCAAGGTCGATGTGCTGGCCACCGTTTTGCTCTGGCTCGGCGCGACTTTTGGATGGGAAGCCTACCGCGCCCTGCCGGGCTTCCGGCTGCCCATCGGTCCGGCCGCCGCACAGGAACCAGCGGCGCGCTCCGCCAACGGCCGCTCGGCGCGTGCCGAGCAACGGCTTGGCCCGACGGTTACGGCGCCAACTCCGGATAACGACGGCTTTTTCGCTTATCGCAACGACCGCTTCGAGGCCCGGATGCCCGTGAGGCTAAACCAGCTCCCACCCAGCCAGGAGACGCCGGATTTAACGCGGGCCAGGGGCGGTCGCGGCGGCCTGCGTCTCGAGTTGAACCGGGTCTTTGATTATCACGCCGGCGACCGGGAACTGCCGGACGTGGCGCGCGGGTTTGCCGTCGATATTTGTCGCGCCGCCGGCGCGGAATTAACGGCCACCGAGGAGCGCGAGACGCTGGTCGGCGGTCAGCGCGCGGTGCGCACGGTGATTCATGCCCGCCAGTCCGGCGAGGTTGGACAACGGCAACTGACTATCGAAGGCTTGACGATTGATGACGGCGTGGTCGCCTGGAGTCTGTGGGCGGGTTACGAGGCAGGAAATATTCAGTCGGCTGCGGCGGTGTCGCATTGCTTCGATTCGGCGACCTTGCGCGCACTCAGCGCGCCGCGCGTCGCAGCCGTGGCCGCGCTGGCGCGCGAATGAATCGCTGATTTCACAGCCGGTTTGCGCGCTCGAAATTGCGGGCGCGTCCACCGCGCAATCGGTGCAGGAAAAGGTCCCAGCGTTTGTTGAAAGAAAGTTGTGGCGGGAAGAGCGGTGCATAATCGCGTAACTCCGGCGGGCTGCGGAGCAGGGCATCGTCGGTCGCGGCGAGCAGGGCGTTGAGTTTCTCCGCGAGCACCGCGGCGCTGTCGTCCACGCCGGGGAAAAAAGGCGCGCCGATGCGGACGAAGATGGTAGGCCGCGATTCCGCCAGCCATTCGTAGCGGATGCTCAGCGGCAGGAGTTGCGCGCCCGTGTGGCGCGCGAGCCACAGCGCGCCGGTCTTGGCTTCGACCGCAACCCGCGGCGAGGCGAGCCGGCCTTGGACAAAGAGCCACACGAGCCGATCGGCGGAACCTCGGAGCAGACGCACCGCGTAACGCACACCGGGCAGAGCCGCGCTGGACCGTTGCGCATCGAGATCCACGCCGAAGCAGCCCATCCAGCGGAAAAACGGGTAGCGCCGAAGATTGGCTTCTTCCATCGCCAGAAAGATGTCGTGCGCCGGCAGGAGCCGGTGTGAGAGGACATAGAGCAGAAAGCCGTCCCACCAGTTGGTGTGATTCGCGCAACCGATCACGGGCCGGTCGGGAACGAGCGCGCGGAGATGCTCGACGCCCGCAATCTGCACGGCGTGAAACCTCCGCCGCAACGCGCGGGCCAGCGCGCGGCGGATGACAAAATTAAACACGGAGTTTTTACGCGCAGCGATCACCTCGGCAGCCACCAAGCGAACCGTGGCGGATCGCACCGCCCGCCGACAAGGCAAGAATGTGTTTGCCGTGCAAATCTCAGTTTGTGCGTTTGCCGTGTCGCGCAACTGGCCGGGCTGTGCATAGATTCGCGGCATGGCTTCACTCCTCCGTCCCTCCCACGAACTCACCTACGCCGCAGCCGAAATCGTCCTGCAAGGCTGCATGAAAAAAGCCGCTGAGATCGGCGTGCCGCAGTGCATCGCCATCGTGGACACCGGCGGCCATCTGCTCGCGTTTGCCCGCATGGATGGCGCGAAATTTCACGCCCAACGCTCGGCCACGCAAAAAGCCATCACCGCAGCCTCGACCCGCGGAGCGACCGGCGCCGCGCCGCAGGATTTCGGCGTGAATCTATCGCTGGCCACCGGCGGCATGACCACGAATCTCAAAGGCGGCCTGCCCATCCTGCGCGACGGGCAGCTTGTCGGCGCCGTGGGCATCGGTTCCGGCACCGGCGAGCAGGACGTCGAGGTGGCCCAGGCTGGCATCGCCGCATTGGAAAAAGCGCTGGCGGCGAACTGAGGCCCGCGGCGTTGCCTTTCCATCGCGCTGGGCCATTATAGCAAGCCTTCAAACCTCCCCCGCCGGATGACGCCTGCCGATTGCCCCGACGACGCCTGTTTTCCCACCCATGAATGCGGCGTTTTCGCTGTGTTCGGCCACCCGAACGCCGCCGCGCTGACCTATTACGGCCTCTTCGCGCTGCAACACCGCGGGCAGGAGAGCGCCGGCATTGTCACGGCGAATGAGCCTGGCAGTCCGTTCAAGGTCCACAAGGCCATGGGCTTGGTTGGGCAGGTGTTCAACCAGCAAATTCTGGAGTCGTTGCAAGGCCAGCGCGCCATCGGACACACGCGCTATTCCACGACCGGATCGAGCAACATCACCAACGCCCAGCCGATGCTCGCCAACGGCGTGCGCGGCCAGATCGCCATCGCGCACAACGGCAATCTCATCAACGCCGGCGAACTGCGCGACGAACTCGAGACGCGCGGCTCGCTCTTTCAAACCACCAACGACAGCGAGGTCCTCCTCCACCTGCTTGCACAACCGTCCGGCGCGAACCATGCCGCCGAGAGCCGCTCCGCGCTCGGTGCGCTGCGACGGGCGCGAGGCGCGTTCACACTCGTCATCATGAGCGAGCGCGAGATCATCGGCGTGCGCGACCCGTTCGGCTTCCGGCCGCTGGTCCTCGGCAAGCTCGAAGGCGCCTGGGTGCTGGCGAGCGAGACGTGCGCGTTTGACTTGATCCACGCCGAATTCGTGCGCGAGATCGCGCCGGGCGAAGTCGTCATCATCGACGAAAACGGCCCGCGTTCGGAGTGGCCTTTTCGCCAGGAAAAAAAGGCGTTCTGCATTTTTGAATACGTCTATTTCGCGCGGCCCGACAGCTTCATCGACGACATCAATGTCGCCGCCGCGCGCACCCGCATGGGCCGCGAACTCGCGCGCCTGCACCCGGTCGAAGCGGACATCGTCGTGCCCGTGCCGGACTCGGGAAATTACGCCGCGCTCGGGTTCAGCGAGGAGCTGAGCATTCCGTTCGCGCACGCCTTTGTGCGCAACCATTACATCGGCCGCACGTTCCTCGCGCCGAGCCAGTTGATCCGCGACTTCAACGTGCGCATCAAGCTCAACCTCATCAAGGAAATGGTGCGCGACAAACGCGTCGTCGTCGTCGATGACAGCATCGTGCGCGGCACGACCGCGCGCGCCCGCGTGACCAACCTGCGCGAAGCCGGCGCGAAGGAAGTGCACATGCGCGTGAGCTGTCCGCCGCATCGTTTCGCGTGTCATTACGGCATTGATTTTCCCGACCCGGAAGACCTGCTCGCCAACCAGCTTTCGCTCTCGAAAATCTGCGATTATCTCGGCGCCGATTCCATCGGTTATCTGGACACCGACTCGCTCGTGCGCGCCACCGAGCTGCCCAAGGAAAATTTCTGCCTCGCCTGTTTCAACGGCAACTATCCCGTGCCGGTCGATCCGAATTTGGACAAATACATCATGGAACGCCGCCACGGCCGCGCCAACACGCTCGTCGTCGCCGACGAACACCCGAGTTTGTTCGAGAGTTTGAAGTAGCGCTGAAATCCGCCACGATGAGCAACGACGCGCCCGCCGCCATCGCCAAGGCCGAATCCCGGATTTTTATCATTCGCGGGCACCGTGTCATGCTCGACACGGACTTGGCGGAAATCTATGGGGTGACAGTCAAGCAGATGCTTCAGCAGGTCCGGCGGAATTCGAGCCGGTTCCCCGAAGATTTCGCGTTTCAGCTTAATTCCGAGGAACTTGCAAACTTGAGGTCACAATTTGTGACCTCAAGTTCAACTGGATACGGCGGCCGGCGATACGCTCCGTTTGTCTTCACTGAGCACGGCGCCCTGATGCTCGCCAGCGTGCTCAACAGCCCGCGCGCCGTCGAGATGAGCGTCTTCGTCGTGCGCGCATTTGTGCGTTTGCGCGCAGCCATCGCGGACAATAAGGAAATTCTCCTGCGCCTGGAAGAATTGGAACGCAAGGTGGCTGAGCACGATGAAAGCTTGCGCGTGCTCGTGGACGCGGTGCGCCAGCTCATGACTCCGCCGCCGGCGCCGGCGCGACCGCGCATCGGCTTTGAGCAGCACGCGTTGCAAACTTGAGGTCGCAAAATGCGACCTTAAACGTTACCACCTTCGCGCATGCCCAGCCGCGCCAAAATCCAAAATCCAAAATCCAAAATTTCCCCGCCCAAAAAAGCCTACGCTCGCGCCGGCGTGGACGTGGACCTCGGCAACCGGCTCAAGGGCGGACTGCAGCGCGCGCTCGCCGGCACGCACAATGCGCAGGTGCTCGGCAAAGTCGGCGGCTTCGGCGGACTTTTTCGCGCCGATTTTCGCGGGCTGCGCGAGCCGGTGCTCGTCAGCAGCATCGACGGCGTCGGCACCAAGTTGAAACTCGCCTTTGCGCTCAACCAGCATGGCACCATCGGCCAGGATTTGGTCAACCATTGCGTCAACGACATCGCCGTGCTCGGCGCCCGGCCGCTCTTTTTCCTCGACTACCTCGGCACCGGCAAACTCGAGCCGCCGGTCTTCAAACAGATTCTCGCCGGCCTCGCCAAAGCGTGCCGCGCGGCTGGCTGCGCGCTCGTCGGCGGCGAGACGGCGCAGATGCCGGGATTGTATCAGGAAAACGAATACGACCTCGCCGGCTGCATCGTCGGCGTCGTGGATAAAAAAGCGATCATCGACGGCGCGCGCATCCGCCCCGGAGATGCGGTGCTCGGCCTGCCGGCGCACGGTTTGCACACCAACGGCTACTCGCTCGCCCGCGCGATTTTTTTCGACAAAATGCAGCTCCCGCTTGACGCCCGGCTGCCCGATTTAAAAAAATCGCTCGGCGAAGAATTGCTGCGCGTGCATCCCAACTACCAGCCCGCGCTCGCCGCCGCGCGCGACGCGCTCGGACCTGGGATTTTCAAGGCGCTCGCGCACATCACCGGCGGCGGGCTGGTCGATAATTTGCCACGCGTGCTGCCGGCGGATTGCGACGCCATCATCGACCTCGCGAGCTGGACGCCGCCGGCGATTTTTCAACTGCTCGCGCGACACGGCGAAGTCGCCCGCGACGAGATGTATCAAGTCTTCAACATGGGCATCGGCATGGCGCTCGTCGTGGCCGAAAAAGACGCCGCCCGCGTGCTCGCCGCGCCCGCGTTGCGCGGCGTTCGCCGTATCGGCCGGATCGAACGCGGTGCCGGCCGCACGCGGCTCGCGGCGTAAAATTCAATCGAAGGCCAGCGCCGCGTGGGCGAGGCACACCGTTTGCGCCGCGACGCAAATTTCCTACACTGCCGCCGCGCCCCGATGACTCCCTGGAAATACATCGCGCTCACCGGCCGCCGCCCGCCGCGCCGGCTCTTCGGCATCGGTCTCGGCGCCGGCTTGCTCGGCGGAGCAGTCATGCTCGGGTTGCGCTATTTCATCCGGCCGCCGGTCCAGGCGCGTCTGCCCGACACGGCCGCCGGGCCGGCTTTTCGTTCCCGCGTTTTTGCCTCCAGCCACGGGCAAGTGGTCTATCACGAGTCGGTGTTCTTTCCCGACCCGGACAGCGTAGAATCCGAAGGTTTTCCGCCGCTCGTGTTCGTGCACGATTTCGGCGTCGGCGTTTCTTCCTACGAATGGTCGAAAGTCGCCGCCGCCTTCGCCGGACCGCACCGCGTGCTCGCGCCCGACCTCATCGGCTTCGGCGAATCCGAGCGGCCGCACGTCGCGCTGCGCCCCGCCGGTCACGTCGCAGTGCTCGCCGAATTTTTGCAAGCAACCCTCTACGATTCCGGCGCGGTGCTCATCGCCAGCGGCGGCGGCGCGGCGCTTTGCGCGCAGCTCGCCGCCGAGCATCCCGCGCTCGTGCGCCGGCTCGTGCTGCTCGCGCCGCGCGCTCGCGCTGGCATCGTGTGGTGGCGTCGGATTGCCGTGCGCGTGCCGAATCTCGGATGCTACTTGTATCGCAACGTTTCCGCCCGGCGCGAACGGTTGCGCCATTCGCTCGAAACCACGGCTTTCGCCGATCCGGCGCGCGTCACCGACGAAATGGTCGAGGTGTTCACCCTTTGCGCGCAGCAATACTTGGCCGGCATCGCCGTGCGCGCCTGGTGGGCCGGCTGGCTCGACGTGGATTTGGAAAAAAATTTCGCGCAACTCCTCTGCCCGACCACGCTCCTGCTGGCCGCTGGCTCGACGATCCACGATAAGGAAACCGCCGCGCGCCTCGCCGCGATCAATCCTCGCGCGGTCGCCGGCCCGCCGCGCACCTTGTCCGACGGCGGCCCGTTGTTCGCCGCGCTCGAAGCGCCCGAAACGCTGGCCGCGGTCTTGCGCGAGGAATTCGCGGCGGCGGAAAACGGCTGCGCCCAACCCGTCGCGGCGCGCGAAATTTGAGGCCGCGCGGCGCGCGGACAACGCGCGTGCCTGGATCGCATCACGGTTCCGTGTGGGTGAAGGAACGGCAGTGTCCGCGAGCGCGCACGTTTTCCGCCTCACGCAATGCGCGGCGACTGGCAACCAAAATTCGGTAAATCGCGTATTGCTTTCCAACGCGCCAGGCGTTGAGCGCAGGGCAAATTTTTTTCCAAACGCGTGCATGGATGCGTGCGGTTTTTTCCGAGATGCGACACTCATGGGAACGAAATGCCGAGACGGACTCACGCGCGCCAGAGCCGGCCACGCGAGCCGATCCCTCGCCTTCGCCGCAGAGCCTGCACGCGCTCAGCGCGCTGAATTTTTTGATGGCCGACGTGCGCGACGGCGTCGGGCCATTCCTCGCAGTGTATCTGCGGGAAATCCAGCACTGGGCGCCGGCGCAAGTCGGCATCGCGATGTCCGCGTCGAACGTCACGGCTGCGATTTGCCAGATTCCCGCTGGGCTGTTCGTGGATTACACGCGCTATAAACGCGGGCTTGTCAGCCTGGCGTGCGCGCTGGTGGCGTTGGGCTGCGTGGCCATGGGCACTTACCCGACGCTGCTCGCCGTCGTGTCGGCCAAAGCCCTGCTCGGCGGCGCGTCGGCTTTCATGCCGCCGGCCATTGCGGCGCTGACGCTGGGCCTCGTCGGTCATTGCCGCCTGCCGGCGCGCGTCAGCCGGAACGAAACCTACAATCATTCCGGCAACTTCACCGCCGCGCTGCTCGCTGGCGTGATGGGGCAATACATCGGCCCGCGCTGGATTTTTAGCTCGTCGCCGTTTTTGCGGCGTTGAGCATTGCCGCGGTGCTGCGCATTCGCGAAAGCGAAATCGACCACGAACTCGCGCGCGGCAGCGAGTCGCCCGAGGAAGGGGCAACCCAAGGCAAGCCGGAGCCGGTCGGCCGATTGTTGCGCAACCGCACCTTGCTCGTGTTTCTCGTTTCCTGCGCGCTGTTTCACCTCGGCAACGCGGCGATGCTGCCGCTCGTGGGCCAGGTGCTCGCCGAGGCGCGGCCGCAGATCGCCACGCTGTGCATCTCGGTTTGCATCATCCTGGCGCAACTCATCATGATCGCCGTCGCCGCGGCGGTGGGCCGCGCGATGCGCGCCGGCTACGGGCGCAAGACGATCTTTCTCCTGGGCTTCGCCGTATTGCCTGTGCGCGGGTTGCTTTACACATTTTCGCACAACGCGCTCTGGCTCGTCGGCGTGCAGGCGCTCGACGGCATCGGCGCGGGCATTTTCGGCGTGATCGCCGTCGTCATCGCCGCCGACCTGACGCGCGGCACCGGCCGCTTCAACCTCGCGCAAGGCATGGTCGCTTTGTGCGCGGGCCTCGGCGCGGGGTTGAGCAATTTATTCGACGGCTTCATCGTCGAGCGTTTCGGCGACAACGCCGGCTTTCTTTTTCTCGCCGCCTGCGCCCTTTGCGCGCTGACATTCTTCGCGCTCCTCATGCCGGAAACCCAGCCGGCAAATCACGCCGCCGAAGCGACCGCGAGAAACCACGCGCCTGACGTTGCCGCTTGATTCAAATTGCCGTTTTCCTTGTCCGCTCCTCCAATCCCATGCTTACCGTCCTGCTGCTCTGCTGCTCCAACGTCTTCATGACCTTCGCCTGGTATGGCCACCTCAAATACGGCCATGCCTGGCCCCTGTGGAAAGCCATCGCCGTCTCGTGGTGCATCGCGTTCGTCGAGTATTGCTTCGCCGTGCCGGCCAACCGCCTAGGCTTCGGCGCCTTTTCCGGCTTTCAGCTCAAGATTTTGCAGGAAGTCATCACGCTGATCGTCTTCGTGGTCTTTGCCTTGGGCTTCCTAAAGGAAAAGCTCGCATGGAACTACCTCGCCGCCTTTCTCTGCCTCGCCCTCGCCGCCTTCTTCGCCTTCGCGTTCAAAAGCGGCGGCACGCCTTGACCGAAAAATTTAACAACCCGCCGTTCGGCTTGTTTAAATCAGCCCCACCGGCTTGAACACATGGTCCGGCAGGATCGTTTGCAACTGCCGGTTGCCGAGGTGCGTGCCGACCAGTTCGCCGAGCACGTCGCGGAAATCGGTCGTATGCAGCAGATCGCGTTTTTGGTGCAACTGCTCCGGGCCGAGTCCCGGCCATTGACCCAGCACCGAGCGCGACCGGCCGCTGCCCGCGGCAAAGACCGGACCGCCGAGGGCGAGCATGCAATTGGCCCAGCCGTGATCCGTGCCGCCGGTGCCGTTTTCCGCCGCCGTGCGGCCGAAGTCGCTGAGTGTGACGACCAGCACATCGTCGAGCCGTTCCTCCAAATCCGCCGCGAACGCCGCGAGCGCGTCGGCCAGCCCGCCGAGCAGCCGGCCGTAGTTGCCGCCGCTCGCGTCGCCGTTGGCAAGCGCGCCTTGATTTTGATGCGTGTCCCAGCCGCCGTAGTCGATCTCGGCGACTTCGAGGCCGATACCGGCTTTCACCAGACGCGCGACTTGTTGCAAGCGTTTTGCAAGTTCGTTGTTCTCCGGATATTTCGCCGCGGCTTGATACGGCTGGTTCACGACCGCGCGCAGTTCCGCGATGCCTTCAAACGTCGTTTGCGCCGTGCCGCGCAACAGTTCGCTCGCGCCGTGCGCCTCGGCTGCTTGCACCCGCGGGTCGCAACAGGCATAGGCGTGTTCGAGCGCCGCGGCCAGTCGTGTCTGCGCGGGCGTGTCGGCTTCCGCTTCCTTTTTTCCGGGGAACAAACTGAGGTCCGTGATGCCGCGCACCGCGAAGGCCGGCGCCTGGCCGCGCAAGATGCGCGGGAGCTGATCGCCGATGCTCACGGCTCGGATCGGCCCGTGGCCTTTGCTGGTGAGCAAGTGCCGGTTGAGCCAGCCGTCGGAATGGATCGTCGTGCCGGCGACGCCCGTTTCCCAGGTGTCTTGCTCCTCAAAATGTGAGCGCGTGTTGCGATCATAACCGACCGCTTGCAAGGCCACGGCCGAGCCGCGCTGAAACCACGGCAGCAGCGCCGCCGCGCGCGGGTGCAAGCCGAAAAAGCCGTCGAGATCGAGCGCGCCGCCCGGCTTGCCCGGCGTCGGCACGGCAAGGCTCTTGCGCAGCGCCGCGTAGGCCGGGTCGGCGTAAGGCACCACGCAGTTCAATCCATCCATGCCGCCGCGCAGGAAAATGACCACGAGCGTCTTGTTACGGCGCACCGCCCGCACGTCGCCCGCGCCCAAACCAGCCTCGGCCAAAATGCGGGCGGGCGTGAGCGCCGTGTAAGCTGCGACGGCGGCGGAGGACTTGAGGAAGAAGCGGCGGGTGACGTTCATAAATAGAAAAGCGAGAGCAGTGAGGAAGTGCCCGCGAAAGACGCGAAAAAACGCAAAAGAAAAGAGGGATGAAAATCAGTTTTTTGCGTCTTTTCGCGTCTTTGCGGGCAATAAATTTTCAGCGCAAGTTCGCCTCCGGCAGCAGCGCGACGAAGACGATGGCCGCCTGCACCTGTTCCGGTTTCGGCGCGTCGCCGAGCAGCTCGCGCGCGGCGGCATTCGAGCCGGGCGTGAGCAGACGGCCAGTCAGCCGGATGGCGGCAAGGTCGATGATGCGTTGCGCCGGATCAACCGCGGGCAGCGTCGAGCCTTCGCCCGGCACCGGCGGTTGGCGCCACGCTGCGGGCACGAGCGCGAGCAGCGCGCCGGCCTGGTTTTGCGCGAAGCGCCAGCGCTGGAGCAGCGCGTTGGAATCGGAATAATTCGCGTCGCCTTCGGGATAACCGTCGGGCGTCGCGCGGTCAAAAAGTCCCATGCCGCTCTTGCGCATGAAATCGTTCACCTGCTCAGGCTTCGGCGACTTTGCGCCGTCCGGTGTCGGGTCCGCCGCGCGCAAGAGCCGCGTCAGGCGCAGCGCGTAATCCTGCGGCGTCGCCAGCCGCGGCGGCGCGCTCCAAAACAGCGGGTGTGCCGCCAGCGCGCGCAGCACCACACGGAGGTCGCCGCCATTTTCCAGGAACACCCGCGCCAGGTCGCGCACGAGCGCCTCGGGCGGCGGGCTGCCGACATAGTGCGCAGCCAGCTTGCGGCAGACGTGCTCGGCCGTGGCCGGGTGCGCGACGAGCATTTCGAGCGCGAAACGCACGCGGTCGTAGCGGTCCCAAGGGTCCGGCGCGGCGTCGAAATCGAGACCGAAAATGCGCCGCGGGCGGCCGTCGTTCAATGCCGGATCGAAGCGAAATTCTTTCTCCAAACCCGACTCGTTTTTGTTGTTGATCTGCATCGCCTCCTCGTCGGCCAAGGGCACGCGCGCCTCTTCCGCCAGCGTCCAGCCGTTGAGCAAGCCGGCCAGCGCGGTCACGTCCGCCTGCGCGTAGCCGCCGTGCACGCCAAGCGTGTGCAGCTCCATGATTTCGCGCGCGTAATTTTCATTGAGCTTGTTCGCGAAACTTTTCTCCTGATCGAGATAAACGAGCATCGCCGGCGAGTGCGCGCTGACGTTGAGCAGGTCGGCAAACGGCGCGATGCCGAGCCGGTGAAATGCGCGGTGCTCCTGCCATTTCAACGCCGGGCCGGTTTTGTTCAGCCAAGTGCTGAAATGATTTTCCACCCACGCCGTGAAGCGCGCCCGCACCGGGTTGTCGGTCGCCATCGCTTGCAGGAGCGCGCGCGCCACGGTCTGCCCGCCGTCGTCGAGCTTCGGATAACGCGTCACCGCCAGCGCGTGCAGCGCATTCTCGCGCGGGTTGTCCGCGCTCTCGCGCAAACGGGCGTCGAGCCACGCGGCTTCGCCTTGCGTCAGGATGGCCGTCAACTCGCGCGGCTCGGGGCCGTAGCCGAAGCGGTCGAGCAAACGCAACGCGCGTTCGTAAGGTCCGGGCGCGGCGGCCGGCGGCGGCGCAGGGAGAAAATTGACGAGCTGCGCGGGCGAATCAGTCGTCAACCCGGCGTTGGCGCCTGCCTCGGCCGCGCGCACGGCGAGATGATGGCCATTGCCAACCAAGCCGCGCGCGGGCAAGGGAAAAACGAGCGGCTGACCTGGCGGCGGATTTTCCAGGCGCACGCCGAGCGGCTGGCCGTCGAGCAACACGTCGGCCCAGGCGAGCGGACGCGCCGTCGCGTCGCCGCTGCCCGCGTTGGCGTTCACCCGCGCGATGACCGCGTCCGTGCCAAAAATATCCTGGCCGTTGCGCGGATAGAGCAAGGCGACGGCGAGCGCGGACGGCGGCGGGTTGCGGTTGAGCACCGGCGTTTGCGACGGTGACGCGGGCGGGGAGGGGGCTGCAACATTGTTGTTTATCAACACCACGCCTGCGGGCTTGCCGGTTTCCTCGGCGCTGCCGTCGATGCGCATCAGCTCAAAGCGGTCGAGATACAGATTTCGATCTTCTTTGCCGTGGGCGAAATCGTTTTTGAATTGCACCGTCAACACCGCCGGACCGGCGTCGAGTTTCACCGGCGCGCCGAGCGGCAGGCGGTGCCAGCCCGCGTGAACCAGCCGGGCGAGGGTGACGGGTTGCTCGGCGTCGTTGAGATACAGCGCGACGCTCGGCAGCGCGCCCACGGCTTGATCGCCCTGCGCGCGGAGCATGAGCTGATAACGGCCGGCTGCCGGCACCACCAGCGGCAGGCACCAGGCTGGATCGTTGGAAGGCATGAGCACCGCGCGCTCGCTCCACGTCCCGGCGCGCGGCGCGGCCTTTGGCTGGCGCGTGCCGAAACGGTGCGGACGCAGCGGCGCGAGGCTTTCCGGCGCGTCGCCGAGCGCTCCCGGCATCGCGCACGGGCCGCCGGCAATGAGCGCGTCGTCCGCTGGACGCACGACTTGCGCGACTACCGGTTCGCTTTCTTCCAATAAATCGGATTCCCCCGCGCGCGAGGCGACAGCGACGAGACGCAGGGGCCCGGGCGGCAGCGAGTCGGCGTCAAATTCAAAAGTGAAACGGCGCACCGGACCTTGCTCCGGACCGGTTGCGGCGAGCGGACTCAAGGTGCGGCCATCGGGCAGCCGGACCTGCACGCGCAGGGGCGCGGCGGCAACCGTTGTCGCCGCCGGAGGGTCGCCGAGCGCTTCGTCGAACACCTCGACGCCGACGGCTATTTTCCCCCAAAGCGCCGCGCCCGCCGCCGGGCCGACAATTTGCGGCCGGGCCGTCGGCAACAAGCGCGCGACCGGATCGGCGCGCACGTCGATCTCCAGCGTGGAAGTCGGCGCAGTGCCGCCGGCGGGAGCCACCGCCGTGTCGCCGCTGGCTCCCGCCGGCAGCAGCGACAAACGCGTGTGGCCGGGACGCAGCGCGCGCAGACGCAAATACCCGAGCGTTTCGCCGGGCAAGACCTGGGCGGGACGCATGATTTCCACGACGGTCGGATCGGCGACTGCCACCGGGAAAGTCCACGGTCGCTGCGGTGACGCGCTTCCGTTGGCGGGAGCTGCCGCGAGCCGCACCGGGAGCACTTGCGTGCGGCCGAGCCAGAGCGTGGCGCGGCGGGTGAGAAAGCTGGCGGCCACGTCCTCCGCGCTGGGCGGCAGCGGCGGGACTTCGTTGATGGCAGCCGTGGCGCTCGACGCCAGCAGCCACGCGGCGGCAAACAAGCCCAGACACACTCGGGCGAGGGACGAGCGCAGCAAGGTCTGCGGACTGGAGCGGGCGAACAGCATGGCGGGCACGCGCGGAGCGGACGGCGTCGGCGGCGTTGTCAAGCGTAATAGGAAACCCCGGTGCCAGCGAGAAGTTTTGGCGACGGCTAACTCTCTATCGGGCAGGCGGCGCGGCGGATGGATTTGCGGTCGAGGATTGACCAAGGCGCTGAGCTTGAAGAGATTCGCCGAGTGGAAGAATCCGTGCCCGCGCTCAGCGCTCCGCCGCCCGCCAGATTGCCAGTGGCATGGAGACGGTCGCGGCTCGTGCCATTGGTCATCACGGGAGCCGCGCTCGTTTCCGTCGCGGCATTGGGCGCCGGTTGCAGCCGGCGTCAGTCGCCGCCGACCGTGACCAGCGGTGGTGGTGGTGGAAACGCGAATGCCAACTGGGGCGATGATTTGCAATCGCCGTCGCCTTCGCCCGGCAGCGGAGGGTCCAACTCGTCGAGCACCACCACGACAACGTCTCCAATGCGGAGCGGATTTTCCCACGTCACGATCGTTGGCGGCGGCAGCAGCGGCAGCGGCAGTGGCGAAAGCTCCGCTTCATCAGGTGCGACTTCGCGCGGCGGTTTTGGCAGCACGGGACATTCGTATTCGTCGAGCAGCAGCGGGAGTTGAGCGAGCGGGCGAACGGAATTTTTTGCAAATCACTTGCAACGCGTTCTCACCAATCCGCGGCCAGCCTGGCAGCGCGCCGTCGAGAAAGTCGGCCTCAGTTTTCACACGCTCGACGACGGCAAGCCGTATTGGGAAGAGCGCGCGTATTACCAGTTCAGCGCCGACGAGATTGACACGCTGGAGGCGGCCACGGAGGAGTTGACGGCCCGTTGCCGCGAAGCGGCGCAATGGGTGATCGAGCACGGGGCGTTCGAGCTTTTCGGCCTGACGCAGCCGTGGATCGATTTGATCCGCGCGTCGTGGGAACGCCGTGAGCCGGCGTTGCTCGGGCGGTTCGATTTTTCGTGGGGCGGCGAGGCGAGCGGCGTCGCGCCGAAGCTGCTGGAGTTCAACGCCGACACGCCGACCGCGCTGCTCGAAGCAGCCGTGGCGCAATGGTATTGGCTGCAAGATCGTTTCCCCGGCGAGGATCAATTCAACTCGTTGCACGAAAGGCTCGTCGCCCGCTGGCGGGAGCTGGACCTCGCGGGCCGCGGGCCGGTGCATTTCACCTGTTTGCGCGGCAGCGCGGAGGACGAGATGACGGTGACGTATCTGCGCGACACGGCGCTCCAGGCTGGGCTGGAGGGCGAATTTCTTTTCATCGAAGACATCGGCGCGCGCGAGGCGACGGCGGAATTTTTTGACGCCAGCAATCGGCCCATCCGCACGCTCTGCAAACTGTATCCGTGGGAATGGCTCGTGCGCGACCGTTACGGCGCGCTGCTGCCGCGCACGGCGCTGCGGTTGATCGAGCCGATCTGGAAAATGTTGTGGAGCAACAAAGCGATCCTCGGCGTGCTTTGGCACCTGTTTCCCGAGCATCCGAACCTGCTGCCCGCCGCCTTCGAGCCGGAGAAATTGCCCGCTGCCAGCACGCAGGCGGGCGTCGTGCGCAAGCCCTTGCTCGGGCGCGAGGGCGCGAACATCGAGATCACGCAACCGGGCCGCAGCGTCGCGCTGGCGAGCCGCGGCGGGCCGTATGCCGAGGCGGCGGCGCGCTACGTTTATCAGGCGTTTCAACCGCTGCCGGATTTCGATTGGCGCCGGCCGGTGATTGGCTCGTGGATCATCGGCGAACACGCCGCCGGCATCGGCATCCGCGAAGGCGACGGGCCGATCACGGATAACCGCAGCCGCTTCGTGCCGCATGTCTTCACGCCGCGCGGGTAGGCGCGGGCGTTGACGCCTGTTGGCTCCGCCGTTAATGGTTCGGCCCTTCTCATCGCCCTTGCCGCGCCATGCGTTTTTTTCGATCCAACTTTGTTTTTAATCCAACCGTCGCGCGCCGTCTCGTCGCGACCCTCGCACTGGGCGTCGCCAGCGCGTGGCTGCTGCCTGCTTGCACCACGGTGCCGTCGGCATCCACCGGCATGGGCGCGGGGAGTTTTTCGACCGTCATCATCGACGCCGGGCACGGCGGCATGGACAACGGCGGCACGGGCAACGGCTTGCGCGAAAAGGACCTCACGCTCGATACCGCGTTGCGGGTGCGCACCGAGCTGCGCCGCGCCGGGCTGCGCGCGGTGCTCACCCGCGAGGACGATCATTTCGTCGAACTCAATGACCGCGTCGCCTTCGCCGACCACTACGTCGGACGCGGCGCCGTGCTCGTGTCGATCCATTACAACGCCACCAGCCGCCGCAGCGCCAGCGGCAGCGAAACATTTTTCTGGCACGCCAACAGTCACGGCCTCGCCACACGCATCGAGCAGGGACTCGTCGCCGCGGCGGGCACCGAAAATCACGGCGTCACGCGCCGCCGGTTGCGGCTCACGCGCAATCCGCAAATTCCTTGCGTGCTCGTGGAATGCGCCTACGTGACGAATCCGGGCGAAGCGCGCCGCGCCGCCGACGCGGGCTTCCGCCAAAGCGTCGCGCGCGGCATCGCCACCGGCATCGTCGAGCAGCACGAACGCGGCGACGCCGGCATCGCGCCGGTGCCGGAAATCCAGGCGCCACTTTCCAGCGAGGCCGACGCGCGTTCGGCGCGGAGCAGTGGCGGCGGCAAACGCAGCCGGCGGAGGCATCATTGAAGAAAGCTCTAAGCTCGAAGTTCTAAGTTCTAAACAAGTTCAAAGCTCGAAATTCAAATGGCAGCCGGTGACTGAAGGTTGGAACTTGAAGTTTGAAATTTGTTTAGAGCTTAGAACTTAGAGCTTTGAGCTTTTTAAAAATTATGAGTCTTCAAATCGGCATTGGCCTCGCGGGCCTCGGCACCGTGGGCGCGGGCGTTTACAAACATCTCGCGCAAAACCGCGCGCTGCTCGTCGAGCGGCTCGGCCTCGAACTCGTCGTGCGCCGCGTCGTCGCGCGCGATTTGACGAAGCCGCGCGCCGGTCTCGCGGCCTTGCCGCCGGCGTCGATTTTAACCAAAGACTGGCGCGTGCTCATCGACGATCCGGCGGTCGAGATCGTCGTCGAATTGCTCGGCGGCATCGACACGCCGCTGGCGCTCATCCGCGCGGCCATCGCCGCGGGCAAGACGGTCGTCACGGGCAACAAGGCGTTGCTCGCCGAGCATGGGCAGGAGATTTTTGCGCTCGCGTCGGCGCAGCGCGTGCCGGTGTTTTTTGAAGCCTCGACCGCCGGCGGCATCCCGATCATCAAGTCGATCCGCGAAGCGTTCATCGCCAACCACATCGTCAGCATCCACGGCATCATTAACGGCACGAGCAATTACATCCTCAGCCGCATGACCGCCGAGCCGGGCCTCGACTTTGCCGACGCGCTCGCCGCCGCGCAGGCCGCCGGTTACGCCGAGGCCGACCCGACGCTCGACATCAACGGCTGGGACGCCGCGCACAAGGCGATCATCCTCGCCTCGCTCGCCTACGGATTTTGGGTGCCGGCGGACCGGGTGTTTGTGGAAGGCATCGAAAAAATCAGCGCGACGGACATTCACTTCGCCGGCGAACTCGGCTACCGCATCAAGCTGCTCGCCATCATCAAAGCCGCCGCGACCGAGACCGGCCAGGCGGGCGGTCCCATCGAAGTGCGGGTGCATCCGACGTTGATTCCAAAAACGCACGTGCTCGCGAGCGTGTCGGGAGTTTTCAACGCCGTCGCCGTGCGCGGTGATGTCGTCGGCGAGACGTTGTTCTACGGCCGCGGCGCCGGGCAGGACCCGACGAGCAGCGCCGTGCTCAGCGACCTCGCGGAGGCGGCCTTCGCCCTGCGGCCCGCGAATGAGCAAGCGCCGGACGCGGGCGCCGATCTGCGCCGGCGTTGCTACGGCTTCACGCCGCACGGACTTTACGGCGCGTGCCTGCCGTTGGAAGAAATCGTTTCGCGCTATTATTTGCGCCTCGCCGTGGACGACCGGCCGGGCGTGCTCGCGCAAGTCGCCGGCGCGCTTGGCGCCCACGGCATCGGCATTTCCTCCGTCGTCCAACCCGAGACGCACGACGCCGCCGGCCGCGCGCAACTCGTGCTCATGCTCGACCGCGCCACGCACCGCCAGGTCAACGCCGCGCTGGCTGAGATCGCCGCGCTGGCCTGCGTGCATCCGCCCGGCGCGCTCTTGCGGGTGGAGACCTTTGGGAGTTAAAGAAAGATTCCACCGCCGTGCAGAAAATCTTCCCGCCCACGCTCCACGACCGCGGCGTCATCGCCCGCTGGCGCGCGTGGCTGCCGGACATCACCGACGCCACGCCCGTCGTCTCGCTCAACGAAGGCTCGACGCCGCTCATCCATTCGCCGCGGCTCAGCGCGCTCGTCGGGCGCGACGTGCGGGTTTTCCTGAAATACGAAGGGCTGAATCCGACCGGTTCGTTCAAAGACCGCGGCATGACCGTGGCCGTGTCGAAGGCGCTCGAAGCCGGCGCGCGCTCGATCCTTTGCGCCTCGACCGGCAACACCTCCGCCGCCGCTGCCGCGTATGCCGCGCGCGCCGGCCTCGCGTGCATCGTGCTCCTGCCCGCGGGCAAGATCGCCCTCGGCAAACTCGTGCAAGCCATCGCCTACGGCGCGAAGATCGTCACCATCGACGGCAACTTCGACGACGCCCTACAGCTCGTGCGCGAGCTGGCCGACGATCCCGCCATCGCCATCGTCAACTCCATCAACCCCCACCGGCTCGAAGGCCAGAAGACCGCGTCGTTCGAGATCATCGCCGAACTCGGCGACGCGCCCGACGCCCATTTCCTGCCCGTCGGCAACGCCGGCAACATCTCCGCCTACCACCGCGGCTACCGTGAATGGCTCACGCTCGGCCGGGCCACCCGCGCGCCGCGCATGATCGGCTGGCAGGCCGCCGGCGCCGCGCCGATTTTTCACGGGCAGCCGGTGGCAAAGCCCGAGACCGTTGCCAGTGCCATCCGCATCGGCAACCCGGCCAGTTGGTCGCTCGCCAGCGCCGCGGTCGCCGAGAGCGGCGGCGCGGTGGACATCGTCAGCGACGACGAGATTCTCGCCGCGCAAAGCTGGCTAGCGCGCCATGAGGGCATCTTCGTCGAGCCTGCCAGCGCCGCGAGCGTCGCCGGGTTGTTGAAGTGCGTGCGCCAAGGGGGCGAATGCCACGCGCCGGCCAGCGGCACCATCGTCTGCACCGTCACCGGCCACGGCTTAAAAGACACCGTCACCGTGCTCGACCGCGCCGCCGCGCTGGCGCCGCCCGTCCCCGCCAAGCGCGAAGCGATCCTCGCGGCGTTGGATGAAAACTAACCGCCCCCCGGCGGCGGCGGCCCGCGCAACGCTTGCGTGAATTGCGACAGGGTCGTGCTCGCGCGCTGGATTAACTCAGCGATTTCCCGGAGCTTCTGTTCCGCCTCGGGACTGAGTGCGCGGTAGCGATAAGCCGCCGCGTTCACCAGCAGACCGATTCCGGTCAGCTCCTGGCAAACCGTGTCGTGCAACGCCTGCGCGATACGCCGCCGCTCGCGCCGGAGCGCAGCGTCGCGGCGCGGCGGTGGTTGGTGAGCATTCCGGCCGGTGGAGGCAGCAGCGGGCGAACGTTTTGGCGCAGGCATGGCGGGAGGAGTTTTCGGTGGCCGGCCACGCTGAGGCGCGCGCGGGGAGACGGTGGGCTGCCCTCCACTTCCTTCGTGCCGCCGGGCAAAGCCGGGCGTGCCCGCGGCTTTCCCCCACTACGCGCCGCGCTTTCTGCACCCGTCGCGCTCCCGCGAGGTCGCTGCCTAGGTTGCCCGAGGTCTGCGGGTAACATGGGCGAAGGCTTTGGGTAACTTGGACAAGGTCGTTGCCTATTTCTGGGGTGGCAGCCGCCACATCTAGAAGACCCCTTTCGCCTTGCCAAGCCGCGCCCGGAGGCGAAGGATCACGCGAGGCGAAAGCGCCGTTCGCCTGTTTCCAAGTTTGGCCTCATCCGCCGCCCATGAAATCGCAACATCACTTTCTGGTCTTGTTCGTGTTGTGGCTAACGTGTTCATGTGCGGCGACGCCGTTTGTAGGAAGCCTTTCTCCAACGGCTGCACGGCAGGAAGCACGCCGGGACATTCAGTCCAAGCACTTGAAGCTCTACCTCGCTGGCACCCGCGGAACCTATGAAGTCGGTGTTCCAGAGAGCGCTCGCGCTTTGGTTGCTGCACTGCCCCGCTCGCATCGACTCCCGAGCGGATGCACCGACCCTCACGCAACAGAAGCGATTGATTACGCGAAAGCCTATAACCAAGAGATTGTTCACTATCTTTCTGGCTCTACAGCACGCTGAATCCAACCCTGACGCCTAACCACGCGTTCCAACAAACGGGGCAGCCGACGCGGCCGCCCGCGGTGCGTCCCGTGGCTGCCGTCGCTGAGCTTTGTCACGTTAGACGGCAGCGCGCTGTGCTTGTCGCAGGCCGCTCGTTGCGCTACGCTTCACACATGATCGGAGACCTGCGCCGCCTCATCGCCGCCCGGCCCTTCGTGCCTTTTACCATCCACTCCGCCGATGGCAGCCAAGCGCGCGTGCCCACCGTCGATCACATCGCAGTCTCGCCCACCGGGGCGCGCGTCATCGTGTTTGCCGACGACGACAGCACGATCCTAGTCTCTGCCTTGCTCATCGCCAAGCTCACCGTTGATCCAGAGCCTGTGCAGACCCAAGCCGCCTGACCCCGGCGCTCCCGCGAGGAGGGTGGCGCGCGGCGGCGTCAGCGGCGGTAGGCGAGGAGGAAGAGGCGGCCGAAGGGGAAGCGCACCCGGCCGTCAGCTTGGGACGGGTAGGCGCGGGCGGCGCCAGCGCGGAGTGCTGCCTCGAAGCGGGCGCGGTCGGCGTCGCTCTCCAGGGCGTCGAGATACGGGTGGAGGCCGGTGGCGCGCACCCAATCGACGATGGCGCGGGCGTGGTCGAGCACATGGTGGTAGCGCGTTTCCCATAGTTCGAGGCGCGCGGCGTAGGGGGCGAGCCAGTCGTAGTATTCCCCCGGCGACGCGACGCGGATGGCGTGGCGGGCGGCCTGGGTGCGCTCGCGCCAAGCGGGTTCGGAGTCGGCGACGGCGAGGAGGATGGTTTGCAGGGCGGGATAGGCCTGGGCGGGCATCTGCACGGCGAGGACGCCGCCGCCAGGGCGGGCTTGTTGCAAGAGGTGGGGGAAGAGGGCGGCGTGGTCGGGCAGCCAGTGGAGGGCGGCGTTGGAGAAGACGAGGTCGTAGCCGGTGCCGGTGGGGTCGCGCCAGGTGGCCACGTCGCCGAGCTGCCAGTCGGTTTGCGGGAACTGCGCGCGGGCGGCGGCGATCATCTCGGGTGAGTGGTCGAGGCCGGTCAGCTCGCGGGCGGCGGGCCAGCGTGCGCGCAGGACGGCGGTGCTGTTGCCCGGTCCGCAGCCGAGGTCGATGATGCGCGGCGACTGGGCGGTGTCGGGCAGCACGACGCGCGCGGCGAGGTCGCGCGCGGGCTGGGTGCGTTCGTCGGCGAAGCGCAGATAGAGGGCGGGGTTCCAAGTGTCGGCGGAGGGCATGGCGGCGGGGCGGGGGGGAGCGGGGGTGAGGTGCGGCGCGCGGTGCCATCGTGCCGCCGCGGCGGAGGAATCGCACGTATTCTCTCCAGACGGCGGCGGCAGGCGACCGCGGCCATGGTTGCTCGTTCCCGAAACCCACCTTATGCGCATTCTCGAAATCCGCGAACGCACCGCGCCAATCAGTTCGCCCATCGCGAACGCCTACATCGACTTCAGCAAGATGACGCTGAGCCTGGTGGCGGTCCTCACCGACGTGGTGCGCGACGGCCGGCGGGTCGTCGGCTACGGCTTTAATTCCAACGGCCGTTACGGTCAGGGCGCGCTGATGCGCGAGCGGTTCATCCCACGCATTCTGGAGGCGCCGCCGGAGACGCTGCTCGATGCCGGCGGCGACAATCTCGATCCGCACAAGCTCTGGGCGGTGATGTTCACCAACGAAAAGCCGGGCGGCCACGGCGAACGCTCGGTGGCCATCGGCACCATCGACATGGCGCTCTGGGATGCCTGCGCGAAGATCGCCGGGCAGCCGCTTTTCCGGTTGCTGGCGGAGCGTTACGGCGGTGGCAGGGCGAGCGCCGACCCGCGGGTCTTTGTCTATGCGGCGGGCGGCTATTATTATCCGGGCAAAGGCTTGGACAACCTCAAGGCCGAGATGCAGGGCTACCTCGACCGCGGCTATTCGGTGGTGAAGATGAAGATCGGCGGCGCACCGCTGGCGGACGATCTCCAGCGCATCGAAGCGGTGCTCGGCATGTTGCCGCGTGGCTGCCAGTTGGCGGTGGACGCCAACGGGCGCTTTGACGTGCGGACGGCGGTCGCGTATGCCGAGGCGCTGCGGGCTTACGATTTATTCTGGTATGAAGAAGCGGGCGACCCGCTCGACTACGAGCTGCAACGCGAGGTCACCAGCCATTATCCCAAGCCGATGGCGACGGGCGAGAATCTGTTCTCCATGCAGGACGCGCGGAACCTCATCCGCTACGGCGGCATGAGGCCGGAAATCGACTGGCTGCAATTCGACTGCGCGCTTTCCTACGGCCTCGTCGAGTATCTGCGCACGCTGGAGATGTTGCGCGCCCACGGCTGGTCGCCACGCCGGTGCATCCCGCACGGCGGCCATCAGATGAGCCTCAACATCGCCGCTGGTCTCGGCCTCGGCGGCAACGAGAGCTATCCCGATCTCTTCCAGCCCTACGGCGGTTTCCCCGACGGCGTGAACGTGGAGAACGGCTACATCACAATGCCCGAGCTGCCCGGCATCGGCTTCGAGGGCAAGGCCGATCTTTACCGCGAGATGGTGGCGTTGAGCACGTGATTATTTCCCGTTATTCTTGGTGGTCGTGGTGGTCGTGCGGCGCGTGGTCGTTATCGTCGTGCTCGGTTGTTTCGGGGCGGGCGGCGGGATGAGTTCCAGCGTGTTGTCCAAGTATTTGTTCATCTCCCTTTCCGTCAAATTCTGCGGCAGATCGGTGCGATTCATCTGGTCCACGCTGAGGTCTTCCAGCTTGTCGGTGCCTTCGACGATGTAAGGCGTCAGGAAGATCAACAGCTCGGTCTTGGTGTCGCTCTTGACCGTGTGCCGGAAGGCGTAGCCGAGCACCGGGATGTCGCCGAGCAAGGGGACTTTGTTCACCGTCGATGTCTCCTGCTTCTGCATCATGCCGCCGATGACGACCGTCGTGGCGTCGGGCGTGACGACCACGGTTTCCGCGGACGTTTTGTTAATCAACGGCGCGTTCACCGTCGGCGAGATCGGCACCGTCTGGCTGGAGAGCGACGAGATTTCCGGCGAGACGATCATCTCGACCGTTTTCTTGGAAGTAATGAACGGCGTGACGCGCAGGATGATGCCGACGTCCTGGTATTGGATCGTGTTGATCGTCTGCCCGTTTTCGGTGATCTGGCTGTTGGTGATGAATGGCACTTCCTGGCCGACGACCATCACGGCTTCCTGATTGTTGCGCGCCAGGATGGAAGGCCGCGAGAGCACCTTGACCTTGCCGCGTTGTGCCAGGGCATAGAGCGTCGCGGTGGCGTTGTAAGTGTTGAGTTTGAAAAAACCGCCGGTCGTCTGGTTGGCCAGGCCAAACGCCGTGGAAGGGCCGGCGGTGCCCGTGGTGGCGGGGTTGAATCCCTGGGTCGCCGTGGTGACCACTTGCCGCGAGCCGCCGTTGGCCGTGGGCGTCGTGGTCGTGGTCGTGGTCGTCTGCGACGGCGCCGTGGTCGTCGTGCCGCCGGTGGCCGAGTTCAACAACTGCGTCAGCGGCGGCTGGCCGACGTTGAACTGGTAGCTGCCCTCGACGCCAAAGTCGGTCGAGTTGTCCAAGGTCACCTGCGCGAAGAGCACTTTGATGAGCACCTGCGGCTTGGGCCGATCCAGGTTGTGGATGACCTTGGCGATCTCGGCCTGCGTGCGTTCATCCGCCACGATGACGAGCGAGCGCGTCTCGGGATCGACCTGGATCAACGCGTCGCCGAGCATCGTGTTGTTGCGATACTGGCGCGTCGCCGAGGCCGAGCTGGCATTCGACGAGGAACCTCCGCCCGTCGTCGAGCGGCCCGCCCCGGTGGTGGCGTTCTGCGTGGTCGGTCGCGTGGTGGTCGTCGGACGGATGCTCGTCTGCGCCAGCACCGAAACCAGCGGCAGCCAGACAGCGGAAGCGCAAAGCGAACCCAGCGCGAAACGAAGCGGGAAACGGCTCATCATCATAAAACGAAGAAGGAAAAACGGCGTCGCGCGGCGGAGTTAGCGCAGTCCCGCGCCCGACGACCGGCCGTTGGAGCTGCTGTTGCTGTTCAGCGTGCTGGAGATGTCGCTCGAAGCACCGTTCTGCGTGCGGTTCGTCAAGCGGCTGGTGGAAGGCTGCTGCGCCGTGCCGGTCGTGCTCGTATCGACGCCAAACATGCCGCGCAAGATCACCGCCACGTTGTCCGGGTCCGCGTGCGCCAGCGTGTGCACCTGCACCCGCTGCTTTTTCACGTCGGTCGCGTCCAGCCGCGCGATGGTTTGGGCGATCTGGTCCATCGTTGCGTGCGAGGCGCTGACAATGATGGCGTTCGTGCGCGGGTCCGCCACCGCGGCGACGCGTGACTGCAAGAGCGTGCGCGCGCTGGGCGCTTGGTTTTGTTGCCGCTGATTTTGTTGCTGGAAGAATGGGTTGCGCCCTCCCTGCTGCGGCCCGTTCTGCTGACTGGCCGTCGTCGCGTTGTCCGCGTAGAGCGTCGTCACGAGGCCGGCCAGCTCGGTGGCATCGGCAAAGCGCAACGCGAAGATGCGCGTCTCCGTGATGTCGCTGATGCTCGTGTCGAGCCGGTTCACGACCTCGGTGATCGTGTCCATGTATTCATCCGGCGCGCTGACGATGACCGAGTTGCTCTGCGCGTCCGGCACCGCCACCACGCGCGACGCCGCCTGCCGCGCCTCGCTCTCCGGCGTCAAGGTGCCGCCCGCGACGGCGTTGCGTCCCTGGCCGCCGCCGAAGCCGGGGAATCCCGGGAAGCCTCCCGGTCCCTGCTGCGGCTGATTTCCCTGTCGTTGCGGCGGCGCAAACAGCTCCGTCAACACGTCGGCCAGCGCCTTCGCGTCCGCGTAGTGCAAGCCGAAAACGTGGATCACCGAGATTTTGGAAATGGAAGTATCCAGCGCGCGGATGATCTCGGCGACGCGGTGAATGTTCGCCTGCGTGTCGGTGAGCAGGATCGCGTTGCTGTTGGCATTCGAGCTGATCGACGCCCGCGGCGAGAGCAGCGGCCGCAGATTGTCCACCAGCTTGGCGACCTCGACGTAACGCACCGGCAGGATTTGCGTCACCATCGAATCGCGCCGTGGGATTTTGTCGGGATCGCTGCCCGTGACGACCGGCAGATCACGCTTCTCGGCGTCCTGCCGGCTGACGATTTTCAAAATCCGGCCGTTGCGGATGGCGATGTAGCCTTTCTCGTTGAGCACCGCGTTCAGCAAATCGACGGCTTCCTCGGCGTTGATCGGCTGGCGGCTGACGACGTTGACCGTGCCCGTCACGGGCGTTTCCTGGAGAATGATGAAACCGGCGGCGGAGCTGAGATAATTCAGCACCTCGGAAAGCGCGGCGCCTTGGAAATTGAGGCGGATGTCTTTTTTGTCCGCCGCATCAGGTTGGGGCAACGGCGCGGAAGCCGCCACATCCGCTGGCGCGGGGGCGGCAGTTGTCGTGGTGGTCGTGGTGGTCGTCGCCGTCGTAGGCAATTGTTGCGCGAGATTTCTCCGCGCCGCGCGATTCCCGTCACGCGCGAGGGGCGTCGCCGCCGGCGAAGCGGCGGCGCTCGGCGAAGCGACGGCGCTGGGCGACGCATCGGCACTCGGCGACGCCGCTGCCTGCTCGGGCGCGGGCATTTGTTGTTCCTGTGCGTTGATGACCGGCGGCAGCGTGTCCGGGTAGGCGGCTTCACCGGGCGGCATCATCGGCGGCTGCTCGTCGGTTTGCGCGCTGGCCCAGGTGGGCAGCAGCAGCAGGAGCAGCAGCGCGGAGCAGAGGCTGAGAGAGTTCATCGAGCAGGGGCGCGAGGTTTTCATTTGAGTTCCTGTTGGCGTCTTTCCATCAAGCGGCGGAGGACTTCGTCTTTGTTGGCGGGGGGAGGATTATTGGCTGGTGCAGTGTTCACACCCGACGGCGGCGGTGCTGCCGCGGCTGAGGCGGCATCCGGGGTGCTGCTGGCGTCGCCGGCCGCGGGCGCGGGAGCAGCCGCGGGCGCGGAGGCATTATCCAAAGGCACGGTCTGGCCGACGGCGACGGTGAAGCGCTTGCCGTCACGTTCTACTTCGATGTCCGTCGGCGTGACTTTGAGGATCGTCGCGCCCACGATGCGCTCCTGGGGCGGCAGCACCTTGTTGTAGTCTGGCCTTGAACCGGAGAAAAAGGCGAGCGCTTTATCCGGCGTCACCATCGTGCCCGTGAGCGCGACGTAATCGCCGCGCGTCGGCGCGGGCGTGGTCGCCTGGCGGGCGCCATTTTGCGGCGGCAGCGCCTTGCGTTCGGGGTCGAAGACGTTGCGGGTCCGCACCATGCGGAACGCCTCGTAGCCCTGGCCCTGGCGCGGCACGGGCGCCGGCGTCGGCGACGATTGTTGCGCCGCGGCCTCGTGGAGAAAGGCGACGCAGCCGAGCAGCCACGCGGCGAGCAGCAGGAGCGGGGAAAAAAAGCGTTTCATCGGCGGCTGCTCCGGCCTCCTTCCGTCGTCAGGCGAACGAAGCTGAAGCGTGCCGTCATGTTGAGCTGCGCCCCGCGCGCGTCGCGCGTCGTGATCTCGCACTCCTCCAGGCTCACCGGCATCGGGTCCACTTCCAATTCGTAAATGAACCGGCCCAGCGAAACCTGATCGCCCGTGGCGGCGGCGCGGCATTCGAACGATTCGTAGCCTTCCTCGTGCGTCTGCCACTGCGGCGTCAGGCTCGTCAGTGCCACGCCGCTGTCGCGCACCCAGCGGCTAAGCGCCTTGAACGCGTCACTCTCCGCCGCCGACATGTCCGCCGGCAGGTTCGCGTGCAGCATCTCCGCCCAGCGCTGCCGGATGGCGTCTTCGCGCTGCACGAGTTGCCGGCCACGCTCGACTTTTTTGCGCAACGCGTCGATGCGCTCGCTCTGGTCGTTCCAACTGGCAATCGCCGGGGAAAGCACGATCTTGTCGAGCAGGAACAACCCGACGACGGCCGCGGCGCCGATTTTTAGAAACATCAGTCGGTCGCTACTTTTCATGGCGTGGCTCCCATTTGTAAGTGAAGGAAAACTGGAGCGGATTATCTCCGCGCACCTGCTGCACGGTCAGCGCCGTGATGTCCGGCCGGCCGCGCAGGCGGTCGAGCAGGCCCAGCCACGCGGGTTGGTTCCGCGCGAAGCCGGTGCAGGTGACTTTGTAGCCGGCGCCGATCTGGATGCTCTTGGCCCAGACATCGCCTTGTTCCGGGAAGGCCGAGATGAGGCCGTCGAGCACCTGCAAATTCTGCGGCGCCGGCTCGAACCACGGGCGGAACTGGCGGATTTTTGATTGTAAAACATCCAGGTCCGCGACCTTGTTGCGCATGCCTTCCCACTCGCGCGTGTAGGAACTTTCCATCCGCGAACGGACGAAGAAAATCAGCACCGGGAGCAGGATGCACCCGGCCACGGCAGCCGCCATCCAGCGCCGCCGTTTGGTGTTGAGCCGCTGGAGCACAGGCTCCCACTTCTTCGGCTCCGGCACGACAAATTCAAAGGGCACCGGCGCCTTGCGCAACACGCGCCCAGCGGTCTCCGCCGCGGCGCCAGCACCAGCATCGGTGTCGTCGGGAAGCCCGCGGTCGCCGACGGCCTCGATGCCCATTTTTTGCAACGGCGCGCGCGTTTGTTCGAGCAGCCGTTGCGCCGCCGCCGTCGCTCCGCCGAAGTGCGCCTGCCGCACCTCAGCCTGCACGCCGGTCGGCAGCCGGCCGAGGGTGATGCGGACTTCCCGGCAAAAACCGGCTGGATCGAACGCGGCGGCGGTGGTGTCCTCGCCCGCAGGCGTGCCAGCGTTGTGCGAAAGCGAGCGCAACGCCACCACGCCGCCGCCCGCGGTGACGACGACATCGGTGTGGAGATTGCCGTTCGCGAGGAAGTGCAACGCTGCCTCGGTCGGTTGGGTAAAACAATGATCCAGCGCCAGCGAGATCGACACGGCGCGGCGACCGGCGACGGCCAGCAGCGCCGTGACGGCGTCCAGCCGTTTGGCGGGCACCGCGGCCAGCGTGGCGCGCGGCTTGCCATCCGCCAGTTGGTAGGCGCTGTGCGCGAGGCGCAGGTCAGCCACCGGGATGGGAAACTCACGCTCGGCGCGCAATTCCAGGTAGCCGCGCAAATCCTCCGGCGAAACTTCGAGCAACTCGGTCGAGGCCGTGAGCGCCCAGCCCGGTGGCACGGCGACCACGCAACGCCGCTCGCGCCAGCCCGCCGAGTCGAGCGACTCCGCCAGCACGCGGCCAGCCTTCTCCGGATCGCGTAAAATCTCCTCCGCGCCGACCGGCACGGCGAGCGGACCGGCGGCCACGCTGACCGTATTTTCCACCCGCCGCACGACGCTGGCGAGCAGGCAGTCCGACTCGATGGTCAACGCCAGCACGGAGCGCGTTTGCAGCCGTTTTGCCAGCTCGGAGGTTTCCAGCTTTTTGCGCAGTTCGGCCGCGTCGGGCAGCTTCATGGCGTCGCTCCTTTCTTGTTCGCCAAAGTCTGCCGCACGCTATCGCCCAGCGCCCAGCCGAGGGCGGCGAGGTTGCGGCGATAAACGATCTGCGGCGTGCCGGCGCTGGCGTCGATGACGAACCGCGTGCGCCGGTAGCCGCGTCCGTGCCGCCCGACCGCGGCGACATCCGCGCTGACCTGGTAACTTTGCGTCGTGAGATACGGTCCCGCCGTGATGGCGGCCTGACGGCCGAGGATCGTCGCGACCCACGCGAGGTTCGTGGAAGCCTGCGCCTGCTGCGTGCGCGCGGCGACGATCTTTTGCGCGTTGTCGGGACCAATGCCGGGCACGCACGCCAGCACGGTCTCGCCCGCGGTGTTCACGTTGATCAAGCCAACGCTGTAAGGGCCGTTTTGCATCGTGAGATACGGTGTGACTTTATCAAATTCATCCGCCGTCAGTCCGCTGCGCAGATAAAATTCCAGCACGCTGCGGATGCCGCCGCCGCGCAGGCGCGCCTCGACCTCGCGGGCGCGCGCGGCGCCGAGTTGCGTGTTCAGCAACGACCCCAGCGCGCCCACGTTGCCGGTGACGTTCGTCCGCTTCGTCCCGTCGCTGAGCGTGTTCGGCTCGCGGCTGAAAACGGTGACGTATTCAAAAAGCCCTGGATTGAACTGGCCCAGCCCGCCGCTGAGTTCCTGCGGATCGGAGACGTGGTTCAGGTTGGCGTCGTCGCCGTAGAGAATGCCCGGATCGGTGCCGCCGTTCACCAAGGCCAGTTCTTCCACGGATTCAAACGGCGCGTATTTCACCGCCGTCGCGCCGGACATCATCAGCGTGTTCGTGGCATTGCTCGGCGACTTGCGCCAGGCGACGATGGCCGCGGCGAGGTCCTGCGTCATGCCGGGCAGATTGAGCAGCATCGTCTGGCTGGCGGTGTTGAGATTGAGCTTCGACGCTTCGTCCACGAGACCGAAATAAGGCTGGTCCTGCGGATCGGTGGAGGAGGGTTTGCCGATGAACCAAAAGCTGGCCTCGCCCACAGGCACGGCGCTACTCTGATAACTCGCGTGGTCGGGGAAGTCGCCGGGATGGGTCGCGTTGGACATCAACGCCTCGGCGTAGCGCGCGGCACCCTCGATGGCGAGGTCGGCCTGGCGGCCGGCGAGTTCGTTGTCCACGCCGCGATAGTTCAGCAACATCGCGTGGCCAAACGCCAGCGTGAGGCTGACCAGCCCGAGGCAGATCACGAGCACGACAATCAGGACTGCGCCGCGCGTGGACGACGCGCGCGCTGCCCGGCGCTGGCGATGACGTGGAATGCGAAACGGCGCGTTCATCGGGTCGCAGGAGCCGCCGGCGTGGGAGTGGGCCGGGGAGTTGGCGTGGCGGTGGCTGAAGACGGCGGCGTGGATGGAGCCGCGGTCGCCGCCGCAAAAGGCTGCGTCGGCCAGGGCACGAGGATTTCCAACGGCGGCGCGGGCGGGAGCTGCTCGATGTCGATGCGGATGGCCTCCGGCAAATTTTGCGCCGCCGTGCTGTTCCCTGACGAGGTGCTGCTGCTCGTCGAACTGCCGCTGCTGCTGCTGCCACCAGTCGTCGGGCTGGTATATTGCCAGCTCGGCTGCCAGTTCGAGCCGTCGTAGAAGGAGACTTGCAGCGAGCGGACGCCGGTTAAAATTTGCTCCTCCGTCGCATTCTGCTGCACCGAGGAGAGCAGGTCGCGGTTGATCGCGCGGACGAGCGTGCCGGCGTTGAGCGAGCCGGCGGAGTTGTTGTCCCGAACGATGTAATATTCCACCTGCTGCACGTCGCCGTAATACTGGTCGGGCACATCCCGGCCCGTCGTGGCGGTGATTTTCAGATAACCCGGAAAGCCCGTGCTGGGGCCGTCGCTGCCGGTGCTGCTGCCCATCAACGTGGACGCGAGCAGGCCGCCCGAGACGAGCGCGTTGCGCAGGTCGTTGCGGATGACCTTCGCCGCGCGCGCTTGCAACCGCGCTTCGTGCGTGCGCTGCGTGGCGTTGTCGCGCAGCTTGAGGGCGCGATAAAAAATTCCGTAGATCGCCACGAGGATCATCGCGGCGGCGAAGGAAGCCAGCAGGATTTCCAACAAGGTAAATCCGCATCGGCGGCGGCGAGCAGCCACGCGGGAGAATGAAAGCCGGGACGTGGTGATTTTCATGGCAATGTCCCCGAACCGCTTTGCGTGCCGCCGCTGGCGGGATTGAGCAGCGAACTGAGCTGCACGCTGTATTCGCGTCCCTGCACCTTGAAGAAAACCTCCACCGTCAGCACGGTCATCTTGTTCGTCGCATCCGCGTCCCACGAGGCCGAACTCATTTCCCAGCGGTAGCCCGGACGGTCCGCGCCGAAGTCGCCGCGCGTGGCCGCCGCGCTCGACGCGTTGTCCGCGGTTTCGAGGAGCAACTCGTTCAGCTTGTTCTCGGCCAGCTCGCCCGCCGCCGCACGACGCTCCGACATCGACGCAGCGCGGTTGGCGATGGTCAGCCCGCCGAGCATCGCCGGCACGACGAGCGCGAGGAAAAACAACGCCGCGAGGACTTCCACGAACGTGAAGCCGCCGCGCGAAAAATGATGCCGTTGCTGCATCATCACCGCGTCGTCCCCTCCTTCACGATTTCGTAACCCCAGCCGTCGGTCGTGCGCGCCAAGGTGACAGTGGACTTGAAGCGATCCCCGATGCGCACGGACGCCGCGCTGGCGGGATCGAGCGTGCCGTCGGGCGCGAACTCGGCGGCGTTCACGACGCGGTCTTTCGTGATCGTGCCGGTCATCGGCTCGAAGTGGAGATCGGCGTTCAGCGCGTATTCCTTTTCGCGCCGGCTGTCGTCCGTAAAACCAGCCTTCGCTTTCACTCCGAACCGCCGGCTCTCCGGATCCACCCAGATGACCATCGGCACGCCTTGCGACACGGCTTCATCCCGGCCGTATTCCGTCAACGCCAGCAAGCGCGCGGCCTCTTGTTCCAAGTTGCGCTGGTGCAACGAGCGGGACAAGGAAGGCGCGGCCAACGCGAGGATCGTGGCGAGCAAAGCCATGACGAGGATCAACTCGACCAGCGTGAACGCAAACGACTTGCAAGAAGAAGAAGATGGCCGTCGGGCGGTCAATGCTCTTTATTATTTCCGGCCTGACTCCCAGTTGGTGATGTCGTCGTCGGTGCCCGCGCGGCCGTCCGGTCCCGGCGACATCAGGTCGTAGCCGTTGGTGTGATGCTTGCCGGGATATTCATAGACATAAGCGTTGCCCCACGGATCAAGCGGAATGCCTTTTTTAAGGTAAGGCCCCTTCCAATTCGGCGCGCCGGCGGGCTGATCGAGTAGATCGCCGAGATTGCCACTTTTCGGGTAGTAGCCGTTGTCCACTTCAAACGCGTCGAGCGCCAGTTCGATGCTGGAGATTTGCGACTGCGCGGCGGTCACTTTCGCCTGCTGACTGCGACCGGCCATCTTGGGAATGACGATGGCCGCCAGCGTGGCGAGGATGACGAGGACAAGGAGCATTTCGACGAGCGTGAAGGCTGCTGTGCGATGATGCTGTTTCTGTTTGAGGTGGATGGATGGTTTCATAGAGCTTGGCTTCTCCGTTCTTTCGATGGCTTAATCATAGTCTTAATCCTAATCATAGTCTCTGCCGCCGGAGGCAAGAGTTTGAGCCACGCGCGGCGAGCGCAGAAGGATTAAGATCAGGATTACGATTAAGCTGCGGAGAGCGGAGATAGATGTTGAGTGGTGGGGTTACTTCAAGAGTTACTGAGTTACTTAATATAGTCCTGGATGGTGAAGATCGGGATGACCATGCCGATAAAGATCAAACCAATGAAACCGGCGATGACGAAAAGCATGATCGGCTCGGCCAGCGACACGGCGGTTTTCAACTGCCGATCGAGCGTGACTTCCGTGACGCCGGCGAGACGCACCAGCTCTTGATCGAGCCGGCCGCTTTCCTCGGCGACCGAGATCATTTCGAGCGTCGAACCGCCAAACAACGCGCGGCTGTCGGCGAGGCTCGCGGCGAGCGGCTCGCCTTTTTTCACCCGTTCGGTCGCGTTGGCCACGAGATCGACCAGCGTTTGATAACCGAGCGAGCGCCGGCCGACATCGAGCGCGGTGATGAGCGACACGCCCGCGCCGAGCAAGGTGCCGAGCATCCGGCAAAAACGCGCCATCGCGATCTGCGCCATGAGCGGCCCGATGACGGGAGTTTTGAGCAAAAAATTCTCCCACAATCGCCGGCTGCTGTCCTGCCGCAGCCACGCGCGCCCGAAGTAAATCGCCGCCGCGACGCCGACGGCCAGGAAGATACCGTAGTGCCGCACAAAGTTGCTCGTGGCCACGATGATCTGCGTCAGCGCCGGCAGCGCGGCGTCGAAGCCCTCGAATAACGTCTGAAAACGCGGGATGAAAAAGACGAGCAGAAAAATCACGACCGCGACGGCGAGAAAGAGCAACACTGCCGGATACATCAGCGCCGCGATGACCTTGGCGCGTAGCTCTTTTTCCCGCGCCTGAAAATCGTCGACCGGCTCGAGCACGACATCCAAAAAGCCGCCCGCCTCGCCCGCCTCGACCATCGCGATGTAAACGCGCGGAAACACGTCGGGCGAACGGCTCATCGCTTCGGCCAGCGGCACGCCATCGACCACGAAATCGTGGAGTTCCTTCCACTTCACCGACGCGGCGGGATTGGAGGATTCCTTGTAAAGAATCGTCAGCGCGCGGCTCAGCGGCACGTTCGCCGCGAGCAGGCTGGCGAGCGAGCGGGTGAAATCTTCGAGCGCCGCGTGATTGACTTTTTTCGCCCCGAGCTTCAACCCCGCGAGCGCGGGCGGCAGCTTCAAGCCGCTGCCGCTGCCTTCGCCTGCCGTGCTGCGCGCGGCGGCTTTGGCCGGAGCGGCGTTTTTTTCCGTCAACTTCAACGGCTTCAGCCCGCGCTCTTCGACGATGCGCAACGCGTCGCCGCGGCCCTCGGCATCGAGCTTGCCTTGCATGATCGCACCGTTGGGGCCAACGGCTCTGTATTCAAAAACGGGCATGGCTTTTCGACAACATTATGCCTCGGTCGCAAACGTGAACGACGCGTCTTCGTCCTTCGACACGCGCAAGACTTCCGCCGGCGTGGTGATGCCTTCGCGCACCAACCGCCAGCCGTCTTCGATCAACGTGCGCATCCCTTCGCGGCGCGCGACCTCTTTCACTTCCAGGCTCGATCCGCCGCGCAGGAGCACCTCGCGGATGGCCGGGCTCATGGTCATCAATTCAAACAACGCCTGCCGGCCCGTGTAGCCGGTCATGCGGCATTCGCGGCAGCCGACGGCGCCATAGAGGGTCGCGTTCGCGATGGCTGGGACGCGCTGGCGCAACTGGCGGGTGCGCACCGTCGTGTCTTCTTCTTTGCACAATGGACAAAGCTTGCGCACGAGGCGCTGGGCCATCACGGCTTCGAGCGACGAAGCGACGAGATACGGCTCGACGCCCATATCAACGAGGCGCGTGAGCGCGCCCGGCGCGTCGTTCGTGTGGAGGGTGGAAAAAACCATGTGACCCGTCAGCGACGCCTGCACGGCGATCTGCGCGGTTTCCTGATCGCGGATTTCACCGATGAGCACGACATCTGGATCGTGCCGCAAAATCGCGCGCAGCCCGCGCGCAAACGTCAGCCCCGCTTTTTCCGCCACCTGGATTTGGTTGATGCCGCGGAGCTGATATTCCACCGGGTCTTCGATGGTGATGATCTTGCGCACGGAATCATTGATCTGATTCAACGCCGCGTAGAGCGTCGTCGTCTTGCCCGAGCCGGTCGGGCCGGTGACGAGGGCGATGCCGTGGGGCATCTCCAGCACGCGGCTGAAATGCTCGCTGTCGCGCCGATCCATGCCGAGTTTTTCGAGCGCGACGAGGCCCGCGTCCTGCCGCAGCAAACGCATGACCACCGCTTCGCCGTGCAGCATCGGGATGACGGAAACACGGATGTCCACATCGCTGCCTTTCACGCGGATTTTGATGCGCCCGTCCTGCGGCACGCGCTTCTCGGCGATGTTGAGGTTGCTCAGGATTTTGATGCGCGAAACGATGGCCGGCTGGAAACGCTTGATCTGACCCGGCACGGGCACTTCCTGCAACAAACCGTCGATGCGATAGCGGATGCGCAATTCGTGCTCGAACGGCTCGACGTGAATGTCGGACGTGCGCATGGAGACCGCGTCGCCGAGGATTTGATTGACGAACCGGATGATCGACGCGTCCTCCGCCGCCTTGTCGAGATCGCCTTCGTCTTGGTGTTCATCCGCGAGGACTTGGAAGCCTTCCTCCTGTTCGAGCAGGTTCAGCGTGTCCGCGCCGACGCCGAGATGTTTTTTTATCTCCCGCTGCAACGCCGCGCTGGGCGCCAGCACGGGTTGCAATTTGAGATCGGTGAATGCCTTGAGACTGTCGAGACCCGGCGCCGCGAAAAGCCGGCTGAGCGCGACCTCGACGTGGCCATTTTCCTGCCGCAAAGGCAGCATTTCTTCGCGCAGCAAAATGCGGGCGGGAAAGCGCGCGAGAATCGCCCGATCCGGGTCCACGTTTTCCAGCGCCGTGTAGGCCAGCCCGTATTCGCCGGCCAGCCATTGCAAAATTTCCTCCTCGGTCTCCGGTCCCGCGGGCAACTCTTCCAACGCCGTGGCATCCATGGCGGAGAGCTGACGGCTCTCGACCATGCGCGCGACGAGTTCCGCGCGGCCGCCGGTTGCCGGCGCGGCAGTCAGGGTGGCCGCCGTAGCGTGGTGGTCCGAAGCGAGGGGAGTTTCGGTCATGGGGGTAATTAACTTTAATGCACGGCGCAAACCTTCCTGCTTTTGCGCCGGCTGTCATGCCGAGCTTGCGACGCATCCCGCGTGCAACCGAGGGGCGCCATCACCTTGTTTATACCAAGGAAGCGGCGTAGCCCAAGGTTTACGCGAGATGTCTCGACTTTGCTCGGCCGGGGATGCCTTTAGTCCAGCACGCCCATGAGCACGAGCAGCGCTTCCTGGCGCATGTTCAACACCTTTTTCAAGTCAGCGCGAGCTTGTTCCAACTGGGCTGCGGCCTTGAGGCGCGCGTCGCGCAATGCCTGGAGCTGGGTTTTGATGTCGCTGGGCGAAGCGCTGTCCGATTCCAGCGAGGTCCGCAGCGCCTGCGCTTCCGGCGTATTTCCACCGCCGCGCATCCCGCGCTGCCAGCCACCGCCGCCGCCACCGGGGTTGTTACTATTGCCGCCCGCGTTGGTGTTGCCTTGGTCGGTGCCAGCGCCACGTTGCTGCCGCCGGCCGCCGCCCTGTCCGCCTTGCCCACCGGGGCCACCAGGGCCGCCGCCAAACATACGACCGCCGCCACCACTGACTTCACGCTGCAAGGTTTGCACCTTTTCCAGCAACGGCTGGATGATGGCCCACTCGTCGTCAGTAGCCTTCAGCGATGCCTTGAGCTGGTCGGCCATCCGCTGGCGGAATTGCGCGCGGGGATCACCGCCGTTGGCATTCGCCGTGGCATCGGCTGGCGCTGGCGCGCTGGTTTGCGCGGACGCGAGCGAGGTTTGCAGGAAGAGGGCGCCGGCAAAGACCGCGCCGAGCGTGGTGTATTGGTAGATTTTCATGCGTGGTAGTGTGGTCACTGTTTTTTGGTTCCAAACCTGCATCGGCAGGCTGGCGCTGCGGCATCCGCAACGACGACAATCAACAACGCCAACGTTAAGATCGTATTTAAGCCGAAGCGCAAAATTGTTAATTTTGCGTTAAGCCGCGCCGCACGCTGGCTGGAGCGTGTTAGAGAGACCGCTATGCGAGTGCTCGTAATCGACGATGACCGGGAGCTTTGTGCGTTAATCAAAGACTACCTCGCGCCGCTCGGCTACGAGGTGGTCGCCGAGCACACCGGGCCGGCTGGCGTCGAGCGCGCGTTGGGCGAGTCGTTTCACGCGCTCATCCTCGATGTCATGCTGCCGGAGCTGGACGGTTTTGAAGTGCTCAAGCGCATCCGCTCCAAGTCCGCCGTGCCCGTGCTCATGCTCACGGCGCGCGGCGAGGAGACCGACCGCATCGTCGGCTTGGAAATGGGCGCGGACGACTACTTGCCCAAGACATTTTCCTCACGTGAATTACTGGCCCGACTGCGCGCGGTCGTCCGTCGTGCGGACCGCGCTCCCGCCGCCGCCGATCCCGCGGCGTCGCCGCAGAAAGAGGAGGCGGAAATCGTCGTCGGCCCGCTGCGTCTCAACCCGGCAGCCCGCGTCGCCGTGCTCGCAGACCGGCCGCTCAAGCTCACGGCGCTGGAGTTTGATCTGTTGGAAGCGCTCGCCCGCGCGCGCGGCCGGGTGAAGACCCGCGAGCATTTGATCGAAACCCTCGGCGAACGGCTTTACGACGGTCTGGACCGTTCCATCGACGTGCACATCTGGTCGTTGCGCCGCAAGCTCGGCGACGACCCGAAAAATCCGCGCTTCATCCGCACCGTGCGCGCCGTCGGCTACATGCTCATCAATCCCGCTGCGGAATAAATCGCGCCGCCCGATGATGTTTCCGCGCCTGCCACTTTCCGCCAAAATCCTCCTCTGGTTCTTCCTGAACCTCGCGGTGCTGACGGCGGTGTTTCTCCTGCTGTTCAAGGCGCAATTTCCCGTCAACCTCGAACGTCCCTTTGCCAGCCACTCACGGCATCGCGTCGAGACGATCCGCCACCTGCTCGTGGACGAACTCAACAACACGTCGCCCGACGACTGGGAGAGTGTGCTCGAACATTTCAGCGAAGCCTACCGCGCGCGCTTCGCGCTTTTTGACGAGAAAGGACAACGCCTCATCGGCGCCGTGGACGCATTGCCCGAGGAAGTCCGCGCCCAACTGCCCTCACACACCCCAGTTCCGCGTCAGTCTTCGCCGGCAGCGCCGGCCGCCCAGCAAAATAATGGGGCGGGGCACGCCTTGATTCACACCACCAATCCCGACGACTACTGGCTGCTCATCAGCGCACGGGTGGATAATCCGCAACTCGGCGGTCCTCTGCTCGTCCGCCTCGTGATCGAGTCGAGCACGCCGAGCGTAGGCGGGTTGATCGCGGACCCCGCGCCGTGGCCGTGGCTGGCGGTTGGCGCGGTGATTTTTTCCGTCCTTTTCTGGCTGCCGCTCCTGCGCGGGCTGACCCGGTCGATCCAGCAAGTCACCCACGCGACGCGTGAGATCGCCGAGGGCCGTTTCGACGCCCGCGTCAAGACGCAGCGCCGCGATGAACTCGGCGCGCTCGCCGCCGCCATCAACCGCATGGCCGAACGGCTCGATGGCCTGATGAAAGGGCAGAGGCGCTTCCTCGGCGACGTGGCCCACGAGCTTTGTTCGCCGCTGGCGCGCTTGCAGATAGCCCTGGGCATCATCGAGCAACGCGCCGACGACGGGCATAAAGCCTACGCCAAGGCGGCCAGCGAAAAAGCCGATCAAATCGCCCGCCTGGTCGATGAACTGCTCGCCTTCTCGCGCGCGTCGCACGGCGGGACCGTGGCCGTGCGTTGCGAGACCGTGCTCGTGCGCGATGCCGTGGCCGAAGCCATCCAGCGCGAGGCGCCGGATGAAAGCGTGGACCTGCAGCTCGACATCCCGCCGCAACTCACCGTCCGCGCCGACCCCGAATTGTTAGTCCGCGCCCTCGACAATCTGTTGCGCAACGCCATCCGTTACAGCGCCTCCGCCGGTCCCATCATCATCCGCGCGTCGCACGCGGTCGCGGACGGCGGCGTGACCATCACGGTGGCCGACTCCGGCCCCGGAGTTCCCGAGGCGGAACTTTCCAAAATCTTCGACGCTTTCTATCGCGTGGACGTGGCCCGCGCCCGCGAAACTGGCGGCACCGGTCTCGGTCTTGCCATCGTGAAAGCCTGCATCGACTCGTGCTCCGGCACGGTCTCCGCCCGCAACCGCAAGGCCGGCGGATTGGAAGTGCAAATTCACCTGCCAAATTCTCCAGCGTCGGTCGCGAAATAAATCGGTGTCCGTTTCTCCGCAGGACATCGGCTTTTTGTCGCATCACACGGCATCCGGCGCCGGGCCGTTATGTTCAAAATCCACGTCGGGAATGTGGTTGAAGGCGATGCGCATCGGCGCATACGCCAGTGCCGACGTGGCACCGCCGAAATGCACGGCGTTGATGCCGTAGCGCCGGTTGATTGCGTCCACGGCGCGCAGCATCGCGTGCCGTCGGCGGCGTTCCTCGCGGCCAAAGAGCGAGGGCGTCGCGTTCGTCAGGGCGGCCAGGTGCAGCAGCGTCACGCCCACGGCCAGCGGCGGCGTCGGCCGCGTGTGCGCCGGCGCGGCGGCGCGACGACGCCAGAGCAGGTCGAGCGCGTGCAACAACTCGATGGTGTCTTGCGTGTGGGCAAAGCGCACATCGTCGCTCCAGTTCGGCCGGTCGCGCGCGCTCTCGTAGCCGCGCACGTAGAGCGCCATGCCGCCGGCCACGTGCTTCATCGCGCGCAGACGCATCGCGGCCTTTTGCGTCAGCCGATGCAGCACGGCGCGGGCGCTCGCTTCGTTGCGCAATTCCGGCGGCAGCACATGGCTATGACCGACAGTGCGATGCACCGTCGGGAGATGCACGGTTTCCTCGCCGCGCAGATGTCGGTAAAAATACTCGCCGCCGACGCCGCCCCACACGGCGCGCAGTGTTTCCTTCGACGCCGCGCAGAGCTGTTCGACGGTCGTGATGCCGCGTTGTTGCAACCGCGCCTCCATGTTGCCGCCGATGCCGCAAAGGTCGCGCAGTTCGAGACGATAAAGACAACGCGGCAAATCCTCCGGGCAGATCATCATCAAGCCGTCGGGCTTCTGCATGTCGGACGCTGTCTTGGCGAGAAACGGATTCGGTGCCAGCCCGATGGAGCAGGTCAGGACCGGACTGACTTGCTCCGCGATGGCGCGCTTGAGCTCCCGCGCGATCCACGGCGCCTGCTCGGGCTGCGTCCATTCGCCCCAGAGCTTGCAGTGCATTTCGTCAATGGAAACGACCGCTTCGACCGGCAAAATCGCGCCGATGATTTTGACGAGTTGATTGTGGGTTTCCACGTAAAGCTGCGGACGCGCCTCGATCACTTCGAGACCGGGACAAAGCCGGCGCGCCTCGGCGATTTGGGTGCCGGTCCGGATGCCGCGCGCCTTCGCCTCCTGGCTCGCCGCGATGCAGCAAGTCGTCTCGGCTTTGAGCGGCGCGACCGCGACGGGTCGCCCGCGCAACTCCGGCCGGTCCATCTGCTCGACGGAAGCGAAGTAGGAATTGAAGTCGAGGAACAGCGTGCGCAGGCACATGAGGTCGAGTGTTCTTTTGAACACTAACGAAGCCGGCGCCGATTCCGGATGCCGCCGCGCCTTGCATTCCCCGAGGCTCGGCGGATTTTGTCCGTCCGACCCCAATGAGCGCGCCGCCGTCTTCCACCGCTACCTCCGAGATTCCCAAAGCCTACGAGCCTGCCGCCGTGGAGGCGAAGTGGCAGTCGCGCTGGGCGCGGTCGCGCTGTTTCGAGGCCGATCCGAAGTCGAGCAAGCCCGCGTTTTCCATCGTCATGCCGCCGCCGAACATCACCGGCGTGCTCACGCTTGGGCATGTGCTCAACAACACAATTCAGGACATCCTCGCCCGCCGCGCGCGCATGGAGGGCAAGGAAGTGCTCTGGCTGCCGGGCACCGACCATGCCGGCATCGCGACGCAAACCGTCGTCGAGCGGACGTTGAAAAAAGCCGGCGTCATCCGTCATCGCGACGATCTCGGGCGCGACAAGTTTTTGGAAAAAGTCTGGGAGTGGAAAGAAAAGCACGGCGGCATCATCACCGAGCAGCTCAAAAAGCTCGGCGCGTCGTGCGACTGGTCACGCGAGCGCTTCACGCTGGACCCCGAATACTCGCGCTGCGTGCAGCGGGTCTTCGTCGAGCTTTACAAAAAAGGGCTGATTTATCGCGGCAAGCGCATGGTGAATTGGGACCCGGTCTCGCTCACCGCGCTGAGCGACGAGGAAGTCATCATGAAGCCGCAAAACGGCACGCTGTATTTCTTCAAAGTCGAAGTCGCCGAGCAGCCGGGCACGTGGTTGACCATCGCCACGACGCGCCCGGAAACGATCCCAGGCGACACGGCCGTCGCGGTCAATCCGCGCGACGCGCGCTACGCGCATCTCATCGGCCAACACGTCGTGCGTCCGCTGCCGGAGGAGCTGCCGCGCGAGCAAAAATTAATTCCCATCGTCGGCGACGACGCGGTCGATTTCGAGTTCGGCACCGGCGTGTTGAAAGTGACGCCGGCGCATGACAAAGCCGATTTCGAGATCGGCCAGCGGCATAAACTTCTCGCGATTGGAGTGATCGATTCCACTGGTTGTATGAACGCAGCGGCCGGTGAATCGCTCGTTGGTCTGGACCGTTTTGAAGCACGCAATGTTGCTGCCGAACGCTTGCGTGAACTTGGCGCTTTAACGAAGGAGGAGCCATATCAAAACAACGTTGGCTGCTCTGAGCGCACAGACGTGCCAATCGAACCGATGCTAAGCGAGCAATGGTTTTTGAAATATCCAAGCGTAGAAAAAGCACGCGAAATCGTGGCCAACGGCGCACTGAAATTTTTCCCCGAGCGCTGGACGAAGGTCTATGACCACTGGATGGAGAACATCCAAGACTGGTGCATTTCGCGGCAGCTTTGGTGGGGACACCGCATTCCCGCATGGCATAAGGTTCATATTCTTCCTGGCATCCATCGACCCGGCGAAGGTTATGCTGTGGAAACGGTTGTCAGTCTGGAACCACCTGATGATTCGGGTAATTGGAGGCAGGAAGAAGATGTCCTAGACACCTGGTTCAGCTCTTGGCTCTGGCCGTTCGCCACGATGGGCTGGCCGGAGAAGACGGAGACGCTCGCGAAATTTTATCCGACCACCGATCTCGTCACCGGGCCGGACATCCTGTTTTTCTGGGTCGCGCGGATGATCATGGCCGGCTGCGAGTTCGCCGGCGACATCCCATTTCGCAACGTTTATTTCACCGGCCTCATCCGCGACGCGAAAGGGCGCAAGATGAGCAAGTCGCTCGGCAATTCGCCCGACGTGCTCGAACTCATTTCCAAATACGGCGCCGACGGTTTGCGCTTCGGACTCCTGCGCATCGCACCGCAAGGCCAGGACATTCGCTTTGACGAAAAGCAGATCGAGGAAGGCCGCAATTTCGCCAACAAAATCTGGAACGCCGCGCGCTTTTACCAGATGCAGGAGCCGGCGCTGCCGTTCGGCACGCGCATTTCCTACCGGCCCGCGCCTTACATCCTCGACATTGAGGCGAAGCTGCGCGCGACGCAGGAAAAAGTCGGCGCGGCGCTCGACGAGTTTCGCTTCAACGAAGCGGCGCAGGCGCTCTACGATTTTTTCTGGAGCGACTATTGCGATTGGTTTGTCGAAGCGGCAAAGGTGGACATCGTCGGCGTCGAGGCGCCCGAAGCGGGCAAGGTGACCGAGCGCGCGATCGCGAAGGAAGCGGCGCTGTTCACGATGTATCGCGTGCTGACGGAATTTTTGCACCTCGTGCATCCGTTCATGCCGCACTTGAGCGAGGAACTCTTCGAGCGGCTGACGTTCCCGCCGCGCCCGGCGACGGCTGCTGCTGCTGCGACGGACGCCGCGCCCGAGGCAGCCTCCGCAGCGGAGGAAGACGAGTCGCCCGCGCGTCGGCTGCGGCGGCGCGCGAAGTTCCTTTCCTTCCAACGGCTCGCCGGCCCGGTCGGACTTTCCGGCTCCGCCGAAGAAACGGCCGCGGCGCAACGGACCACGGCGGACCTTTATGAAACGGTGCGCCTCGCGCGGAATTTGCGCGCCGAATACGGCGTCGCCACGAACAAGCCGGCGAAGTTCATCCTGCGCTTGCGCGAAGAGGTGATCGCCGCCGCGGAAAAAGACGCCTGGCCGTTTGCCGCGTCGATCCGCGCGCTGACGCGGATGGTTAACGCCGAAGACCTCGCCTTGCAGCCGGACTACCAGCCGCCGCGCGGCACGCCGTCGGCCGTCACGCCGCTGGGCGATTTGTTTTTGCCGCTGGCCGGCTTGGTCGATGTCGCGGCGGAACGGGCGCGCATCGAGAAAGAAATCGCCCGCGCCGAAGCCGACCGCGAAACCGCGCTCAAACAACTTTCCAACCCGAACTTCATCGCCCGTGCGCCGGCGGAAAAAGTCGCCGAACATCGCCAGCGCCATGCCGACACCGAAGCACGGCTCGCCAAGCTGCGCACGATGCTCGCGGCGCTCGGTGCGGACGAGTGAGATGCCTTGCGTTTGGGATAGCGCGCGATTAGTTTTTCTGCTTTGCACTCTCCCGCCGCCGGCCGTCGTGCCGTCGCCCTGAGCCAATGAGCACTACCGCCGAACTGAAGGACAACCTCAAACATCTCATCGTCGAACGCCTCAACCTCATCGACGTGCAGCCCGGAGACATCGGTGACGACACGCCTTTGTTCAAAACCGGCCTCGGCCTGGACTCCATCGACGCCTTGGAATTGACGCTCAACGTGGAAAAAGAATACGGCGTGAAGATCGCCAACAGTGAGCAGGCGATGCAGGCGTTTCAAAGCGTGACGACGCTGGCGGCGTTCATCGAACGCGCGCGCGGTGTCGCCAGTGGCGTGTGAGGCAGCGGGATTCACCACCAAGACACCAAGGCACCAAGAAGATAGTGGGAATTGAGGGACTGCCTTTTTCTCTCAACCCTCAACTCTCAACCCTCAACTGCTTGGCGTCCTGGCGTCTTGGTGGTAAAAAAATCGGGTAAGACGTTTGTAACGTTGCGATGACTCCCGTGCTTCTCGCTCCCGCCAGCGCCACCTCCGCCGCGGTTTTTCCCCAACCTGCCGACCGTGGCAACGACGCGCCCGTCGTCGCGCTCGCGGCCGCGGGCTGCCGCACGCCGCTGGGCGACACGCGCGCCACGGCGGACGCGCTCCTGCGCGGTCAGCGCGCGTTGCAAATGCTGCCCGTGCGCGGCCAGGACGGCGGCGACCTCGTGCCGCTCGGTCTCATCGACGACTGGCAGCCCGCCGCCGGGGCCGCCGCCAGCGACGGCCAGCCGCGCTGGGAAAAGCCGTTGCTCGAATTTCTCCAGACCAGCGTGCCGGATCGTCCGTGGGGCCAGCCGCGCTTTCCAGTGTTCATCACCAGCAGCAATTTCGGCATCGGCGAGCTGTATGCGTATTTTCAAGATCGCGCCGACGCGCGGCTGCCGTATCTGCTCCCGCACCAGCTCACCGCGTGGTTCGGCGCGCGGCTCGGCTGGGGCGGGAACGTCACGCATTTTTCCCACGCCTGCGTGTCGTCGAATCTCGGCTTGCTCTACGCCTCGCGCCAGGTCGGCGCCGGGCTGGCGGACGAGGCGCTCGTGGTGACTTACGATTTTCTCAGCCCGTTTGTCGCGGCCGGTTTTCACGCGTTGAAAATTTTATTCAACGCCCTGCCCGCGCCGTATGCCGAGCGGGAATTTGGCGCGGTCGGCCTGGGCGACGGCGTGGCGTTCGCGGTCCTCACCCGCCCGCGGTCGAGCGGCGACAGCGGATTCCGCCTCGAGGCGCAGGCGGGCGCAAACGAGATGTATCATTTCACCGGCAACCATCCCGACGGCATCGGCATGGGCCAGCTTGCCGTCACGATGCGTGCGGCGGCCGAAGCGCGCGGCCAGCGGGTCTGGGTCAAAGGCCACGGCACCGGCACGATTGAGGCCGGTCGGCTGGAGGCGCGGCACATGAGCGAAGCGTTTCCCGGCGCGCCGCTGGTGAGCTGGAAAGGCGCGCTCGGGCACACGCTCGGCTCGTGCGGCTTGGTCGAGCTGGCGCTGGCGATGGAATTTATCCGTCGTGGCCAGGCGCCGGGGACCATCGGCAGCGAGGGCGAGCCTTGCTTCTCGGCAGAGGTCGCCACCGCGCCGTTTGCGCTCGGCGAATTCACCGGCTGCGTGCTGAATTCCTACGCGTTCGGCGGCGCGCATTACGCGTTTTTGCTCGGGCACGGTTGAGCGTGGAGCGATGGGTGATTTTAAACGCAAAGGCACGGAGATGCGCAGAGGAAGAAACTTTTTTATAGAAAAACCAACCTGCCTTCCTCTGTGCTTCTCTGCTCCTCCGCGCCTCTGTGTTAAATGAAACCATGCCGCCCGCGCCCTTGCGTCGTTATTTAAAGAAAGCCAGCGCCGAGGGCATTTTCCACGCGCCGATGGCCGACACCGACGTGCGCGCTTGGATGGGAAATTTCCCGCCCAACGTCGCGCGGCGCATGACGCGGCTCGGCCTGTTGCTCGGGCACGCGTTGCGCGATTTTTCCGTCGCGCCCGCCGACGCCGTCATCTACGCCAGCACGTTCGGCGAGGCGAGCGCGACCGAGCGTTATCTGGCGAGTTTTCCCGCCGCCAGCCCGTTGTTTTTTCAAACCAGCATCCACCCGAGCGCCATCGAGCAGGTGCTCATCAATCGCGGCTGGCCGGTGCGCGAACTCACGCCGCTGGCGGGCCGCGCGGGCGTCGCCGCGCACGCCGCGCTGTGCGCGCTGACGACGCCGGGCGAGCGCGTCTTTCTCACCGGCGGCGAGGAGATCGCAACCTGGCTGACGGACATCGGCGCGGCCTCGCCCGTCGCCTTCGCCTTTGCCCTCCGACTCGATTCCGCCGGCGGTGATGACGCGCTCGGCGAACTCAGTTTCCAACCGTCGGCTGTCGCGGCGGACGAAAAAAACGGCGCTGCTTCCGCGGGCGGCGAGTTGCCCGAACTCTTCCTCGCCATCCAGGAACGCCGCGCCGCGCGCTGGCGCAGCCCGGCCGGTGGCGAGGTCGAGTTGACGTGGTATTAAAAATAAGTTGAAAGCAACTTGCTGTGAGTTGCTGCTGTTGTCCTGCCCGCATGGCTGCCTTGTTTTTCGCCTTCGACTTTTTGCCGTTTGCCGTCGGCATTTTTGTGCTGACCGCCGCGCCGCTCGGCTTTTGGCTCGGCTGGAGCCGCGTGCGCCGGCGGCAGGTGAGCGAAGCTGAGCAAACCGCGCGCAATCCCGGTCCGCCGGGCAGCTACGCCTTCCTCGGTTTTTGTCTGGAAAAAATGCCCGACTGGTTCAATCGCGCCGGGCTGCGTTACGGCGCCTGGCTGGCGACGGTGCTCATGCCGCGACAACGCGCCGCGTCGCGCGAATACCTGCGCGTGATCCTCGGACGCGCGCCGGGCCAGCGCGAAATCTGGCAGCACTTTCACGCCTTCGCCGAATACCTTTTCCTACGGCTCGAAATTGCCCACGGCCGCGCGCCGCGGCTTCGTCCCGCGCCCGGCGAAGACGACCGCGCGTTGCGCGAGCTTGCCGCCAGCGGACGGCCGGCGCTCTACGGCACGATGCACGTCGGGCACTCCGATTTGCTCGGCTATTTCCTCGGCGACCTCGGCGCAAAAGTTCACATGATCCGCAAGCGCGTCGGCAACTCCGCGGACACCGAGCGGCTGGCGCAACGCTACGGCGCGAACGTCACGTATTTGTGGATCAATTCCTGGGCCGACCGTGTCTTCGCGATGAACGCAGCCTTGCGCGCCGGCCGCTCGCTCGCGATGCAGTGCGACCGTTTTGAATACAGCGCCAAGCGCGAGCCGTTTCATTTTTTGAACGCCACGCGGCAGATGCCGTTCACGATTTATCACGTTGCCATCATGCACGGCCTGCCCGCGGCGTTCGCCTTCGCCGTGCCGGCGGCGCACGATCCCGGCGCGAGCGAGATTTTGGTGCCGCCGATCTTCGAGCCGCGCGCCGATTGGAGCCGCGAGGAAAATTTGCAAGCCGCCCGCGCGCATTTCCAAGCCGTGCTCGATAAAGTCGAGGCGTTGCTGCGGCTGCGGCCGTTTCTGTGGTTCAACTTCACGCCGCTGAATCCGGTCGTCGCGTCGTCGCAACCGGCTGCGTCCACGTTGCTGCCAGCTTCCTCGTGTGCGCCGCGGCGCGACGTTTTGGAAGTGCCATCGGGAGCACCCGCGCCTTGACGACGACGACCACCCGGCAGCTCCACCACGCCCGGCGCCTGCTCTGCGCGTTGCAGGATCACATCCGCGACACGCTGCTCGCAACGCGGCGCAAACGCTCCGCGTCGTCCTTCACCAAAATCGCGGCGGTCACGGCGGCGGACACGATTTACGAAATCGACCGGATCAGCGAGGCGGCAATCCTCGCGTGGTTCGACGCGCATTGGCCGCGCGCTTGGCCGGTCGAACTGGTGATGGAAGGTCTCGAAGACAGCGAGGCGGGGACTTTCCCGCGGGGCACGCCGGTGGCGAAAACCCTTTTCAAATGCATCCTCGATCCGATCGACGGCACGCGCGGCTTGATGTATGACAAACGCAGCGCGTGGATTCTGGCCGCGCTCGCGCCGCAGCGCGGCCCGAAAAATCATCTCGGCGATCTCGTCGTCGCGGCGATGACCGAACTGCCGACGAGCAAGCAATGGCGCGCCGATCAGCTCAGCGGCGTGCGCGGCGAAGGCCGGGTGCTTGCGGAGGCGATCAACGTGCTCGATGGCTCGCGGCAACGCTTCGCGGCGCGGCCCTCGCGGGCGCGGGATTTCCAGCACGGCTTTGCCTCGCTCGCGCGATTTTTTCCCGAAGGCAAGGCGCTGACCGCGCAGATCGAGGAAGCGCTGTGGCAGGGACTTTACGGCCACAACGCAAACCGCTCGCCGTTGATTTTCGACGATCAATACATCGCGAGCGGTGGCCAGATTTACGAACTGCTCGTCGGCCACGACCGGATGCTCGGCGACCTGCGCCCGCTCGTCTTTGCGAAGCTCGGACTGCGCACGGCGCTCGCGTGTCATCCCTACGATCTTTGCACCGCGTTCCTGCTCGCCGAGGCGGGCGGCGTCGTCGAAGCGCCCGACGGCAAGCCGTTGCGCGCGCCGCTCGACACCACGTCGTCCGTCGCGTGGATGGGCTACGCGAATCCGCACCTCGCCCGCGCCGTGCGGCCGGTGCTCAAAAGGCTCATCGCAAAATTTCTGTGACCGCGGGCGGTTTCCCCGTGCCGCAGAGTTTTTCGCTTATTTGTTTGCGCCGACGCGGTTGCTTGCGGAATTTGTGCGCCCTTCGACTCGATCCATGCGTTTGCTCGTCTTTCTTATTTTGTTGTTTGGCCCAAGCCCGGCGTTGCTCGCGGCCGAAAATTTTGACCTGACGCCGGTGAAAAAATGGATCGCCCGCCAGGATGAAGTGCGCACCGTGCAGGCCGATTTCACGCAAACTCGCGCCTTCCGCGCGTTGCAAAGTCCTGTCGCCATCCCCGGCCATCTGTGGTTCAGCGCGCCGCAATCGTTGCGCTGGGAATTGGGCGACCCGGCCAAGGCCATCCTGCTGCGCAACGGCGACACGGCGTATTTGATTCAACCCGGAAAAAAACGCGCCGAACGTTTGCCCGCCGATCATCTCGGCGGCAGGGCCGACAGCAGAAACAGCGCGCAGGCGTTTGCCATGATGAAGATGCCGCTAGCAAAAGACTACGCCGACTTCAACCGCCAGTTTGAAGTGCTCGCCGTCAGCACGCAGGAAAATCGCTGCCACCTCGAAATCATCCCCCGCGACGCCAGCGCGAAAAAAATGCTGACCGCGCTGAAGCTCGACTTCGATACGACGACCGGCCATCTGCTGACGTTCGAGATCGCGTTGCGCGACGGCTCGTGGCTGCGCAATGAATTTTCCAACGTGCGGTTGAATCAAAAAATCGAGCGCCGTGTGTTCGACTTCGACCTCGCCGGCTACGAAATCGTCGAAGCGAAATGAGGAGCCGCGCCGCGCGTTGGGGCTGGGTCGCGACCGGCGGGCTGTTGCTGCTCATTTACGTCGTCGCCGGGCTGTCGCGCATCAGCTTCAACGTCGATATCCTCAAGCTCCTGCCCACGCACTTGCGGCAGGTCGAGGGGCTGTCACTGTTGCTCAAACATTTCGCGCAATCGAACGAACTGATCGTCACCCTCGAAGCGTCCACGGCCGAAACGGCGGAGGCCGAAGCCGACGCCATCGCCGCGGCGCTCGCGCAACAACCGCGGCTCGTGAAGCGCGCCGTCGCCCGGCCGCCTTGGGAAAAAAATCCAGGCGAACTCGCGGAGTTGCTCGCCTATCTCGTGCTCAACCAGCCGCCGGAGGAAATCCGCGCGCTGGCCGCCCGGCTCGCGCCGGCGCAGGCGCCGGCCACGCTGCAAGCGACGCTCGATTTGTTGACCGAATCCGTCTCGCCGCAGGAGATCGCCCTGCGCGGCTACGATCCATTTGACCTCACCGGCTCGCTCGCCGGCATTGGCCTGCTGACCGGCGCGCAACAGCAACAGCAGCAGTCGGAATTCGCCTCCGCCGACGGCACGTTCCGCGTGATCTACGTCGAGGCGGCGAAGCCGTTTGGGAACTACAAGGAAACCATCGCCTGGATGAAGGAAATCCAGCGCGTCCTTGCGCCTTGGCGCGACCGGCCGGGACTGCGGCTGGGCTACACCGGCGACCCGGCGTTTGCGGCGTCCATCGCCGGCAGCATGGAGTGGGACATGGCGTCCTCGGGCGTCATGACGCTGGGAGTCATCGCGCTCATTTTCTGGTTGTGCTACCGGCGCGCGCGGCCGTTGCTGGATTTGCAGCTCATGCTGCTGCTCATCTTCGCGTTGACGCTGGCGACCGCCGGCTTGTTCCTGCGCCAGCTCACCGTCATCGGCGTCGGTTGCGCGGCGATCATGATCGGGCTGAGCGTCGATTACGGTTACTTCGTTTTTCAACGCTCGCAGCTTCACGGCGGCACGGTGCGCGAGTTGCAAAAACAATGCGTGCAATACATCGCCTGGACCGCCGGCACGACGGCCGCGGCGTTCTTCGCACTGAACCTCAGCAGCCTGCCCGGCCTGTCGCAACTCGGCACGCTCGTCGGCATGGGCGTGCTCATCGGCGCCGTGGTGATGCTCGTCGTCTATGCGCCATTGACGCGCCGTTTCCAGCGCCGCGCCGCGCCGCGTCCGCCGTCGGTGGTGGAATGCCTCGTCGCTTCCACGAATTTTCAACGCACCGGCGCGTGGCTCACGCTGGCCGTCGTGCTCGTCCTCCTCGGCGCGCTGGCGGTGAAAGGCTTGCCGCAGACCGATTTCACCGACCGGCCGTTGCGTCCGCGCCACAGCGAAGCCTACGCGGCGCTCGAACGCATGGAAGAACGCCTCACTGACGAGCACGGCTTGCGCAGCCTCGTCGTGCGGGGCGGCAGCGTGGAAGAAACCGTCGCCCGCCTGCGCGCCGCCGAGTCGCGGCTCGCGGCGGCGCAGGCGCGGGGCGACGTGGTCCGCTACCGTTCCGCGCTGCCGCTCTGGCCCGACGTGGCGCACCAGCGCGCGAATCTGCCCGTGCTCGCGCCGCTGGCAGCGGAAATTCCGCGCTTGCGGCAGGCGTTGCGCGACGCCGGTTTTCAAGACGAAGCGTTCGCGCTCACGGAGTCGGTGTTAACCCAATGGTCGGCGTGGTCCGCGCACGCTTTGCCGGTCTGGCCCGACAACGCGGCGAGCCGCTGGATTTTCCGCCGCGCCGTCAGCCGCACGGCCGACGGCCAATGGCTCGCGCTCGGTCTGGTCAAACCCGCCGCCGGCCGCGAGCAGGCGCTGGATGACGCGGTGAAAAATCTCGACGGCGTCTTTCTCGTGAGCTGGAGCGCGCTCGGCGCGGAATTGCAGCGCGTCATCCCGCGCGAATTCTTGCAGGTCATCGTCGCGCTCACCCTCGCCGTGCTCGCGCTGCTGGCCGTGGCGTTCCGCAGCGCGCGCGCGGTCGGGTTGTTCGTCGCCACGACGGCGCTGGTGTTCGCCTGCCTCGCGGGATTGATGTCGCTGCTCGGCATGACGTGGAATTTTTTCAACCTCGCCGCCATTTTGCTGTTGCTCGGCACGGGCACGGATTACAGCATCTTGCTCCTGCTCGCTTTGCGGCGAAACGGTGGCGACGTGCCGGCGGCGCAACGCGAACTCGGCCTCGTGATCTGCCTGTGCGCCGCGTCCGCCGCGGCCGGATTCGGCACGATCAGTTGGGCCAACCATCTCGGCCTCGCCAGCCTCGGCAAAACGTGCGCGCTCGGTCTGCTGCTCGACGCCGCCATTTCGATCTTCCTGCTGCCCGTCGGCTGGCGAATTCTTCATCGACGCAGCCGCCTGCGGCCTGCGGCAGGCGCGTAATTATCACCGTTGGATTTTCCCGCTGGCGGTGCGCGGGATGCGTTCGACGAAGCGGAAATCAACGGGCACTTTGTAACGCGCGAGCGCTTCGCGGCAAGCGGCGGCGAGGGCGAATGCCTTGGGCGGTTGCGCGGGATTGCGCGGCTCGATTTCGGCGACGGGCACGGCGCCGAAGCGGGCGTTTTCTTTCCCAAAAACCCGCGCGGCCGCCACGCCGGGACAGGCGTTGAGCACGGCTTCGATTTCTTCGGGAAAACATTTCAAGCCGCCGACGTTGATGACGCTGTGGCTGCGGCCGAGCAGGAAAATGTCGCCCTCCGCGTCGATGCGCGCGAGGTCGCCCGTGCGAAACCAGCCGTCGGCGGTCAGCACTTCGGCGCGCGGTCGCCACGGGTGCAGATAGGCGTCGAACATGCCCGGCCCGCGCAGGAACAGCTCGCCGATTTCGCCGCGCGTCTCGACTTGAAAATCCGGCAGCGGCCGGCCGACGGATGCCGGCTTTGCGCGCGCGGACTGGAGATTGAGCAACGGCAGGCCGACTTCGATGATGCCGAGTCCTTGCGTGAGCGGCAGGCCGTAGCGCGCGTCAAACGCCGTCGCCGTCGCGCTGGGCAGCGCCGCCGCGGTGGAAATCGCCAGTCGCAGGTCGGTCCACGCGCGGCCGGAATTTTCCGCGGCGAGCAGCGCGTGGTGAAACGGCGCGCCGTAGAGCACGGTGCAATGGTGCCGGCAGGCGGCGGAAAGGATGTCTTCGGCCAGGTGCGGATTGACGATGACCGTCGCCGCGCCGTGCAAAAGGTAGAGCATGATCGACACGGCGAAATGGTGCGCCATCGGCAAAATCCAGACGACGCGATCCGCCGGGCTGATGCGCAAGCCGCGGTTGGCGGCGGTCACGCGGGCGAGCAGGCTTTCGTGAGAAAGCACGACGCCTTTGCTCGTGCCGGTCGTGCCGGAGCTGAAGCGGATGAACGCCGGGTTGAGCGCGGCGAGCGTGGTTTCGTTGAACAGGAAACCATCCGCCGGCGGCGGCACGGCGCGCACCGCGCCGGTGGCATCGACGATGGCGCCGAGGCCGGTTTCGAGCACGACGCGCTCGCGCTCGCGCGGGGCGAGTTCGCCCGCCAGCGGCACGAGGCATTTGCCGGCCCGCACGATGGCGAGGGCGAGGACGACGTGCGCGACGCCGTTCGGGCAATCCAGCCCGACGCGTTGCGCCGTGGGCGCAACTTTGGCGATGGCGCGCGCGGCGGTCTCGGCGCGGGCGATGAGCTGGCCGTAGGAAATCTCCTCGTCCTCGCAGACCAGCGCGACGGCGCGGCGGTCGGCGTTCTTGAAAATGGTTTCGACGAGATTCATTTATCCCCGCGACGAGAGTTGCGCGCGCGCCGTGTTCACCGCGTTGGCGTCGCACGGCTTGCCCAAAGCTTGCAAGCCGGCGGCCAGTCCCGCCGCTTCGCCGGTGGCCAGGCAGGTGCCGATGACGCGCAACGCCGCCTGCGCCTCGTGGCTGCACGAGAGGCAGCGGCCCGCCATGAACAGTGCCGCGTCGTCGCGCGCTTGCAACGCGCGCAGCGGGATGTCGCACGGCTGGCCATTCGTCGGGAAACGCCAGCGCGGGCCGCGCGCGGTTTCGCGCAATTCCATCGGCCAAGCGGAAACGGCGACGGCATCGGCGAAAGCGGCGCCGCGTTCCAAGTCCGCCGCTTCGACGCGGTAACGGCCCATGACGCGCCGGCTCTCGCGCACACCGACGCGGGCGGGCCACGCGGCGACGTAGCTGTGGGCAAAGCCCTCGACCTGGCGGCGCAGGAAATCCGTGAGCTGTCCGGCGAGCGCGCGGCCTGCGGTTTCCAGTTGGGTCAAACAATGGGGATCGAGCGGATCGTAAGCCGCGCCGCCGCCGTCGAGGTCGAGCGTGACGAACGCCTCGCCCTCCTGCGCGCACGCCCGCAGATGCGCGCCGAGGGCGTCGGCTGGCAGCGCGCCCGCTTGCACGGCGCGGGCGAGGAGTTGCGCGAGTTGCAGCCGCGCCGTGTCGTCGAGCGCCGCGGCGGGCACGCCGGCGAGGGCAAAAATAAAGGCCGGCCGCTGGAGGCGCGCGCGGTCGGCTTGCTCGCACGGCGCACCGCGCAACACCGCCAGCGCGGCGTCACCGGTGGCATCCACGAAGGCAGCGGCGCGCACGCTCTCGCGCTGGCCACGGCAGAGGAGCGTCACGGACTCGCCCTCTGCCGCGAGGAGCTCCGTGTGCAGACGCACGTTGAGGCGCGGGGTTTCGCGGACGATTTGATCGGCCAGTTGCGCGAAGGCCGTGGGCCGTTGCAACAACACGTCCACCCGGCCCATCCGCACGGGGCCGCTCGCGCCGCCGGCCGCGAGCAGGCGGATGGAGAATTCCGCGGCAAAGCCGGCGTGGGCCAGCGCTGGCGGCGTGGATTCGCACTTGGCCGGCAGGCGGTAGAGGCCGCAGATGGAATGCACCAGCGCCGCCGAGACCATGCCGCCGAGCGCGCCGTGGCGCTCGACGAGCAGCGTGCGGGCGCCGACCCGGGCCGCGGCCACGGCAGCCGCCAGCCCCGCGCTGCCGCCGCCAGCCACGAGCACGTCAAACTCCATGCGCGGCTAGGCGGACGCCGCGTGCGCGCGGATGACCTGCGCGAGCTGGCGCACGGTGCTGATGTTGTCCTTCGTCAACGCGCCGTCGGGCAGCGAGACGCCGTATTCCTCCTCGACCAGGATGATGAGTTGCATGATCGACATCGAGTCCAGGCCGGCGAGGTAAAGGTTGCTCTCCGCGTGGAAGCCGGGCGGCGTTTCCAGCAGCCGTTCGCGCACGAGGACGACGAGTTCCGCTTCGAGCAGGGCGGGGGCAGGAAGGGGACGGGCGGCCATTCTTCGGAAAAGCCGGCAAGGTAGGGCGAGCGCGTCGCCAGCGTCAAGCGGACAGTTCTGCCGGCACAAACTGTTGCGGGCGGCGGAGCTAGGTCAGCCGTCATCGGGCCGGCGGATTTTGCTTTCGTATGCGCAGCAATCGGCTAGCTCAGTCTGCTGCGCCCATGCGACCCACTTTTCCCATCACGGAGACCTGTTCGGAAGCCGGGCTGTGCTGGCGCTTTGACCTGCCGGCGGAGAGTCCATTTTTCAACGGACACTTCCCCGGCCATCCGTTGCTGCCGGGCGTCGTGGCGCTCGGCTGGCTGCTCGCGGCGGCGGAGCGATTTCACGGCGGCGAGCCGGCGCTGCCGCTGGTGCTGCACAACGTGAAGTTCCAAGTCGTGCTCCTGCCGGGGCAACCGGGGCTGGAATTGAGCATCATCCCGCAAGGCCCGACGCGCCGCCTGCTCGCCCGGCTAATTTCCCCGGCAGGGATGCACGCTTCCGCGTGGCTCGAGCCGGCGGCGCCGGTGGGGTAAGTCGCCCCGGCGGGCCGCATTTGTGGCCTTGCGCTTCGCCCCGGATTCCCCAACGTAGGCATTCCCATGCGAATTTCCACGTCCGTCCTCCTGCGCGCCGCCGTGCTCGCCGTTTTCCTCACGACTGCTGCGGCGGCGGTCCACGCCGCGCCCGGCCCGCTGCCGCCGCCGGCGGACGTGAACATTTTCTTCACCCCGCCTTATTTAATCACCACGCCGCAGCCGCCCTTCACCCTGCGCGCGGTGTTCCGCCGGCTGGCGCACGCCGAGACCGGGCAACGCGCGTTCACCGAGACGCGCAAGTTTGCCATCAGCAAGAACCCGGTGCGCGCCATCGGCACGTTGCGCTACGGCCGCAGCATCGGCTTGAGCATAGCCTACGACGGCGCGGCGGGCCGCGTGCTGGTGATCGACGACCAGGGCTTGATCGAACGCGGCGCCGGCGGGCACGAGCGCTCGGTCTCGGTGAACGATCGGCCCGAGCTGGCGGCGCTGACGGATGTCTATCTCAACCTGCTGCGGGGCAACAGCGCCAAGCTCTTCGCCGCCAGCAACGCCTACTACGCCGGTGAACGCGGCACGGGCTGGCAGCTCGGCCTCGTGGCGAAGGACGAGAGCATCGCCCGCCGCATCGGCCGCGCCGTGGTCTATGGCCGCGGGCGGGACATCACGCGCATCGACACAATCTCGCCCAGCGGCGAGACGCGCTCGCTGGCGCTCGGGCCGTTGATGAACAACGTGCGGTTTACGCCCGAGGAGATGAAGACGTATTTCCGCGGGGAGTGATCCCTCCGAGCGCGAGGTTTGACGCCGCTCCGGCCCGGTGCGAGCGGTCACGGCTCATGGCCGCCGAACCGCCCCGCCTCCGCCTCGCTCCGTGGCAGGCCACGGGCGCGCTGCTCTTGTTTTTATTGCTCGGCGTCGGGCTGCTCTTCGGCCCCGAGCGTGCGGCGCACCGGCTGAGCGTCGATGTGCTCGACCTCCTGCCGCGCGACGCGCAAGACCCGACGATCTCGCTCGCGCGCCAGACGGCGAATGGCCGCTTTGGCCGAACGATGCTGCTCGCCCTCGGCGACTCCGCGCACCCGGACCAGCCGCCCGTGGCCGCGGCGCGTCAACTGGCCGATGCGCTCGCGGCTGACCCGTCGTTCGCGGGCACGTTTGCCGGCTTGACGGACGCGGGGAAGGAAAAGCTCAGCGCATGGTTCTTCGAGCGCCGGCTGCCCTTGCGGATGCCGGCGTGGCTCGACGCGCAAACGGCAAAGTGGCGTCAGGAAAATTCGATCTCCGCCGCTGCCTCCGACTCTCAACTCTCAACTCCCAACTCCCAACTCCCTCCCCCCGACTGGCTCGCCGCGCAGGCGGTCGCGGCGTTGAATGAATTTCAAACCACGCCCGATGCGCTCGCCGCGCAGGACCTCTTGCCGCGCGATCCGCTCTTGCTCATTCCGGGCTTGCTCGGCGAGTTCAGCGGCGACGACAAATCGACCCAGGGCGTCGCCGGCGGCGCGCTCACGGGCCGCGGGCCGGACGGCGTGCGCTACGCGCTGATTTACGCCGAGATTCGCGCCTCGCCGCTCGACGAAGCCGGGCAAAAGCCGGTCTTCGCGGCGCTCGACCGTGCGTTGGCCGCAGTCAAAAAATCCGCGCCGGCCAACGCGTCGCTCGCCCTGCGCTTCAGCGGCGTGAACAAATTCGCCGCCGACAGCCGCGCGCGCGCCGACCACGAAATTAACGTGCTCTCGAACATCTCGCTCGCGCTCTCGTGCGCGCTCATGCTCGTAGCGTTCCGCAACATCGTCGTCTTCGCTTACTTGCTGCTGCCGATTGTCACCGCCGCGGTCTGGTCGTCGGTGGTTTCCTTCGCTTGCTTCGAGCGCGTCCACGTCGTCGCCATCATTTTCACGACGGTGCTCATCGGCGTCGCGCTCGACTACGGCATTTACGCGCTCGTCCACGCGCAGAAAACACCCGGCGGCCTGCGCCAGTCGCTGCGCGAAATCCGCGGCCCGCTCGTTGCCGGCTGCCTCACGAGCGTCGGCGGTTTTGTGTTCATGATTTTGACGAACCTGCCGATGCTCCAGCAAATGGGCGTCGCCGTGGCGTCGGGGCTGCTCTTCGCGCTGGCGCTCGATTTCCTCTACCTGCCGTGGCTGCCGGCGTTGGGGGTGCGTTCCTTTAATCCCGAGCCGTTGCGCGGCCGGCGACGGCTGGAACTCGGCGGCACGCGCTTCCCGCTGCTCGCGCTCGGCGCGACGGCGCTGGCGCTCGCGTGGGTGGCATTGGCACAGCCGAAATGGAACGACGACGTGCGCACCCTCCAGTCGATGCCGCCGGAGTTGGCGCAGGAGCAGGTCGAATTGCGCCAGCTCTTTGGCCAGTCGCCGAACACGCACCTCATCATCACGTTTGGAAGCGACCTCAATGACGCCTTTGCCAGCGCCGACCGGCTGAATGCGACTTTGCGCGAGGCGCGCGTCCATCCGCCCAATGCGAATGGCCAGCCGGTGCCGGCGTTTAATCTGGCGAAGCTGTTTCCGACGGCGGAAGCCAGCGCGCGGTGCGCGGCGTATTTTCGTGCGCACCCGGAGTTTGCCGACGCGTTGCGCCGGGCGCTGGAGCAGGATTTCAACGCCGACGCGTTTGCGCAGTTCTGGCCCGCGTGGGACCGCTGGCAGGCGTCGCTCGCGGCGAATGAACCATCCGCCACGCCAGCGCGATTGATCGCGGGCTTGCGCGCGGTGCTGCCGCTGCCGCTGCACAATCTTTGGAACGACGATCCCGGCACGGCGCCCTGGCTGGCCACGCGCGTGACGACGCCGTATTTTGACCAGTTGCCCGCCGCCGTGTCGCGCCCGCCGCACACGCCGATTGACCAGGTCGAGACGCTCAACGGCGCGCTTACCCGCTATCGCGTCGCGGCGGTCGGCCGCGGCGGGCTGGGGCTGGCGCTGATCGCCGCGGCGGTGATGTTGATCTACGGCTGGCGTCGCGGCGGGTTCATGCTGGTCGTGCCGACGCTGAGCATGTTGCTGACGGTCGGCGTGCTGGCGACGCTCGGTCAGGCGCTCGGGCTGCTGCACGTCGTCGCGCTGCTGCTCGGGTTCTGCCTCGCGAGCGATTACTCCATTTTTCTCGGCAGCCCCGGCGACCTGCCGCACTCGACGCGGCGCGCGATCCGCCTCGCGGCGGGCACGGCGCTGATGTCGTTTATCGTGCTGAGTTTTTCTCGGATCGAAGCGCTGCACGACATCTGCCTGACGGTCGCGCTGGTGATCGGCTTCGACCTGCTGTTTTGCGAAATCAGCCACCGGCTCTTTGTGCGACCGAGCGCCGCACCGCCGGTGGCGTGATCTCGTGGTTGCCCCCAACGAACGCTCAGCGCGCGGCGGGCTGGCTCGGCGCGGCGGCCGGGGCGCCCGGCTGTTGCGGCGCGCTGCCGGTCGTGGTGCCGGGCGCGGTGGTTTGCGTCTTGGGCGTCTTGGCCTTGGTGTCGGTCTTGTCGGCTTTTACCTCGGCGGTGACGGCGGTGATCTTGTATTGCACGGTCACTTTGGCGCCGATTTTCAACTCGCCGCCGGTGACTTTCAGCGACGCGTCGCGGTTCATTTCAAAGCTCTCCTTGCCCTTGAGCACCGTGATCGTCGTGTCGGTCAACGCGGTGACGGAACCGGTGACTTGATACTTGTCCGGTGCGGCGGCCGAAGCGCCGGGTGCGGCGAGGCAAAGCAGGCTGCCGCAGGCGAAGAGGGTGGTGAGGGTGGAAGCAAACGGGATTTTCATGGATAGCACAGTGCAGGGTTGAATGATGGTTTTCACCGCCGGGGGTAATTGTCCCCGGCTCTTGCGGCTGTTTCGGATTTGTCGGCCTGTTCGGTTCTAATTCGTTTGTGCGCAGTGAGAAATTCTTCTTCGCAGCCCGCTTTGCAGACCGGATGCGACGCCCGGCGGCGGGGCCGGCAAACAACGGGAAATCGCTTCTTGACGTTTCCACGGCGTTTTTCCATTTTCGGCCCGCCTGGCAGTCCGTCGGTCGCCTTGCTTTTCTTCTCGTCCCGCTACTCTATGAAATTTTGCTCCTCCTCGCTGGCGGCCTCCCGCGCGCGAACCACCGCTTCCTTCCGCCTCCGGCTCGCGCCGGGCCGTGTCGCGGTCCTCGGTCTGGTGGCCAGCGCCGCGGCGGTCACGCTGCCGCTGCTCGCACCGGGTCCGCTGGCGGCCTTGGCGCCGGCCTGGTCCGTCTCGGCGCAGGCCCAGGTCGCCGGGCCGATCGTGCGCGCCATCGAGATTCAATACGCCGGGCCGGCCACGGTCAGCCGCGAGCGGTTGCTGGGCAACATGCGCACGACGGTCGGCCAGCCGTTCACGCAGAGCGCGGTGGAGGATGATGTCCGCAGCCTCTACGCGACGGGTGACATCACGAACGTGCGTATTTTTTCCGATCCGCAAGGCGACGGAGTCAAAGTGATCGTCGTGGTGCAGACGCGCTCGACGATCCGGCAGATCGACATCGTCGGCGCGCAGAAGCTCAAGCCGCGCGCCTTGAAACGGAAGCTGACCAGCAAGATCGGCGGCGTGCTCAACGAAGAGGTCGTGGAGACGGACCGGCAGAAGATCGTGTCGCTTTATCAGGATCGCGGCTTCTCCGATGTCAACGTGCAGGCGCAGGTCGATGTGAACGAACAGGCCGGCAACGCGGCGGTGACGTTCACCGTCAACGAGGGCGGCAAGAGCGTGCTGCGAGAGGTGGTTTTCGAGGGCAACGCCCACGTCAAGACCAGCGAGCTGCGCAAGGCGATGAAAGGGACGCGCGGCAAGACGTTCTACTCGTTTCTCGACAAGAGCGGCCGGCTGGACGACATCAAGCTGCGCGAGGATTTGGAAGCGATTCGCGAGTTGTATCAGAACAAAGGCTACATCGACGTGCAGGTCGTGAAGACGCGGACCGACCGGCGGCCCAACGGTGGCACGGTCCTTTACGTCACCATCGACGAAGGCACGCAATACCGGGTTTCCAATCTCAGTTTTGAGGGCAACCGCGTCTTTACCGACGCCAACATCCGGCGCTTCCTGAAGATGAAGGAAGGCGCGCTCTACACGCCGAAGGGGTTGAAGGACGACGTGAAAATCATCCAAGACTACTACGGATCGCGCGGCTACGTGGACATGCGGGTCGCGCCCGACGGCCAGCCGGCCGGGCCGGGGCAGGTGGTGCTGAAATACCGGGTCGAGGAAGGGACGCCTTCGACGGTGGAGAAAGTGAATGTCACCGGCAACACCGTGACGCGAGACAAGGTCATCCGCCGCGAACTGCCCGTGGCGCCGGGCGACGTTTACAACACCGTGTTGGTCGATGCGGCCAAGCGGCGTTTGGAGAACCTCGGCTATTTCACCAAGGTCGAGACCACGCCGACCGACACGCTCGTGCCGGGGCGCAAGGACCTCGATGTGATCGTGGAGGAAAAGAAGACCGGCTCGCTCTCGTTCGGCGCCGGCTTTTCGTCCATCGACAGTCTCATCGGCCAGGTCGAGCTGACGCAGAGCAACTTCGACCTGTTTAACTGGCCGAGCTTCACCGGCGGCGGGCAGAAGTTCCGTCTCTCGCTGCAATACGGCATCACGCGCAAGAACTTCGACCTTGGCCTGACGGAGCCGTATTTCCTCGATTACCGGCTGGCCGTCGGCGGCAACCTGTTCTATCGCGAGACGAATTATTCGTCCAACGACTACAACCAGCGCAACATCGGCGCGGCCATCAACGCCCGGCGCGGCCTGGGCCGTTACAGCTCGGTCAGCGTGGAATATCGCGTGGAGGAAATCACGATCAACCAGGTCGCCAGCTCCTCGACTATCCTGCAGCAGGAGGCCGGCACCACCACCCGCTCGGCCGTGCGCGCCGGCTACAGTTTTGACACGCGCGACAGCGTGTTCCTGACCCGCCGGGGCACGCGCATTGATTTCTCGCCGTTCATCACCGGCGGAGTGCTCGGGGGGAACACGGAAATCTTCGGTCTGGACTTGACCGCTTCGCGCTATTTCTCCCTGCCGGGCGACACGATCCTGCTCTTCAACGGAGAGCTAGCCACGGTCGATACCTACGGCAACGGCGAACGCGTGCCGGTGTTCGACCGGCTCTATCTCGGCGGCGCGAATTCGCTGCGTGGCTATTCCTTCCGCAAGGTCGGTCCCAAGGATTACAACGGCAACCCGGTGGGCGGGCGCACGCTGGCGCGCGCCACGGCGGAATACACGTATCCGATCATCGAGCGCGTGCGCGGCGCCGTGTTTTATGACGTCGGCTACGTGAATAAGAATGCGTTCAACTTCAACCCGGACGATCCGGAGCACAGCCGCAGCGACTTCCGCATCGATCCGAATCGCTTTGACAACGATCCGAAGACGCCTCTGCCCAACCCGACGCGGAACGACACGAAGAATGTGCTCTTCGGCGGCGGCATCGGCATGGACTTCGGCATCGGCGTGCGTCTGGACCTGCCCATCGGCCCGGTGCGGCTCGACTACGGCTTCCCGCTGACCAACGACGGCTTCAACAAGAAGAACAACGGAGCGTTTAACTTCAACGTCGGCTACCAGTTTTAATCCCAAACCCCGCCAAAACCGCCTGCGCACACCGGTGCTTTTCGGCGTGCGCAGGCTTGGTGATTTTCCGGGTTGATTGAACAGGCAGTCCGGCCTTTAGTCTAAGCCCTCTCCACACCGCGGACCGTGAGGTCCAGACAAGTGGCAACGCAACGGCGTTCGAGCCAAATCCGGCTGGTCTGCCAACGCTGCGTGTGTGGGTTCAGCAGCTTGTTCATCACCTTACCATACTACTCAGCACCAGTTTGTTATCGTTTGATATTACCATCCCGTCACCTTCCCGTTTTTCCCATGAAGAAATCTCCCGTTTTGTTCCTGTCCGCCCTGCTCGTCAGCACCGCCCTGTTTGCCGCTGCGGCGGCACCCGCCGCGCACGGCGAACTCCGCATCGGCACGGTCGATATGAACAAGGTGTTTTCCAACTATTACAAAACGAAGGACGCCGAAACCAAGATCAACGAGCAGAAAGCCGCGGCTCAGACCGAGTTTAACTCGCGCATGGACAGCTACCGCAAGAGCCTCGACGAGATCACCCAGATCAACAAAGACCTGGAGAGCAACAAGGCGCTCAGCCCGGCGGCCAAGGAGGAAAAGAGCAAGCGCCGCGAGTCGCTCATCGCGGAAAACCAGAGCCAGCAGCGCGACATCGAGAACTTCCGCCTGACGCGTGAAAAACAGATTCAGGAGCAGATCGTGCGGCTGCGCAACCAGATGGTTGAGGACATCATGAAAGTCGTCAACGACAAGGTGAAGAGTGAGAATTTCGACCTCATCTTCGACCGCAGCGGCAACAGCATGAACGGCGTCAACGTCGTCATTTTTGCCCGCGATAACATGGATTTCAGCGACGTCGTCATCAAGGAACTCAACCGCAACAAGCCGGCTGAAACGGCGGCGACGCCGACGCCCGCAGCCGGCGGCGCGACCCCGGCGCCGGTGGCTCCGCCGCGGCGATAAGTTGAATCAACTCCAGTCTCAAGAGGGACGCACCCGCGCTGGGTGCGTCCTTCTTTTTTGCAAGCTGTCCGCCGGTCAAGGTTTGCGCTATGCTTTGGTCTTCCCATGATGCCTTCTTTGACTGCTGCCGAGGTCGCCGCGCTAGTCGGCGGCGAGATTTTTCACGGACCCGCCGAACGTCCTATATCCGGTGCGAACTCCTTGGAGCAGGCGACGCCGACTGACGCTGCATTCTTTGGCAACGCGCGCTATCTGCCCGCGCTCAGGCGCACGCGCGCCGGCGTCGTGCTGGTGCCCGTGGATTTCGACACGGCCGGCATGGCCGCAGATGACCCGTTGCGCGCGGCGACGTTGATCCAAGTGGAAAATCCGACGCTGGCTTTCTCAAAGCTGGTGGAAAAATTTGCGCCGCCCGCTCCCTCGCACGCGCCCGGCGTCGCGCCGAGCGCCGTGGTCGGGCGCGACGTGAAGCTGGGCGCCGGGGTTTCCATCCAGCCGCAAGCCGTGATCGAGGCAGGCGCCGAGATCGGCGACCGCACGGTCATCGGCGCCGGCTGCTTCGTCGGCCAGGGCGTCGTCATCGGCGAGGATTGCCAATTGCACCCGCGCGTGGTTTTGCGCGAAGGCACGATCCTCGGCCGGCGCGTCATCATCCAGCCCGGCGCGGTGATCGGCGGCGACGGTTTCGGCTTCCAACTCCACGCTGGGCGGCACATTAAAATCCCGCAACTCGGCGGTGTGCGGATCGACGACGATGTGGAAATCGGCGCGAACACGACGATTGACCGCGCCCGCTTCGGCTACACGCACATCGGCGAGGGCACCAAGATCGACAACCTCGTGATGCTCGCGCACAATGTCTCGACCGGCCCGCACTGCCTCATCGTCGCGCAAGCCGGCGTCAGCGGCAGCACGCGCTTGGGCAAATACGTCACGCTCGCCGGCCAGGCGGGAATCGTCGGGCACATCGAGATCGGCGACCGCGCGGTGATCGCCGCCAAGAGCGGCGCCAGCAAAGACGTGCCGCCGGACAGCGTGCTCTTTGGCATGATCGGCGAGCCGATCCAGCAGGCGCGGGCGAATCTTGTCAACGTGCGGCGGCTGCCGAAATTGCTCGAGAAAATGAAGAAGCTGGAAGCGGAGTTGGCGGAGTTGAAAACACTCGCAGCGGAGACCGGCGGCGGCCGGCGGCTCTTTGGCAATCCCGACGCGGACGCCGCTTCCGTCGAGGCTTAATCGACGACCTCGATCCGTCGATCCGTCGTGCTCTGGCCGTCGGTGGAAATCGTCACCACGCCGCGGAAACGGCGGCCGGCGAGCAGCAGCGGCAGCCAGAGCCGGTCGTCGTCCCACATTTCCGCAAAGGGCAAATCCTGCGCTGGCGCCCAAAAAGGGATCGCCTCCGCGGTTTCGTGAATCTCGCCCTGCCACGAATGCGTTAGAAAAACGTGGCAGTGCAACGCGTAGCCATCGGCAATAAGGAACGTCAACTCGCCGCGCTCGACCGGCGCGAGCGGGGTGACGCCGGTTTCTTCCTGCGTCTCGCGCACGGCCGCCTCCAACGCCGTTTCGCCCGGATGCGCCTTGCCGCCGGGGCCGTTGATCTTGCCGGCGCCGATGCCGCGTTTTTTGCGAATGAGCAACAGTTGATCGCGCTCGATGTCGTGGACGTAGAGCAGCGTCGCGAGCTGCGGCGGCGCGGTCATGAATGCGCCGCGGCGCTGGTCGTTGCGGCGACGAGTTTTTCCACGGCTGCCTCGATGCGTGCCCTGGCCTGGAGCCGTTCGCGCCAAGCGGCCGGGATGGCGCCGACGCCGAGGTGCGCGCCGAGCCAGCCGCCGATCATCGCGGCGCGGCCCGCGTTGTCGCCGCCGGCGCGGGCGTTCTCGCGCATGGCTTCGGAAAACGAGGCGGCGTGCCGCAAGGTGCAATGCACCGCCGCGGGGAACGAATGCTCCAGCGGGCACGCCTGGCCAAACAGCTCGGTCGTGACGTAGTGCACGCTGCGGTCCACGTTCGCCAGCGCGGCGGCGATCAATTCGTGGACCTGCTTGCCCTCGCGCGATTTTTTGTTGAGCAAATAAATCGTCTCGGCACCGCGTGCGAACGCGCCGCGCGGCGCATCGCCGGCGAGCAAATCGCGCAGCGCCAGCGCGTCGGCCTGCAGGAAAGCGATGGCGAGCGCATTGTTCTGGGTGACCTTCGTGTAGCTTGCCACGAGCGCGAGCAATTCGGCGTCGGACAGCGCACCGTGGGCGACGACCACCGACGCCAGCCGCGCGGCTGTGGCCGGCTCCGCATCGTCGGCGCCGCGTTGGAAATCAAACGGTTCGCCGGGGCGCGCGTCGGCGGCAGCCTGAAAATTTTTCAAAGTGCCGCGGATCGTATTGTCACGATAACCGGTGTAATCCGCCGACCCGAAATGCTCCACGAACCGCCGCCCGAAATCGGCCACGTCCAGGCGGCCGCAGGCGGCGACAGCTTCCAGCAACACGAGCGCCGCGTCGCCGTAATGCGTCTGCTGCCCCGGCTCCTTCGGGGCGTGGTAATGACCCAGCGCGGGCGGCTCGAAGCCCTGCACGTCGTTGGGAAACTGTCGCGCCAGCGCGTCGAGATCGTAAATCCAGTGCGTGCCGAGGCAAAAGGCGTCGCCGACAAATTGACCCCAGATTGCGCCGCGCAAACGGTCGGCCAAGGCGGGGGGAGTCGCAGCGGCGGCGGCAGCGGAAACGGAGGATTCGTTCATGAAAAAATCGGTGCGTCTTGGGGTTCACGCCGCCAGCCGCGCGGCTTCGAGGCGATTGGTCAAATATGGCAGCAATTGTTTTTTACGCGAGACCACGCCATCGAGACGCCAGAGATTTTCCCCCTCGCTCGGGTAATCGATCTGCTGGCAGAACTCGGCCGGGCCGCTGACGAGCAGGAGCGAGTTTTGCGTGTTGATGTCGGTGATGAGCAATACAGAAAAATAGAGTCCGCGCGACTCGCGATAAGCGCCGAGCGCCGCGGCGATCTCGGCTTGTTTTTCGTAAAAAGTTTTAAAGCCGATCTCCTCGATCTGCGCGGCGGAAAAGCGGACGCCGGACTCGGCGAACTCCTTGCAATCGGCCACCACGGCGTCGCGCGGCGCCAGCGTTTGCAGCGGCGAGCCGACGGCGAAAATCTCCGTGGAAAGCTGCGCGGCGGTGATGCCTGCGGCGCGTTCGAGCCGGCCGAGCACGGCGCGGTCGGTCGGCGTGGCGGTGGGCGAGGTGAGATTCAAGGTATCGGAGACCAGCCCCGCCATGAGCAGCCCGGCCGTCGGCGCTGGAATCGGCACGCCAGCGCTTTCGTAGAGCAGCGCGATGATGGTGCTCGTCGAGCCGACTGGGTTGTTCCAAAAATGCACCGGCGAGTCCGAGCGGAAGCCGCCGATGCGATGATGGTCGATGACTTCGCTGATGGTGAGCTTGTCCGCGCCGGCCACGGCTTGGGTCAGCTCGTTGTGATCGACGAGCACGAGCTGGCGGGGGATTGGTTTGATGAAATCGCTCTTGCTCAAAATGCCGACCAACCGGCCGGCGGCATCGATGACCGGGAACGCCGGCACGTGCAAATCGGTCGCCCGATGGCGTGCCAGTTCCAACGGCGTCTCCGGCAGGAACGAGACAAAATCGCGGTCAACCACCGACTCCGCGCGCACCGCGCCGCGCGCTTGGAGCACGGTCGTCGCGGTGTCGTGCCGGGAGCGCAGGAGCGTGACGCCGGCGCGCGTCGCCGCCTCGATGATTTCGGGCAAAAACGGCAGGCCGCCGGTGGCGACGATGGCGCGCACGCCGCGATCAATCGCCCGTCGCTGGATGCCGTCGCGATCACCCGCGAAGACGACGACTTCGCCGGGCACGTAGCGTTCGAGCCGGGCGGAAAAGGATTCCTCTTTCATCGCCGCGACGAGCAGCAGATAATTGCGCAGCGTGCCGTCGCAGCCGCCGGCGATGACTTCGCCGTCGAACGTTTCCGCAATGTCGGCGAGCGAGGCGCGGACGATGCGCGAGCTTTCCACCGCGGGCTGCGGCGGGAAAAGATGGTGCAGGACTTTGAAGGCGCTGAGCAGCCCGAGGCAGCGCCCGGCGGCATCGACCACCGGCACGGCGCGCAGCTTGCGTTCCTCGATGGAAGAAACCGCGCGCGCAATCGGCGCGTCGAGGCGCACGCTGGCGGGCGTCGCGGTCATCACATCGCGCACCTGCGGCGTCACGTCGGTGAGCAAAATCGGTGGCTGGACGCCGAATTTTTCAAAGACAAAGGTGATGCGCGCGTTCAGCTCGCCCGCCCGTGCGGCGACCGCGCCGGCGTCGCCCTGGATTTGTTTCAGCGCGGCGTAAGCAGCGGCGGAACACACGGAATCCATGTCGGGATTGCGGTGGCCGATGACGATGGTTTGCATGGAAATCGCAGCGTGGTTCGGCGATGGCGCGAGGGGCGCGCGGGCTACGCCGTAAAAACGATTAAGCAGAACATATCGAATAAAAAGCGCGGCAAACGCAGTCTATCTCATGCTGTCGCACCTGCGGCGAAAATTCAACCGACCCGACATGAAATTCCCCTCCCTGCTCCTGGCGTGCTGTTTGACCCTGGCGGCGCTACTTTCCCCAACGTTCACTCCGCCGGCGCGCGCCGCCGAAGAGGTCACGTTCGATATTTTTTACAACACACTGGCGGACGAAGGCGATTGGTATAACACGCCGGAATACGGCTACGTCTGGCAGCCGTCCATCGCTTACAAGAACGATGCTTGGCGGCCTTACACTGACGGCTACTGGGCGCAGACCGACGCCGGCTGGACGTGGGTTTCCTACGAAAATTTCGGCTGGGCGGTCTATCACTACGGCCGCTGGACGCAGCTGGAAGGCACCGGCTGGGTCTGGGTGCCCGGCTACGAATGGGGACCGGGCTGGGTGAGCTGGCGGGAGAACGACAATTACGTAGGCTGGGCGCCCATCCCGCCGCGGCGGCATCACGCGCCGGCGGCTGCCAGCACGGAGGGTGGCGAGCGCGTCTATGAGCCACCGGCGTCGGCGATCACGAGTGTCGATTATGGCGACGTGGAGGAGGATTACGAGGTCGGTTACAACGCCGCCGTGGACGAGACGTGCGACATCGGGCCGGCGCACTATTGCTTCGTGCCGGTGGCTTCGTTCGGCGCGCCGTATCTGCGCGAAGTCATCGTGCCGTATTCGCAAAACATCGTCATCATCGAGAACACGAACAACATCACGAACATCGTGTATCGCCGCGGCCCCGGCGGAGCGCGGATCATCTATAACGGCGGCCCGGATTACGTGGTGCTCTCGGGTCGCGTCCAGCGGCCGATTCCTCGGTTGCTGCTGGATCGGCGCACGGATGTCACCCTGGCCAGTTTCCGGGGGCGTGGCAATCAGCCGTTGAATTTCGTCAACGGCAACCGGCTGCAAGTCACCGCGCCGGTGCTCGCACGGCGGCAGGTGAATTTTACGCAAATCCGTCCGCCGCGGGTGCGTGAAAACCTCACCCAAGTGCGCGAGATCCACGGCTGGCGCAACGCCGGCGGCGATCCGCAGACCATCCAACGTGTGCGCACCCGCATCCAGGAGCAGGCGCGGCAGGCGCCGCCCGCCCGCACCGTCGCCGAGCGTCAGCCCGCGCCGGCGAATTTCCAGCCGGACGCCGCGGCTGCGGGCAACAACAACCCGGCGCCCGCCAATCCCAATGGCCGCGGCGCAACGACCGAGGAGGAGCGCATCGCCCGGCGCGATGCGCAGTTGCGCGAGCAAAACGCCCGGCGCGCCGAGCGCGGGTTGCCGCCGCTTCAGCCGAACAACAATAATAACGCCGCTGCGGCAGGCGCGAACCAGCAGCAGCAGCAGACGCGCGCGGAACAGCGCGCCGCGCAGGCGCAGCAGGAACGCGAAGCCCGGCAGGCCGCGCAGACGCAACGCCAGCAAGCCGCGGAACAGGCGCGTCAGCAACAAGCGCAAGCCGCCGAGGCGCGGCGTCAGCAACAAGAGGCTGCGCAACAGCAGCGGCGTCAACAGCAGGAAGCGACCGTTGAACAACGCCGCCAGCAGCAGGAAGCGACGCAACAACAGCGCCGTCAGCAGTCGGAGGAACAGCGCGCCGGCGCGGAGACGCGCCGCCAGGAAGCAGCGGCGACCGAACGTCAACAAGCCGCGGAGCGTCAACAGGCCGCAACCGATGCCGCGCGCGCCCGCCAGGAAAGCCGGGCGCAGGAGCAGCAGCAGCAAGGAGCCGCCGCCGCCGCCCGTGCTGAACGTCAGCAGCAAGCACAAGGCGCCGCGCGCGAACGCGCCGATGCCGCGCGCCAGCAGCAAGCGGAAGCCGCGCAAGAACGTCGCGCCGCGACCGAGGGCGCCGCTGCGGAGCGTCAACAAGCGGCTGGCGCCGCGGCCGAGCGCCAGCGCGCCGCCGCG
>JAFAXH010000120.1 GCA_019241085.1 Verrucomicrobiota bacterium | reverse complement strand
CGCAAAGCCAGTGGCCAAAGAAAAAAATCCACAGCCACCGACCGCGACCTTGCGCGTATAGCAAAAAATTTTTCCTTCCCCGCCATCCATGTCTCCCCGCCCCACCCAGCGCGTGCTCATCGTCGATGACGAACGGCCGATCCTGCTAACGCTCGAAGCGTTGCTCGGCCGTCACGGCTACCTCGCCGAGGCGGCGCGCACGGCTGCCGAGGGATTGAAGTGTGCGACGCGGATCGAAAACCGGCCCAACCTCGTTTTGCTCGACATCGGTTTGCCCGACGCCAGCGGACTGGAAGTGTTGACCAAAATCAAACAGCAGGCGGCCGACGTGCAGGTCATCGTGTTGACCGCGCAGGACTCGCTCTCGAACGCCATCGACTCCATCAAGCTCGGAGCGTTTCATTTCATCTCGAAACCTTACGCGCCCGAGGAGCTGCTGAGTTTGATGAAGCGCGCCTGCGAGCAACAGGCGCTCGTGCGCGAGGCGGCGACGTTGCGCGAGGAAACACGCGAACTGAAGGCGCTGCTGCGCGACGCCGAGGCGCGGGTCGGCCCGACGCAGCACGTTTCGCGCAGCCGGCGCATGGTCGAGATCGAGGAATTCATCGCCCGCGTGGCGCCTTCCGAGGCCAACGTGCTCATCACCGGTGAGAGCGGCACCGGCAAGGAAGTCGCCGCCAATTTGATCCACGCAAAAAGCCATCGGTCGCACGGTCCGATGGTCAAACTCAACTGCGCCGCGCTGCCGCAGCAGATGATCGAGGGCGAATTGTTCGGCTACGTCAAAGGCGCCTTCACCGGCGCGGTCAACGACTTTCCGGGCATGATCGCGGCGGCGCAGGGAGGCACGCTTTTTCTCGACGAAATCGCCGACATGCCAGCGAGTTTGCAGACGCGATTTCTACGCGTGTTGCAGGAACGCGAGTTCCGGCCGCTCGGTTCCACGAAAACCTTGCGCGCCGATTTCCGGCTCATCGCCGCGACGAACCAGCCCATCGCCCGGGCGGTGCGCGACGGCGTGCTGCGCGCCGATCTTTATTACCGGCTCAACACGTTTCAGATCGAGCTGCCGCCGTTGCGCGACCGGCGGGATGACATCGCGCCGCTGGTCGATTTGTTCCTGCGACGTTTCGCCAGCGAAGCCGGGCGCACCACGCTGCCGCGCTTGACTGCGGAGACGCTGGCGCGGCTGCACGATTATCCTTGGCCGGGCAATGTGCGCGAGCTGCAAAATGCCGTGCAATACGCCTTTGTGCTGGGCAAGGATGACGTGATCACTGAGGAGCAGTTGCCGCGGGAAATTTTCCGCTCCGCCGACACGCACGACGGGCAGTTGCCGGCTTGGGATTACCTCGGCCATCACGGGCCGTCCAGTGTGGGTCTGGCCGGTCCGGCGGGCAGCGAAAGCTCGGACCGGCGCAGTGCCGCCGCCGCGCTCGCCGCCAGTCTCAACCTCGAGGACCGGGAGCGGCAGGCGATCCTGCAAGCCTTGGCACAAACCAATGGCAACAAGCTGCGCGCCGCCAAGATCCTCGGCATTCACCGGCCAACGCTCTACAATAAACTCAAGCGGCTGGGCATCGAAGAGCAGGTGAAATTTTGAATCGCTTCGCCTCGCTTTTCCAACCGCCGACGGCTCGGGTGCCTCCGGATTTGTCCGCGTGCGGTTTGCGGCTATAGATTGCCCGCGGCCGTCTCCACGTGCCGCTCCACCCTTTCGCATGCCGTATCGCGCCAAATTGCTCGCCCACACCCAGCGCCTGCTCGCGTCGTTGGGCGACGGAGAACAGCGGCTGCACGAGATGCTGCCGATGTTCAAACGGTTTTTGAAAATCGAGGAGCACCGCCTGCGGCTGGAGCACCGCGCGGGCGGCGGCGGCCTGAATATCTGCCACGAGCGCGCCCAGTTGCTCGACATGTTTTTGCAACACATCTACGAGATCGCCTGGCGGACGGAGACGCAGCGCAGCCTGCCGGCAAACGGCGAGCAGCAGTCATCCGGCCCGAAGCTGGCGCTGCTCGCTACCGGCGGCTACGGCCGCGGCGAGCTGAATCCGTTCAGCGACGTGGACATTTTGTTTCTCTACGACGGCGAGTCCGAGACGGCGCCGGAAGCCGTGGATGGGTTGGTGAAACAAGTTCTGTATCTGCTCTGGGATGTCGGCTTCAAAGTCGGTCACGCCACGCGTTCCATCGACGCGGCCCTGGCGCACGCCAACGCCGACGGGATGTCGAAGACGGCGCTGCTACAGGCGCGCCTGCTGGCCGGCGACGCCGCGCTGGCGGCGGAGTTCGCGCGGCGTTTTGAAGAGGATTGCGTGCAGGGGCACGAGCGCGAGTTCACGCTCTGGCGCAATGAAGACCAGGCCGCGCGCCTGGCCCGCTACGGCGACAGCGTTTTCATGCAGGAGCCGAACGTGAAATTCAGCCCCGGCGGTTTGCGCGACCTGCACAATTTGCTTTGGACCGCGCGTTTCCAGGTGGGCGTGATGACGCTGAGCGGGCTGGCGCAAAAGAAATTGCTCTCCCCCAGCGAAAGCCGGCAACTGGAACGCGGCTACGATTTCCTGCTGCGAGTGCGCACCGATCTGCACTTCCTGACGCAACGCGCGGGCGACGTGCTCACCCTGTTTTTCCAAGGCCAGGTTGCGACGAATTTTGGTTATCCACAAAAAACCATCGTGCGGCGCAGCGAGGCGTTCATGAAGGATTACTACCGCCACGCGCGCGCTCTGCATCTCCTGACCGACACGCTGTTCGAGCGCTTGCAGATTGAGTCCGCGAAGGACCTGCCGGCGTCCTTGCACCAGCCATCCCGCTCACTGGCGCCGGCCGAGCACTTCGATGGCTTTTACAGCCGCGACGGCCAGCTCTGGGCGGAGTCGCGCGACATTTTCACGCAAGACCCCTACCGGCTCATGCGCGCCTTCCTGTATTTGCAGGAACGCCAGTTGAAGTTCAGCCCGGAACTGGCCTTGCTCCTGCGCCGGCGAGTGCGGCTGGTCAATCGCACCTACACGTATGCGCGCGTGGCGCGCGAACTTTTCGTGCGCCTGCTTGGGCGGCGCGGACAAGTCGCGCGGATCCTGCGCGCCATGCACGAGGTCGATCTGCTCGGCCGCTACGTGCCCGAATTCGGCGGCTTGACCTGCCTCGTGCAGCACGAATTCGTCCATCGCTACAGCGCGGATGAGCACACGCTGGTCTGTCTGGAAAAGCTCGATGCGCTCGCCGACGAAACTCAGGATGCCGGCGCCGAGGAGGAACGTGAAAATTATCCCACGAGGAGCAGCTACGTGAAGGGTTATCGCAAGCTGTTTGCAGAATTCAAAGACCCGCTCATCCTTTACCTCAGCCTGCTCCTGCACGACACCGGCAAGGCCACCGGCGCGCAGCATCACGCGGAAGCCAGCGCGCTCTTTGCGCAAAAGGTTGCCGCGCGGATGCAGCTCTCCTCCGAACGCCGGCGCGCGCTGATCCTGCTCGTCGATCATCACCTCACCCTCTCGATGACCGCGCAGACGCGAAATTTGGACGACCCGGCGACCATCACCGAGTTCGCCGGCATCGTGAAGAATCGCCACAACCTCGACGCGCTGATGCTGGTGACGTTCGCGGACGGCCAGGGCACGACGGACCAAGGCTGGAGCGATTGGAAGGAATCGCTCGTCTGGCAGCTTTATCATGCCACCTCGGCATTTCTGGCGGAGGGCGCCGCGAGCTATCGCCACGAGCAACGCCAGCGCGAGGTGCAGCAACGGGCGGTCGCCGCGCGGTTGCCGGAGAATTTCGCCGAGGAAATCGAGGCTCACTATCAACACATGCCGGCGCGGTATTTCGACATCTTCGATGCCGAAGCGATCACCGAACACATCGTGTTGTTCCGCCAGTTTTTCGGCCGGCTCGAGGCGCCCTCGGCAGAAAATCGGGCGCACGAACCGCTCGGTCCCGCGGTGGAATGGATCGCCCATCCCGAACGTGGCCACACCGAAGTGCGCATCGCCGGCTGGAAACGCCGCTCGTTGTTGACGAAGATCGCCGGCTCCTTTTCCGCCGCCGGCTTGAACATCCTGAGCGCCGACAGTTTCACGCGCACCGACGGTCTGGCGATGGAGATTTTCCGCGTGTGCGACGCCTGGCTGCGAGCCGTCAGCGATCCGCGCGATGTCCTCGCCGTGGAACGCCACCTGCGCGCTGCCCTGGCGGTGGAAAAATTTGACTTCGGCCCGCTGCTGACCCGCGCCATGACCGCCCGCCCGCCAGCCTATCAGCGCGACGGCCGGCGCACGCGCACACCCGGCGAGGAAGTCTCCGTGCCGACGCGCGTGCTCACCCGCGACGATCCCGCCAATCAGTTCACGTTGCTCGAAGTGCAGACCGCCGACCGGCTCGGGTTGCTCTACGACCTGCTGGGCGCCATCAACCGCGCCGACGTCAGCGTCGTGCTCTCGCGCATCGCCACCGACAAGGGTGCGGCCTTCGACAATTTTTATCTCACCGACGGCGACGGCAGCCGTCTCACGGACGCCGCGCTGCTTGGCAGGTTGCGGACCGAAGTTCACCAGGCTGCGCTCGATGGCAACCGGCAGTGAGCAGCCGCGAATTTCGGCTGCCGTCAACTGGCGCCGATGCGTTCCAGTTGCGCGCGGATGCCGGTGAAAAATTGCCGCGCCGCCCGGTCGCCGTCGGCTTCCGCGCCTTTGCCTTCCGGCGGATAAATCCGGCGCACTGCTCCCGCCGCTTCGCCGACCAAGCCAGCCGCGCGCAAGCGGTGCAACAAGTCCGCGGTTGCCCGGTCGATGACTTCCAAACCCACGGCGGTTTCAGCGAAAATCCCGCCGGGTTGCGGCGGAAAACACCGTGCGCGCAACGGCTCCAGCAGCGTGCGCGCCCGCTCGGCTTCGCCGTTTTCGACGACGACCAGCAACAGCTTGCGAACCGCTGACGAAGCCGCGTCGGATGCATCGTTTGTCGCGCGCTCGTCGATGGACAACAGCCCGCCCTTGAGCAGCGCCGCCGCCCGTTCGCCGAAAATCCGCGCGCGCTCGGCGGGCGGGATTTCCTCCTCGGCTTGCGCGGAACGCGCGGGCAATTTTGCCGCCGGTTTTTCCGCCGCTTCCGTCGAGGCCAGCAACGCTTGAAGACGGTCGAGCAAATCGTCCTCGGACGGCGCGGCGGACGCGACGAGCTTGGTTTCCATTTTTCCCGCGCGCGGATCGTCGAGCACGCGCGCGCTCAACGCCTGCTGACCCGCGCGGGCGAGCATCAGCCGCTGCTCGATGGTGCCTTCGCTGACGAGGTGCAACACCGTCACCGCGCGCGTCTGCTCGGGCTGCCACGCGCGGGCCACCCGCGTCTCCAGCCTCGCCGGATTCCACGGCTGGTCGCAATGGATGACGACGCTGGCTTGCGGCAAATTCAGGCTCGCGCCGCCGGCGGTGTCGGTGCTCAGAAAAACGCGGCAAGCCGGATCCGTTTTAAATCGTTGCACCTCGGCGCGGCGCTGGCCGGCGGGGACGCTGCCGGCGTGAAACGCGTGCGCGATGCGCAGCCGCTGGCACACGCCGCGCACGAGTTCCAGCATCCGTTCCCATTCGCTGAAGACGAGCACTTTCACCTGCGGATTGGCCGCGCACTCGCGCAGGAGCCGCGCGAGTTCGCCGAGCTTCGGGCAGAGCTTTTCGGCTTCCGCCGTCGTCGCGGGCGGCGCGTCGCGCCAAGCGGCGGCGCGGTTGTGTTCGAGAATATAAGGCGTGTCGCAGAGCATCCGCGCCTGCGCCAGAGCGCGCAGCAGCCGCTCGCGTTGCGCGGGCGCGAGCGGACGCTTGCGGGCGAGCGCGCACAACCGCGCGGCCTCGCCCTCGTGCGCGCGGTAGGCGGCGCGTTGCGCGTCGCCGAGCGGCACGAGAAACGTGCGGTCGGTGCGACCCGGCAACTGCGTGCTCACGTCGCTCTTGCGCCGGCGCAGCAGGATCGGGCGCAGGCGCTCGCGCAGGCGGTCGAGATTTTTGTAGCCGCGCGGCCGGCCGCGGGAATCGAAATCGAGGAACTCGCGGTTGAAACGAAACAGCGGGCCGAAGATCGACGGATCGAGAAAAGAGACGAGCGAATAAAGTTCGTCGAGCCGGGATTCGAGCGGCGTGCCGGTGAGCACGAAAGCGTAGCGGCTGCGCAACCGTTTGACGGCGAGCGCGGTCTTGGCGTTCCAACTTTTGATGCGTTGCGCTTCGTCGAGGATGACGACATCAGGCCGCAGCCGTTCGTTGATCGCGAGCACGTCGGCCGCCGCCTGCTCGTAGGTCGCGAGGAGGAAAAATGGAGCTTCGGTGGCGAGGAGATTTGTGTCCTCCGTGCTGGCGGCGCCGATGCCGGCGTAAGTCGCCAAACGCGTGACGGCATCGCCGGTGAGAGTTTGCGCGCGCAGGTGGGTGAATTCGCCGATGGTGTCGAACCATTCCCCTTTCAGCGAAGCCGGCGTCACCACCAGCGCGCGGCGCGCGCGGCCGAGCCGTTGCAAGAGCGCGCACGCCGCCACGGCCTGCACCGTTTTTCCCAAACCCAATTCGTCCGCCAGCAGCGCGCGCTCCGCGCACGCGAGGTGCAACATGCCTTCGCGCTGATACGGATAGAGCGGCCGGCGCGTCTCGTGCGGGGGCCAGCGCCCGCTCTGCACGTTGCCTTCGTAAGCGCGGCGCAGCGCGACGCCTTCCGCCTCGCGCCGACGGCACTCCAGCCAGGGCGCGATTTCCTGGGAAATACGCAACGCTGGCTGCGTCTGCGCGGCGGCTGCCCAAAGCTCCAGTGCCATCGGCGGCAACGCGTCGGGCGCCAGCCGACCGTCGGCGTCGAACCACCGGCGCAGGTTGCGCGGGAGCTGCGCGAGGTGGCGTTCGACGCGCAAGGTTTGCGCGGCGTGATCGACGACGAGATCGATGCGGTCGGAGCCGCGGTCGTGCGCGGCTTGATACTGGATCGGATCGGCCGTTTCCAACGCGTCGAGCACGGCCTCGATGTGCTTGCAGGTGCCGAGACCGTTGACGCGGAAATCGACGCAGCCGCAGGCGAATTGCCGGCGCGCGAGATCGCGGATTTCCACCGGATACGTCACACCGCTGGGCGAGTGAACGAGGAAGTTGGAAAAGATCGGAAAACGCCCGCTCGCGTCGCGATTTTCCACCCGCGGCGCTTCAGCGCGGGCGCGCTGGCGGCGGCGTTCGATCTCGTCGCGATCCGTCGTGCGCCAGTCGTCGGCGAGGGCGTGCGGTGGCGGGACGGCGGTGGGCATTTTGGTGAAAAGAAAAAGCCGCTGGGCGGCGCGCGGGGCGGCGTTTATATTAACGCCATGGCTGCGCTAATGGAAGAACTCCTCGCCTCGACGGAGCTGCCGGTGATCGTCGAGCAATTGCGCGCGCGGATGGAAGATGAGCAGGCGCGGCGGGAGAAATTTTACGAAGAAGTTTCTGAGGAGCACGCGGAAGAGTTCATCAACGGCGCGGTTTTCAAACATTCGCCGGTGCCTTGGATGCACGCACGAGTGTTCTCACGTTTGGTGAGATTGCTGGGCAACGATGTCCAACATCGCGGTCTTGGCGAAATCATTTTCGGCAAGACTCTCGTCGTCACGACTCGCAATGATTACATGCCGGATTTATCTTTTTACGGCACCGAAAAAGCCAGTGCGTTTTATCCTGAACAAAGCCTGTTGCCGCCGCCGGATTTCGTCGCCGAAATTCTCTCGCCGAGCACCGAGCAACAGGATCGCGGCGTCAAATTCAAAGACTACGCGCTGCACGGCGTCGGAGAGTATTGGCTGATCGACCCCGCGCGGGAAACGGTGGAAAAATACGTCCTGCGCGAGCGCGCCTACGCAGCGGCCGGCACCTTCGGCGGCGGCCAGATCGAGAGCGAAGTCGTCGCCGGTTTCGCCATCCCGGTGCGCGCATTGTTCGACGACGCTGAAAACCGCCGCGCCGTGGACGCGATCATTCGTAACGCGCCCGCCGGCTCTTGATTCGCCGTTGCTTCTCCGACTTCTGACCCTCGTCATTCGCTTTTGACCCGCCAGTTTCCGCGCCTCTTTTTCTGGCACGTCGTGCGGCACGCGCGGCGGCACAAGCTCCTGGCCGCGCTCAACGTGCTGAGCGTCGCGCTCGGCGTCGCCGTCTTCCTCGCCATCCAGCTCGGCAACCGCAGCGCCAATGAATCGTTTGCGCAAAGCATCGACCTCGTCGCGGGCAAGGCTAATCTCGAAGCGCGCTCGTCCAACGCCGGCCTGGATGAGTGGTTGCTGCTGAAATTGCGCGCGGCGCCCGGCGTGCGCGCGGCCACGCCGCTCGTCGAAGGTTATCTCACCTTGCCCGATCTCGGTCCGGGCGAATACCTGCAAGTGCTCGGGCTGGACATTTTCACCAACGCGCCGTTCGCCACGTTCTCGGTCGGCGGACAATCATTGGCGGACGCGCACAATCTGGATCTCGACGCGTGGCTGGGCGAGCCGGACGCGCTGGCGGTCACCGATGAATTCGCGCGTGAGCACGGGTTGAAAATCGGCGACACTTTGCGCGCGCAGGTCAACGGTCGGGACGTGCGCTTGACCGTCCGTTTTCTCCTGCGTTTGAAAGATACCGCCGCTGGCCGCGGCAACTCCCGGCTGGCCGCGATGGACATCGGCTGGGCGCAGGAACTTTTCGGCCGCGTGGGCCGGCTGTCGAGCGTGCAACTCCTGCTCGACCGTCCGGCGGAGGCGGACAAAGTTGCAAGTGATTTGCAAAAGCTGGTGCCCACGGATGTGACGGTGTCCGCGCCCGGCCAGCGCACGGCACAAGTGCAGCGAATGCTCGGTGGATTTGAACTCAACCTCGGCGCGCTGAGCCTCATCTCGCTGCTCGTGGGCATGTTTCTCATTTACAACACCATCGCCGCCAGCGTGGTGCGGCGGCGGGTGGAGACGGGCATCCTGCGCGCGCTCGGCGCGACGCGGCTGGAGGTGCAATGTTTGTTTCTCGGCGAGGCGTTGCTCTTCGGCGCGGTCGGCGTGGTGGCTGGCATTTTTGGCGGGACGCTGCTGGCGAGATATTTGCTCGGGCGCGAGATCGCGCGGGTGATTTCGTCGCTCTACACTTTGGTCAACGTGGACCGGCTGGCGCTGTCGCCGCTGCTGGTTGGCGCGGCGTTTTTTTTCGGCCTCGGCTCGGTGCTGACCGCCGCGTGGCTGCCGGCGCGGGAAGGCGCGCGCGTCGATCCGGTCGCGGCGCTCTCGCTGGGCTTGGGCGCAACACGCGCCAGTAGCCGGCGGGCATCGCCGCGCTGGCTGGCGCTGGGTGCGCTCGCGCTCGTGCTGGCAGCGATTTGTTCCGTCGTGGCGCTGCGCACCGGGCCGGCGTGGTTGAGCTTTGGCGCGGCGTTTTTTGTGTTGCTCGGGTTTGCGTTCTTCGCGCCGTTCGTGACGACCGCGGGCGCGAAGCTGGCGGAAAATCTCACGCAGAGACACGGAGGCGCAGAGGGCGAAAAATTTTCAAAATGCGCTAACTTTTTTGCCCCATTTTTTTCCTCTGCGCCTCTGCGTCTCTGCGTGAGATTTCTTTTGCAACTGGCCGCGCAAAATCTCGCGCGCAGCCTGCACCGCACCGCGGTGATCGTGGCGGCGTTGATGGCGGCTATTGCGATGACCGTCAGCATTTCCACGATGATCTTCTCCTTCCGCCACACGGTGGAAGTCTGGATCGAACGCGCCATCGTGGCCGATCTGTTCCTCGCGCCGCGGGCCAACGAGACGCTCGGCAACGGCGCGTTTTTCCCAGCCGAAATTTTGCGCGAACTGCGCGCCGATCCGGATGTCGCGGCGCTGGACACCGTCCGCGAGATCGGTGTTACCGTCCGCGGCGACCGGGTGTCGATGGTGGCGGTGGAGGGAACCAATCGCAACCGGCTTGCATTTGTCGGCGGGCACGACCGCGAGAAACAGGCGGCGTTTTATCACGCCGACACCGTGTTGATTTCCGAGCCATTCGCGCGGCGCTATCACGTGTGGGACGGCGACACCATTCCTCTCTCGACGCCGCGCGGCATCGTCGATTTCACGGTGGGCGGAGTTTATTACGATTACACCCGCGACTCCGGCATCATCGTGATGGATCGCTCGAATTTTGATCATTACTGGAACGATCCGCGCGTGATGTCGGTCGCGCTCTATCTCAAGGACCCGACGCAGCTTGATCGCGTGGCGGCGGATTTGCGCGCACGGTTCAATCAAAAGGGCGAGTTTCTCATCTACTCCAATCGCGCGTTGCGCACGCGGGTGTTCGAGATTTTCAGCCAGACGTTTCGCATCACCGGCGTGTTGCGCGGGATTGCGGTCGTGGTGGCGGTCATCGGCATTTTTTTAACTTTGACTACGCTCGTGGCCGAGCGCGAACGCGAGATTGGCGTCCTGCGTGCGCTGGGTGCCTCGCGCGGTCAAATCGCGGGTCTCGTGTTGGGCGAGAGCGCGCTTATCGGCTTGATCTCCAGCGCGCTCGGTGTCGCCGCCGGACTGACGTTGTCGGTGGTGCTCACACTGGTGATTAACCAAGCGTTCTTCGGCTGGTCGATCCAGCTCGTTTTTCCGTGGGCCACGCTGCTGGTCACGCCGCTCTGGATCGTCCTGGCCGCGCTCGGCGCGGGCGTGCTGCCGGCGCGGCGCGCGGCGCGGGTGCCGATTGCCGCGGCGGTGCGGGCGGAATGATAGATTGGGGAAAAACTGGTCCCTCGCGGCTGCCGGCGAAATCCCCAGGCAAACAACCAGCCGCCTCACCGGCGACGAAACAGGATTGCCAGTTTGCCGCTGTTACCCTAGAAAGAATTGACCGGCAGTTCTGCAACCTGCCGTCTTTGATTCGTTTAATCGTCTCCACCACTGTTCCGAGCCATGAAAAAATCCACCCTTTTGCCACCGCTGCTGCTGCTGTGTGCGTTGCTGCTGTTTGTCGCCTCCAGTCACACGGCGCTGGCCGCCCGACGTCGGCACTCCACTTCGACGTCGCCTCCGTCAGCCGGCAGCGGACCTGGCGTGGATGCGAACTTTTTCTACCAAAACCTGACCACCGACGAGGGCACTTGGTTTAATACCTCGGACTACGGCGATGTCTGGCAGCCGAAAGTCGCCAAGGATCGCCCGGATTGGCGGCCTTACACCGACGGCTCCTGGGCGCAGACCGACGCGGGCTGGACGTGGGTCTCGAACGAGTCTTTCGGCTGGGCGACCTACCACTACGGCCGCTGGACCAACAACGCCCAAGGTCTTGGCTGGGTCTGGGTGCCCGGCTACGATTGGGCGCCTGCATGGGTTGCCTGGCGCACCAGCGAACAGCAGCAGATCGCTTCCAACGACGTCGTTTCGGAGGATTTCACTCCAGATGCCTCCGAACCTCCGCCTGACGCCCCGCCGCCGACGCCTCCGCCGCCGACAACGTTCGCCGCCGATGGGCCGGCGCCGGAAAATTACATCGGCTGGGCGCCATTGCCGCCCGAGGCGGTTTGGGAACCCAACGGTTTTGGGCCAACGGTGGACGCCACCTACGAGATTGCGCCCGAGGATTATTGTTTCACCTCCTACCGTTATTTCGGCTACCCGGTGTTGAGCGACGTGATCTTCGTCCCGGCGCGCAATTATTATTTCGTCGAACATTCCTTCAACGTCACCGCCATCCATTACTACGGCGGTGGCCGTGGCTCGATCTACGTGGGCGGGCCGAGCTTCGCCCGGGTGCGCGCGCTCAGCGAGCGACCGATCCGCAGCCTGGCGCTGAATCGTGTGACCGACCCGCGTCAAGCCGGCGCCGCGATTGGCAGCCATCAATTCAATCAGGTGCAGGGCAACCGCCTCGTCGTCGCCGCCCCGCGCGTCCTCGCGCCCACCCGCTCCACACGGCTCCAACGGCCGCCAGCCGCTCGCGTGCAAACCATTCCCCGCACTGATCGTCCGGTCGCCAGCGGCGTGGACAGCGCCACGACGCAGCGGGTGCGTGAGCACGTTTCGCAGGAAGCCCGCGCCAGCAGCAACAGCGCGGGAGCACGCAGTTCGCGGCGCAGTGGCGTGACCAGCCGCTCCTCTTCTTCCGTGACGCGGTCACGCAGCAGCCGGTCGTCAGGCGGCTCGTCCATTTCGTTTTTCAATCCGTTTGGCGGCGGTTCCAGACGCAGTGGTGGCGGAGGCGGCATGTCGTCATTTACTCGCGCCATGAGCGGCCTGGGACGCTCGACGGCGCGTCAAGGCGGCGGTGGCGGCAGTCGCAGCAGCCGCAGTTCGAGCAACGTCAATTCCTCGAACAAGAAGAGCCACTAGTTGCCAAGCACGCAGACGGAAGGTGCTTGGTGCAAGGCGCCGGCGGTGTCTCGCGCACTGCCGGCGTTTTTTTGGCAGCACAACCCGCTTCTCACGCGCGCGACCAGAGTTTATCCAAAAATAGATCACATTTTCTTTCCTCCGCTTCTGGACGAGCCATGTTCGCGGCGGCGTCCGTCGGAATGCCTCGCGCCCGATTCTTTCTTGTCACCAAAATTGCACGATGAAAACTTGTTCTCTCACCTTGCTTCTAGGCGTCTTGCTGTTCGGCTGCGACCTTTCCGCGCGAGCGGAGGAAGTGGTGCGTCTGGCCACGCCGTTTTCGCCGCCTTGCGTATCCATCACCAACGACCTTTCTTATCACGTCCGCGTCTATGCCGTGGAGCACGGCCGGCGTTTTTTCATGGCTGAACTGACCTCCGGTGAACACCTCGACCGTCGCATGCCGCCGCCGGTTTCCAGCCGGCATTGGCTCGTCACCACGACGGGCGACGAGGAGCTGGGCCGGTTCACGCTGACAACTGCTGCCCACTGCGTCGTGCTGCGTTGAGCGCGCGTGAGCGGCAGCGGCGGTTGCGTCGCCGGAACTCCGACGCCACGTTCCGAGCGTGCTCGGGAGGAAAATGTTGCTGTGGCGGTGGCTCATGGTCGCCGTTTGCGTGGTTGCGGCCGTAGATGGCCAGTGCGATCCGCTGCACGCTGACTCCACCGCCAGTCCCGCCGCCCCGCTCGCGCCGCCGGCCCAGTGGCAACAAGCGTTGCCAGGCTGGCATTACACCTTTCCGGCGGACCACGCGGCGCACCGCGATTTTAAAACGGAGTGGTGGTATTTCACCGGCCAGGTGAAAGCGCCCACGACCGGACGCAGCTACGGTTTCGAGCTGACTTTTTTTCGCCAAGGCGTGCATCCGATGATGCCGGTAACGTCAGCAGCCGCTACCTCGCTGGCGGCAGAGGATGCGCCGCCGACGCATTCGCGTTTCACACAGCCCGATTTCAAATTCGCCCATCTGGCGATCACCGATCTCGACGGTCGCCGTTTTTATTTTACCCAACGCCTCAGCCGCGGCGCCTTTGGCGAAGCCGGCTTCCGCGCGCAGCCTGCTCCCGGCGGCACCACCACGGCGGAAGAACCTCGCCTCGCGTGGCTTGAAGGTTGGGAGTTGCGCGAAATGGACGATGGCGCGTGGCAATTGCACGCGCGTTCGGCTGATCCGCCGATGGCGCTCGATCTCCGGGTGCGCCTGCGCAAGCCGCTCGTCGTTCACGGCGTCCCTGGCTCCGGCATCAGTGAAAAGGCGGCCGGCGAAGGCAACGCGTCGCACTATTATTCCTTCACGCGTCTCGAAACGCAGGGCACTTTGGCAGTCGCCAACCAGCCGCCGGCGGTGGTGCAGGGTCTCTCGTGGTTCGACCACGAATGGGCCAGCAACGCGCTCACGCCGGAGCAGATCGGCTGGGATTGGTTTTGCGTGCAATTCGACGATGGCACCGAGCTGATGCTCTACGCGATGCGGCGTCGCGACGGCGGGATTGATCCGGTTTCCAGCGGCACGCTGGTCGCGGCGGACGGCACGGCCACGCACCTGCGGCGCGAGGATTTTACTTTGGCTTCGCTGCGCAGTTGGCGAAGCCCGAATACCGGCGCGAACTATCCGGTCGAGTGGCAGGTGAAAATCCCCAGTCAGCAAATGGAATTCACCGTCCGCGCCCAATTGGACGCGCAGGAACTCGTGCTGCCGCTCATCACCTATTGGGAAGGCGCCACGACTGTCGCGGGCACGCGTGCGGGGCAGCCGCTCGCGGGTTTGGGTTACATGGAATTGACCGGCTACCGCGATGCGCTCACCAAATTGACGAAGTGAAAAAGGCGCGCCCAATTTTCGTTTGCGTGGTTCTGCTTGGTTTGACCCTGCTGCTGCCAATGCCATCCGCCCGCGCCGGCGTGTCGGTGGGCGCGACGCTGCCGGCTTACGAAGTCCACAACGTCGCCACGGACAGCGAGTATTCGCCCTGGGAAGCGCTTCGCGGCAAAGCGGCGACCGTGGCGTATTTCGCTTCCATCAAAGACCCGCAATTTTGGGCGGACTGCCAGAAGTTGCAGGCGCTGCAAGCAGCCTTTCCAAACGTCGGCGTCTTCGCGCAACTGGTGGACGGCGGCAATGCGTCATTGCTCGCTGCCCGCGCACGTGAGAGCGGCGTCACCATCCCCATCGTCTATGCCGTCGGCGACGAGTGGAAGGAGGCGTTGCGGGTGAAAACAGAGAAGGACATGAGCCACCAGGTTTATTTGTCGCGCAACCTGCGGCTCGAATGGAGCGCCGTGGGATTAACTGACCAGACGCTGGCGGAGTTAACGCGCCGTCTGAAACTCCTGCCCGCCAGTCCGCACTGAGTTGGTGGTTGTTCCTTAGCCTTTCCGCCGCTTGCCGTTTTCCGCCAGGACGACGCCGGCCGTGTTGCGTCCGCTCGCGCCGAAGACGCCGCCGCCCGGATGCGTGCTCGCGCCGGTGAGATACAGGCCGGGGACCGGCGTTTTGTAAGTCGAAAGCTCCGGCAGCGGGCGGTAAAAAAACATCTGGTCGAGACTCATCTCCAAATGCATTACGTTGGCGCGCAGCAGCCCGAGCTTGCGTTCGATTTCCAGCGGCGTCTGGATGTAACGGTCGATGAGTGCGCCGCGCATGTTGGGGGCGTAATCGCAGATGACTTCGTAAATTTTGTCGGCCTCGCGTTCGGCGATGGCATCCCAGTGCTCGCCGTTGCGCAACTCGTAGGGATGATATTGCGCCCAGGCGAAAAGGACGTGTTTTCCCGGCGGCGCGAGCGTCGAGTCGAGGGCGGAAAACGTCATCGCCAAGACGGCCGGCTTTCGCGGCGGTTCGCCGCGTTGATAATCGAGAAAAGCGTCGCGCAGATACGCGCGATTTGGACAGAGCAGTTGCAAGGACGAATGACACGGCGCGATGCCGGCGTGGTTTACCGTCTGGCCGGTGTAGTGTGGCAACTCGTGGACCGCGTGCCGCACGATCATGCCGAAGCCGTTGCCCACCCGCAGGTGCTCCACGCGCCGGCGCAATGCCGCTGGCACGAGCGCGGGATCGAGCAATTGCAAAAAAGTCGTCTGCACATGACACGCCGCCACGACGTTGCGCGCTCGAAACGCGCCGGGGGTCGTTTCCACCACAAATCTCGCGCCACCTTCGCCCGCCGCTCCGATGCGTTCGACCGCGGCATCGACCCGCACTTCGCCGCCGAGCGAGGTTAGACAACGCGCCAGCGCCTGGGTCAGCGAGCCGGACCCGCCTTTGGCCCGCCAGGCGCCGTGCTGGTGCAGCATCGCCTGCCAGCCGACGAGGTCGCCCGCGCCGACTTCATCGGGCGGTGGTCCGCTCTGTGCGGCCAGCCAATAGAGCGCGGTGCGCAGATGTTCATTTTCAAAAGTTTCGTCGATCAGCCGGCCGTAGCTGGTCAGGAGTTGGCGCGAGGTGTCGAGCGAACTCCACAGCCGGCGCGCGCTTTTCCGAAACAGATTTCGTTTAAAAATCGTGCCGAAGATCGCGCCGGGCGTGGGCGGTTTTTGAAACGTCTCGAAGACGCCTGCGTTGATCTCGCGGAACCGCGCGATGAAATCGCGATACGCCCCGGCGTCGCGCTGCCCGCAAACGGCCGCGATGCTCGCGCACGTCTTGTCCAAGTCGCGATAAAACGTGATGCCCGTCGCTTCGCCCTTGACCGGGTAAAACGCCCACGGGTCCATCTCGAAATACTCCAGCCCGTGCGCCGCCAGCCCGAGCTCGTCCATGATCGGCGTCATGCGAAACATGATGTGCGCCGAGCTGCCGACATCGAACTTGTAGCCGGGCACGATTTCCTCCGTGCAAACCGCGCCGCCGACGATGCCGCGCCGCTCGAGGACGAGCACTTTCAACCCGGCTTTCGCCAGGTAACAGGCGCAGACGAGGCCGTTGTGGCCAGCGCCGACGACGATGACATCGAGGACTTCGCTGCTCACGACGCGGAGGTGAGTTCGAGCACGAAATGGTGCGAGGCAATGGCCATCCGCCGCGCGAGATAAAAGCGGTGCGCGGCGAAACGCTGCACGCCGGAATCGAGCGTGAGCGCCGCGCAATCGCGCCGCCGGGCTTCGGCGACGAGCCACGCGAACAATTTTTCGCCGAAGCCGCGCGAGCGGTCGGCTTCGCGCGTGATCAGATCATCGACGTAAAGATAACGGCCGTGGTGCAAATTTTCCCCAAACCGATAGCCGGCCGCGGCGCGCACCTCGCCGTCGGCTTCCAGATACGCCAGCAGAAAACCGTCGTTGACGATCTGGCGTTGCACCTGCTCGACAAAATCTTCGAGCGCGTAGCGCGGACGCAACTCGCGCACGACTGCATGGCAGCGCGCGATTTGCCCGGCGGTCTGCGCGTGGGCGATGGTGAACGGTTTTTCCATGAATCGACAATTCGCGACGAATGCCGCGCAGGATGCGGCGGCCACACTGCTCGGGCAAGATTTCTTTGCCCGCGACCCGCTCGTCTGCGCGGCGGACCTGATCGGCTGTGAACTGGCGTGGGGCGACTGTCGCGGGATCGTCGTGGAGACCGAGGCCTACGCGGCGCTGGGCGACGAGGCGTGCCACACGTTTCTGCGGCGCGGCGCGCAAAAATTCGTGGACGAACATCCCGCGGGCACCGCGTATATTTATTTGAATTACGGCGTCCACTGGCTGCTCAACGCGCTCGTCAAAGGCCGCGCTGGCGCCGCGGCGGACGGTTTCGTTTTGATCCGCGCGCTGGAACCTGTCGCCGGCCTCGCGGAGATGCGCGCGCGCCGCGGCCCGGCGATCACCGACGACCGGCACCTTTGCTCCGGGCCGGGCAAGCTCACGCAGGCACTCGGCGTGCCGCCGGCGGTGCACGGTCACAGTTTGTGCGTTGATCCGCGCCGGGGATTTCACGCCCGTGCCAGCGACGCGCCGCCGGTTGAAATCGTCACCGACGTGCGCATTGGCATCAGCCGCGCCGCCGATTTGCCTTGGCGTTTTTTATTAAAAAACAACCGCTGCGTCAGCCGGCCACCAGCGCGCCGCATCGATGGGGCGAACCAGAAATGCCAAGGGCCGCGCCGCCGCCTCAGCCAGAGCTGAGCCAGCCAACGCGGCCCCCGGTGCTCCTCACGGCGCGCAAACAAATCGCCGTAAGAAGCGGGGTTGTGGTGAGGTTTACTTGGAGGTGTGGGTGGTCGCGGTCCCGCTGGTGGTGGTGCCGCTGCTGTGCGATGCACACGCCTCCAGACCGACCACGGCTGCGGCCGCCAGAGCGAGCAGAGCAGTGAGTTTAAAGAGTTTCGTCATTTTGTATTTTTCACCTCCTTTCCGGGCAAAGAGCCGGATGAGCTTGCTTTTTGGCCCATCGGCTCCCGCTTGGCAAATGGTTTTACCGCCATGCACGCAAGGGGCACTCCAGCTACGCGGCGTCGATTTGCAGCTCGGTGCCGACTGGCACGGAAGCGAACAGCTCGATCACGTCGGCGTTGCGCATGCGGATGCAGCCGTGGCTGGCAGGCTCGCCGATGCGCGCTTCGTGGTTCGTGCCGTGGATGTAAATGTAACGCTCGCGCGTATTCGCATTGTGCGGCTCGATCCCTTCCAGCCAGAGGATGCGGCTGAGAATGAGGTCGTCTACGGTGCTGACAAGCGCCTCCGCCGGAGCGAGCGCCGGGTCCGGCTGGCGCCCGCGGAACACCGTGCCCGCCGGCGCGTCGTGCCCGATTTTTTCACCGATCCGGAACCGCCCCAGCGGCGTGCGCAAGCTGCCCGGCTCCGTGCCGAGGCCAAACTGCGAAGTCGAGATCGGATAAATCCGCCGCACCGCGCCGCTGATAGCGTCGCGCACTTCGAGCGTCTGCGCGGCCACGGAAATGCGCAGCGTGCAAGCGGCTGAGTTTGCGGTTTGCATCCCGCCAAGGAGAGCATAAAATCGGCGTCCCGTCTCGTCCCGCGCTGGTCCTGCCACGGCGCGCGTTTTCTTTCATTTATGTCCTCGAAAAAATCCTCTCTGCACGTGGCCATCGTCGGCGCCAGCGGCGCGGTCGGCCAAGAGATGTTGCAGGTGCTCGCCCGCCGGCGATTCCCCGTCGGCCGGCTCACGCTGCTCGGCTCGGAACGGTCGGCGGGGAAAAAAGTCGCGTTCGGCGACGAGACGCACGCCATCCGCGTGCTCGGGCCGGATTCATTTGCCGACGTGGACTTCGCGTTGTTCAGCGCCGGCGGCGGCGTGTCCCGCGAGTTTGCGCCGCACGCGGTCAAGGCCGGCGCAGTCGTCGTCGATAATTCGTCCGCGTTCCGCCAGGACCCGGCCGTGCCGCTTGTCATCCCCGAGATCAACGGCGATGACGCGCGCGCCCATCGCGGCATCATTGCCAACCCGAACTGCACCATTGCCGTGTCGCTCATGGCGCTCGCGCCGCTGCACCGCGCCTTCGGCCTGCGGCGCGTCATCGCGGCGAGCTACCAAGCCGTCTCCGGCACCGGCGCGAAAGCCATCGGCGAGCTGCGCGAACAGGTCGCCTCCCTCGGCGCCGGCCAGGCGGTGACGCCGCGCGTTTATCCGCACCAGATCGCGTTCAACGTCCTGCCGCACATCGACACGTTTCTCGACGACGGCTACACCGGCGAGGAGCGCAAGATGCAGAACGAAGCGCGCAAAATTTTGCACCTGCCCGCGCTGCGGCTCTCCGCGACCTGCGTGCGGGTGCCCGTTTACCGGGCGCATTCCGTGGCGATCAACGCCGAGTTCGACCAGCCGGTTTCCTTGGAAAAAGCCCGCGCCGCGCTCGCCGCCGCGCCCGGCTTGCAAGTCGTGGACGAACCGGCGCGCAACCGTTATCCGACGCCGCTCGCGTGCGCCGGTCAGGACGATTGCCAGGTCGGCCGGCTGCGGGTCGATTGCGCGCTCGACAACGGCCTCGCGTTCTGGGTCGCCGGCGATCAATTGCTCAAAGGTGCCGCGCTCAACGCCGTGCAGATCGCGGAACTGCTCTGACCTGCGTTCAAAGCTCAAAGCTCAAAGCTCGAAGCTCCAAGCTCGAAACAAGTTCAAAGACCCAAGTTCAAATCGGCGCGGTGCATTTATTCGAGCTTTGAACTTCGAGCTTGTTTGGGATTTAGAACTTCGAACTTAGAACTTTCCCTCCGATGCTTTTCTCCGCGTATCTCGCCGCTCAACGTCAGCGCATCGACCGCGCGCTGGATCGGGCGTTGCCGAAGGAAACGCGCAAGCCGGCGACCATCCATCGCGCGATGCGCTACAGCCTGTTTGCCAACGGCGCAAAACGTTTGCGGCCGATTCTTTGCCTCGCCGCGGCCGAGGCTTGCGGCGGCGCGCGCGCCGTGAGCGAGGCGCTGCCGCTCGCTTGCGCGGTCGAGTGCATCCACACGTATTCGCTCATTCACGACGACCTGCCCGCGATGGACAACGACGATTTCCGCCGCGGCCAGCCGACGTGTCACAAGGTCTTTGGCGAAGGCCTGGCCGTGCTCGCCGGCGACGCGCTCTTGACCCACGCCTTCGAGCTGGTCGCGCGCGCCCGCGCGTGGCCGCGCTACGACACGCGCGCGCTGCTGCACGAGCTGGCCGTCACCTCCGGCAGCCTCAAGCTCATCGCGGGACAGGTCGCCGATTTGGAAGGCGAAGGCAAAGCCATCGACCTTGCGCAGCTCCGTTTCATTCACGAAGGCAAAACCGCCGCGCTGTTGACGACGAGCCTCCGCTTCGGCGCGATGAGCGCGAACGCCGACGCGACGACGTTGCGCACGCTGACGACGTTTGGCCGCGCGCTCGGCGTGGCGTTTCAAGTCATCGACGACATTCTCGACGTGACGCAGACGACCGAAAAACTCGGCAAGAGCGCCGGCAAAGACGTGGCCGCGCAAAAGGCGACGTATCCGGCGCTGCTCGGTCTCGACGGCGCCCGCGCTGAAGCAAAACGTTTGACCGCGCGCGCTCACGCGGCGTTGCGCCCGCTCGGCGCTCGCGCCGAAAAACTCCGCGCGCTGGCGGAGCATTTGTTGCAGCGGGAGAACTAACTGCCCGCCACGGCCGCCGTCGTTTTCTCGTAAAAACGCAGCGCCTCGATGGGCCGGCCATAATCCTTCAAGGGATAAACTCCGCGCCGCAGTCCGGCCGACGCCGGGTCGCGGATGAGATAATCGAAGCCGTCCTTGCCCATGACGACGACGAAGTGCGTGATGCCGCTCGGCAGACGGATGCGCACGATGACGGGATTGCCGCGGCGCAGATTGTCATCGAGCAGCGCGTAGGAAGGCAGGTCTTCGTAAATTTTTTTGACTCGTCCCGGCGCCAACGTCTCCGCGCCTTCCCAGATTAACCAACCCTGCTCGGTAAAACCGCCGTGCTCGTCGAGAAATGCGTTCAGCCGCCCGGGATCGGTGTCGATGCCGTAGAATTTCAGCACCATCGCCATCGACGAAACCGCGCATCCGGCGCTGCCCAACGTGTCATTCGAAGGTCCGAGGAAATCCTCGCTCCAGCGCGGATCGCCTTGGGTGAAGAGCGGCACCGGCAGCTCCATCCGCGGCCAGAAATACCAGCCGCCCGACGGCGCGAGCGGCGCCCGCGCCACGGTGTAATAAACGTCCCACCGCCGCTTGCCCACGACTCCGCCCCAAAACGCGAGCGCCACGATCACGACGAGCCACAGCCGACCCAGCCATCGACCGCCTCGCCGGCGACGCGGGGGCAACGCGATTGGTTGCAACGCAGCCGCACGATGCCGCGGAGTTTCGGGGAGCGCGGTTTCGTTTTCCATGCTCACACGATGCACTTGTCAGCTCGGTGGTGGCAAGCCACTGCGGGCCGGCACGCGCTTTTAATTTCCAATTGGTTCGAGACTCGCGGTTCGGATGGCACCCCCTGGGTTCGGCTGCGATCAGGCACCAGAGTTGACATGCTCATGTTCTAGGCCAGAGAACTGCTTCTGATTTGGTGGGAAAAAACCCCTGCTGCTGCTTCCGCTGTGTCTAACCTGGTCTCCGCCGCCCCCCTCGCCTCCGCCCGGCCAACCGTCTCGGCAGGCAGGGCACTGCGCGCACACGCGGATGTGTGGTGGCTGGCTGTCGCCCTCGGCGTCAGCGCATGGTGCGCCTTGCGGCCTCTGACCGTCGAATGGTCGATCAACCCGCAATACGCTTACGGCTGGACGGTGCCCTTTCTCACGCTTTACCTGCTGGCCCGGCAATGGTCCTCTCGTCCGCTCAGCCGCGCTCCCGCCGCCGGCACCTCTGCCCGGCGCTGGACGCTGCTCGCCGCCGCCGGGCTGCTCTTTCTGCAACTGCCCATGCGCTGGTTGCAAGAGGCCAACCCCGACTGGCGTCCGCTGAACTGGCTCGTCGTCGGCGATCTTGTCGCGCTGCTCCTGCTCGCTTTTTTTCTCTTGGGCGGCCGACCGTGGGTGCGGCATTTCGCGTTTCCCATCGTTTTCCTGCTCGTCGCCGTGCCGTGGCCGGAACGCTTTGAAACCGCCTGCGTGCAGGGTTTGATGCGCGGGGTGACGACGGTCGTGATCGAGTTGCTCGACTGGCTTGGCGTGCCCGCCGTGCAGCAGGGCAATCTCATCCAGGTTTCCAGCGGCCTTATCGGCGTCGAGGAAGCGTGCAGCGGCATTCGCTCGCTGCAATCGACCTTCATGGTGGCGCTGTTTCTGGGAGAATATTACACCCTGTCGTTTGCGCGGCGGGCCACGCTCGTGCTGGCCGGCGGCGCGTTGGCGATGGCCACCAACCTCGGGCGCGCGCTGACACTGGTCTTGATCAGTGTGCGACAAGGAAAGGAAGCGTTCGGCCGGTGGCACGACACGGCTGGGCTGGCAGTGTTCCTGGCTTGTCTAGGCGGCCTCTGGCTCATCGCCCTTTGGCTCGACCGACGCCAACCAGCACCGGAATCGACCTCGAACACGACTCGGCCGACAACGATCCCGGCGCTTGGATTGCCAATTGCCCTGTTGATCGGTTGCGCGCTTTGGCCGCTGGGAGTCGAGGCGGCGGTCAGTTTGTGGTATCGCTCCCGCGAAACCGGCGCGGGCTTGGACGCCCCGCTCACTTGGTCGCCGCGCTGGCCGACGGGAGCAAACGTCGCCAGCGGCGGCATCACGGATTTTCGTGAGAATGAAATCCCCGACGCCTCCCGCGCCATGCTGCGCTACAGCGAAGGCCGCGCCGCCAGTTGGAACAGTTCTGCTGCCACGGAATCAGCCGTGCGGTGGAGCATGTTTTTCGCACGCTGGGCTCCTGGTCAATCCGCCGCGCCGGCAGCAAAGATGCACACGCCGCGCGTTTGTCTGAGCGCCTCAGGCCGGGAACTGCGGCGCGACCTCGGCGTGGCGTGGATCGCTGCCGACAGCCGGGGTTTGCAACTCCCCTTCCATGCCTACGTCTTCGACGCGGGAGGCGGGCAGGAACTGCACGTTTTTTATTGCCTCTGGGAAGATCGCCGGCGCGAGGCAACCGACGACCGGCTGGCCGCTGATGATTTGACGGCCCGCGGCCGTTTCCTCGCCGCCGTTCACGGCCGGCGCAACCTCGGCCAGCGCGTGTTGGAAATCTCGCTGTTCGGCCCAGCAGACGACGCCAGCGCACAGGCGGTGCTGGCGCAGCACTTGCCGGAACTGATTCAGCGGGCGGATTAAGGAAACACCGCCCAGATTTCGACCCGTCGATTCTTGGCCGCGATGTTCGGATCGATCAAATCCGAGCCGCCCATGCCGACGGCGTAGGTCACATTCTGGATGTTGCAACGATCGCGCAGCGCCGTTTGCACCGACTCGGCCCGCTGGATGGACGCTTCAAGATTCTGCTTGGGATCTCCGCCGCGATCGGCAAAACCGAGCACGACCAGCACCAGCGTCGGATCGTCCGTGAGCCGCTGGATGCTGGGGTTTTGCGTGGCCTTGACAAGAATGTCCGTTTCGCGCGGCCCCAATGAATTTTTCCCCGCCTCGAATGGGATGATGATGATCATTCCCATGCTCTTGGCGGTGTCCACGCTCGCCGTCAGCTTGCTCTTTTGCTGCGGCGTGAGGCGCGGCATGCGCTCGATGCGCGCGAGCACCTCCCGCCGGGCACGGGCATTTTCCTCATCTTCCACGCGGAAGTTCGGGTTGCGCAGGGCGCCTTCCTGGTTGTTCGGATCATTGGTGCGCGAAGATTGACCGCCTCCGCCCAGCGTGCGGCCATCGGTCGTCCCTCCTCCGCCCGGGGAAGGCGCGATGAAATATTTCCATCCGTAATAACCGCCCACGGCCAGCAAGGCAATGAACAGCAACGGTGGGATGAACTTGAGACGACGACGAGCCAAGGATTCGACGACTAGAGGTTGACCACACTCCGGACAGCGGCCGTCGAGCGGCACGAAGACCGGTTCCCGGTTAAACGCCAGCGCGCAACGCAGTTTGTTCGTGCATTTGCCATAAGAAACTGTCGCCATGTGCGCATCGTCAACGTTTGCCGAGTAATTTGCGAGCTCAGCCGCGTCAGTCACGGCTCAAGTTTGCGGTAAAAAGCTATTGCCCCAACCGCGCTGCCAACAAGTAGAAAATACCGCCCCAGTCGTCAAATAACAAGCCGCGGTCTGTTTATGATTTAACAAAAAACGCGGACTCGACGCGCGTGGGAATGACTGGCTGCAACGACCGGGGCGGCACCCATTTCGTTTCCAGCAGCGCAGCTTCGTTTTCAAGCAGACAACACGTCTTGTCGCCCTCCGTGGAGCAGTGCATGCAAAACACAACACCGCCCCACGGCGAGAAGACGTCCCCAGACTTGCCGTTGAAGCATGGCTGCTCTTCTTTTTATTTTTGGCGAATCTGCCGCGGGATACGCGAGCTTTTACTCGCCATCGCTGCCGACCGCCTGCGTCGGGCAAATTTCCAAAGCGCGCTGGGCCGCCGCTTCTTCGTCGGGATTTTCCGGCTGTTTGAAAAAGTAAACCTTTGATTCATCCGCGTTGTATTGCATCAACGGCGTTGCGGTCTTCGGCCCCGCTTCGTCGAGGCAAACGTGGCAAGGCGTGCAGGTTTCATCCACATACCACTTACCAGCCGGGTTTTCTGCGAGTCGGATCGATTTGTCAGCCATATTGCTTCTGTTTCTATTGGTGATTTCTAGTTTTGGTGGTTCTGCGTGAGTTTGAAATTTCAGGAGCAGAGATTCATTTATTCAAAGAAACCTCGCCACGGCAAGCGGAGTTTTTGTCGAACGCCGCCGCCCGTCGCGAGATGGTCTTTCAACGCGCCGTGGTCGGCGCGGGAATGGGCGGGGGCGGCGAACCCGCCGGGGTGCCGCTGGGCCGGACCGCGCGGGAGCGCAGCATGCGCTCGGCTGCGCCCGGCTGGAGAAAAGGATTATCCGGCACGGAAGGCGGCAGCGTGGCAGCCGGTGTGGGCGCAGGCGCGGGTGAGGCGCCACCACCCGTCGCGTCAGGTGCGGGCGATGGCACCGGCGCGGGAGTGGGTTGACCGGGAGCGTCTGGCGGCAGTGGCGTCAAGCGACGGTTCATGCGTTCGACCTCGCCGGGCACGACGAACGGATTGTCCGGAGACACGGGCAGTGGCGGCTGGAGCGTGTTGCTGCCGTCTGGTGCCGGGGTCACGCCGGGCGAAGGCGCGGGCGGCAGCGGATAAGGCCCGACCGGGGCGGAGAAGGCCATTGGTTCGGCCAAACTGGTGCCCGATTTCGTCACGAGCCGGCGATTGCCTGCGTCGTCGGCGCGGGTGAAGACATCGTCCACGCGATAATAACTTCCCCCGCCGCCGATGCCGCGCGTCACGCCATCCTTCGGATCGCGCACCGTCGTTCCGTGTTTGAGGAACGGCAGCATCTCATCCAAATGGAACGGTCGCGACCCGCGCCGGCCGAATACGACGGTCTGCTGCCCGGTCTCATCGACGATGCGGTCGCGATCCAGGCCGCGCGAAACGGCCAGCGCCTCGCCACCGTGGATCGGATAAGAGGAGATCAAAATTGGATTCGGCTTGGGCGAAAAGCCCATGTGCTCGGGCACATTTTCCGGCGAGATGAGCTGGATCACGCGCAGCCCATTCTTGCCATCCGCGAGCAGGCCAAACATCGAAGCGCTGATCGAGCCGATCTGGATCGCCTTGGCGTCGTTGATCGCGCCACCGGCGTTATACATTTGCACCAGCTTCGGCGCGGTCGGTTTCTCCACGTCGATGATGGCCAGGCCTTCCTCGCCATTGGGCACATACACATACGTGCGCGCCGCATACGCCCGGCCCGCCTCGCGCAACGGCACCACGGCGCCGGGCACCGGCACCGGATGGTCCGGATCGGAAATGTCAAAGGTCTTCAAGCCTTCCTTGTCCGTGACCCAGATATACTGAAACTGCGGCTGCGTGACGGCTTGCGGCTCGCGCAGGAAACTGCCGCCGTAATGGCTGACCAGCCGCGGCTCCTTCGGATTGGCCACGCTGACCACCGAAAGCCCCTGCGGGCTGGTGATGTAAAGCCGCGAGCCAGCCGCGACGATGTGCGTTGCGCCCGTGAGCAAACCGGTGCCAAGCTGCTTGCCATCCTTCGAGTCGGTGAAACCGGCCGGGTTGAAGCTGACTTGTTTCTTGATGAAATACCGGTTCGGCTCGCCTTGGACCAATGGACCGACGAAGATCACAACCAATCCCTCGACAGTATCGGTTCCGTAGATGAAGCCGTAATAGAGCGGAATGGTTTGCTCCTCGTTTTCCGGAATGTGTTTGCGCAACGGATCGAGACCGAGCGTGCTCGGCAGCGCCAGCGCGGTGGCCACACCCTTGGTTGAGACGTGCAGGTTTTCACCGAGCGGCGAGACCGGCGCGGTGTTGAAACGTTCGCTGAATCCTTTGTTATCGACCGTGCTGATGTCGTAAAGCTGGAAGCCGCCTTTGCCATTGGCGGTGTAGAGGAATTCACCGCGATAGGTCAGGTCGCGGCAATCCTTTGCCTTGTGCTCAAAAGCGGTCTCCAGCTTGCCCTTGCGCTTCTCGATGTGTTCCCGGTAGTTGTCGGGATAGGCGAGGCGATGGAGGTGGCTGCCGATGGCGGCTTGCGGCTCGTCGGACTCGGTCCATGCGACCGACCAGACGCCTTCCGCGCCGGCGCCGACCCAGGCATATTTGCCAAAGAAATTGACCGTGCCGGTGCCGAAACCGAGGAACTGCGCCATCCAGGCGTTGTTGTCGCCCGCTTTGGAAAGATGGCAGTCGGTGCAGTTTTTCGTCGTGCCCACGCTGCTCGTGGTGTGCGGGAAGTGTGGATTGAATGCCTGTCCGCTGTAGCCCTCGGCGCTGACGGTTTGCTGCTGGGAATAGACCTGCTCGCGATTTGAGTTCTGCGAACTGACAACAATCGCGCTGGATGAACGCAGCACGGCCATGCGGTGCTTTTTCGTCGTGCCGTCCACGCCGAGCATGAACACATCGTCGCGCAACACCTGCGGATTGTAGGTCGTGTAATTGCGGTCCGTCACGCCCTCGAATTTGTTTTGCGGCACGCGCTGGTTCGCCTTTTGCGGCAAATGACAGCCGAAGCAGCTCGTCGCCCAAGAGGTGTGACAGATCTGGCAGGTAATCGCTTCATTGTTGTGCGCCAGCGTCTCACGCCGCTCGTCCGCGTCGGCCGGCACGTCGCCCCAAGCTCGACCGTTGCGGTGCAGCGTCTTGGCGTAAGCCGACTTCGGATTGAAGTGCGGGCGCACCGGGCCGTTTTTCGGATTGTTGTCGTAATTGGCGACGTAGCTGGGATCGACCGTATCGACGGTCTGCGGCACTTCCCAGCGGACGTTCGGGTCCATGTTGGAATATTGATATAGCACGCGCCGCGGCACGCCGGTCGCGTCCACCGTGTTGCGCCATTCAAAGCGCGGGCCAAACGGCGTGATGCTCTCGGCAAGGTTGATCTTGCCGCCGTTGCCGCTGGTCACCAACGATGGGCGCTTATCGACCGTGCCGTGGCAATCGATGCACTCGATGCTCGTCGCCGAGCGCGGCTCGCCGTAGAGCGTGCCGTCGCCATGCACGTCCTGGAGGAAATGGCAGTCGCCGCACTGCATCCCGCGCTCCAGATGCACGTCTTTGAGATGCACCGCCTTGGCCCATTTGTTCGGGTCGTCCGGCCTGATGATCCGGTCGTCGCGGTCGAGCATGTTGCCCTTTTTATCCTTCTTGAAAATGGCGCGGAAAACCCAACCGTGGCTGTGATAATCGGCAAACTGCGTGTTCTTGAGCTGCGGATTCAGCTCCGAGACTTTTTCCACGAAATTCTGGTCGCCCCACAGCCCGCGCGTCGCCGCTGCCTCGGGATTCACCCGCACCGCGCGCACCATCTCTTCGTCCGTCGGATTGTGCTGCTCCTTCGGATACATGAATTCGCCGTCGCTTTCCTGATCCCACCAGGTGTAACCCAGGTATGGATTCACGAACAGGTTGCCCTGGTGCATGTGGCAGCTCATGCACTGGCTCGACGGAATCGAACGGGTGAACTGATGCACGACCGGATGGCCGCGTTCGTTTTTCGCGATGCTCTTGTCGCCGGTGAAACTCAACCCCTGGTGGCCATACTTGCTCCAAAACCCGGAGTTCGTCGGCGAACGGTCATTCGCATACACCGTGTGACACGCCGTGCAGCCGCTGGAACGGAAGTCGCCCGGATGATCGTTTGTGCCCATGAAATAGAGCAACGGATCGTTCAAGCGCGTTTTCTGCAAGCCGATGAACACCGGATCAACCCGGATGCCCGTGCCTTCCGCGCGGGCCGTCAGGCGTTTCGCGGGCGCGCCGGGTCGTTCTTCCGGTTCGGGATTGCCGAGTTCGAGCGGCGGCTCCTGGCCTTTTTCAAAGATGCGCAGCGTGTTGCTCGGCTGCGAGAGATTGAAGCGGGGCAGCGGTTGGATAAATGGCAGCACGCCGCGGCGCAGCGTCATTTCCAAAGTGACCGGGAACGGGTTGTTGATGCGCTGCGGCGCGCCGTCGGCCCGGTAGCTCTGGCCGAAGACGTAATTTTTCAAGGGATACGCGCCGTTGTTATAAAGCGCCGCGCCCCAAAGCATGACGCCGGTCGTCATCATCGAGTTGGCGACGTGTTCGATGCTCTTCTCGTGGCAAAGGCCGCAGGCTTGTTGCGCAATGCGCAGGTCGCCCGGATTGACGAAGCGGATGAACTCCGGGCTTTCGTGATTAAGAAGCTGCGGCACGTTGCTCGGGTTCGCCGCAGAGCGCCAATAATCCGGGTTGCGCGGCGGCACATGGCCGGGGATCAAGCCGTTGGGATAATCCGCCGCGTTTTTGCCGCGGTAGGAGACAATCACTTTATCCTTGCCCGCGCCCGCCGTCGCATCGCCGCCGTGACAATCCGTGCAACCGAGCACGACATAGGGCGAGCGATGCATCGGCTCGACGCCTTGGTGGCATTCCAGGCAACCGACGCTCTTCGCGGTGGCGGTCGCCTGGGTCTGATCGATCCAGTTGCGCGCCGGCAAGCCCGCGCGTGAAAATGAATGTGGCTCATTGCGCACCGAAGTCACCGGACCCAGCCCGTTGCCGGTGCGTTCCGCCTGGCTCAGATCAAGCGCCGGAGGCGGCGTCGCATTGGGCAGGCCGAGAGGCGATTGTCCCGGGCTGGGCGCAGGCAGCGGCGAGACCGGCACACGCCGATCCGCGCGACCGTCGATGAGCGGCGGCGTGCCGGCGGGAGTCGCGTTCGGATTGGCCGGCAACGGACCATCGGGCGTGAGCACCACGGGTGGCGGGATCGCCGGCACGGGCCGCGTGCTCGGGTTGCCGGCATCGCGCGTGGGCGGTGGTGGTGCGGTCGGCGCGGCGACACTGCCCGGCGTCGGTGTGGCTGCGGGTGCGGGCGAAGAATTTGGCCCGATCACCACCGGCCCCGGGATGCTCGGCACCGGGCGATTGCCGCTGCCGGGCGCCGGCGTGGGCGCTTGGGCGAAAAGCGGCGCCCCCAGCCAGGCCACGGCAGCAATGCCTGCGGCGGCGAGAACACCAAAGACAAACCGAGCCTGCGGATGTCGGGAATTGGGCGAGCGCGAATACATGCTTTTCCTTATTTGGCTTCAATAAGTCAGCGTCACCGCGATGATGCCGCTGTAGAGAAAAGGATCGACCTTGCCAGGCTCACCCGTGGGGAAGCCGGGCACCGGCTCGGCGATGCGCCGATAGATGTCGCGATAACCGTGCTGCGGGATGAGCACGCCAACGCCGGCATTCACAATGATGTTATTCGTCAACAGCGGACGGTAGGTAAACCCCACGCTCAAGTCGTAACCGAGATCGCGCGCCACGCGGTCGGTGAAGAGCACATCGCGCACGGCGTCGGTGTTGACGAAACGAATGTAGTTGGCGTTCGCCTGAAACTTGAGTTTCGGCGTGAGGTCCGCGTCAAGACCCAGGCCCCACAGGAGCGTGCCGGGATTGACGAAATTCGATTGTCCCTCGGTCTTGCTCGTGCGCAGATCGAGCAGCAGGCTGTTCGGCTGCTTGGTGTTCACCTTGGTATTCGCCAGACCAAAGCCTTGCCGGGTGAAAAACGAGAAGGGCGCGCCGGCGAAAGTCGGGTTGTCGAGGATCGCGTCGAAACCTGTCGCCGTGCCGTCGCGCGCGTGGGCGTCGCCGCTGGCGTAGAGGAACGAAAATTTCGGCCGCCACCAATCGTGATCCTGCGAGACTTCCAGCGCGAAGAATTGCGCGTTAATGTCCACCGGCCGGCCGGCGATGCCGTTGAAGCGGTCGCGGCCAAAGACCTGATAGAATTGATTCGTAATATTATATTTGCCGATGTGCCCGTCACCGCCCCAACCGAAATAATAGGCGTCCACGTCGTGCTGCTTGATCTGGCCGATGGGCGCCGGCCGCACGAGGACGGCGTTGCGGTCATAATGAAAGTCGCCGTGGTCCTGACTCGCGACGAGGCTCCACAGCATCGTGTAGCCGAGCGCGCGTTCGTCGCTTTCCGGCAGGAAATAGCGCAAAAAATCCTGGCGGAAGAGATTGACGACAAAGATGTCCTGATCGCGTCCGTCCAACTCATTCAGCCCGGAGTAAGTGTCCTTTTCGCGCTGTTTGAAATAGGCCGCGTTGTATTGCCAGCGGTTGTTGGCGTAGTTACCGAAAAAGCGGATGCCCGTATTCGTGTCGTTGAACAAAAACCCACGAAAATCGGTGTTCAACAACTGGCTGCCGATGCGGGTCGAGATGAAGTCGTAATTTTCGCTGAGATCCTTGATGTGGATTTCCGCGAACGCTTCCTGCAACGACCAGAAATGCTCGTTGCGCCGCGTGTAGCGCGTCCCGGCAAAATCGTCGCTCGGCGCCGATTGCAGTCCGCTGGTGCCGGTGGAGAAAAACGTGCCGACATCCGCTGGATTCACGATCACGCCCGTGGCTTGCGGCAGGCGGTTGTTGATCGCCCGGCCGTTGGCGTCGAAGTGCGGCCCGCGCGGATCGGGATCGAGGATGTTCGTTTCCTTGAACTCGCTGTAATTGACATTCAAGACGGGCGTCAGCCGGATGGCCCAGTCAATCGGTTTGAACGCCGTTTCACCTTTGAACAACTCCATCGTGAACGACAGGTCATTCGAGAGCGTGTAGGAATCGCTACGCCCAAAGAATTCAAAAGACCCTGGTCGTGCCGCACTGGCGCCACTGCCGACCGGGATACGGCGAAACTCCGCCACGCCCTGATCCTGAATCGTCAACGCCAGAAAAATATCCTGCCCGAACAACGGCGAGTCACCCTTCAAAATGCTCGGCTTGTAAGGATCGAACCAGCGCGGGAGCGCATATTGATACGGCACCTCCGGGCGCTGATCCTCGTAGCGCGGATACACGCCAAAAGGGATGCGCCAGCGGTTGAGCTGCGGCACCGTGCCGGGGAGCGAGCCGATGTTGCTCTCGCCGTATTGATAATTCGGATAGCCAAGCCGGAGCGTCAGTTCTTCCGGATAACGCAAGTTGCGCCGGGGCAGCGCCAGATTTCGCGGCAGCGGTTCGGAATTATATGGCGGTGGTTGCGGCAGGGGCGCACCGCCAAATAGCGTGGTCTGCGGTGCGTCCGTGCTTGCCGGCGCGGAGCCGCGGTTGCGCCCGCCACCGGGGTCTGGGTTAAAGCGGCTTGGTGCTTTCGCGGGCAGCGGTTCCTGGCCGTCGGCGGGCACGCGGATTTCCACATCCGGTCCATGGTCTTGCTCTTCGGCTACGGCGCTCCCGCCGCCAATTGCCAGCAGACTGGCGAGGGTGGCCGTCGTCGCGAAAAGCGTCCGACCTGCCTTGCACGAACAAAACGAAAAATGCGGTTGCTTGGCTATGGCTTGCACCGCGTCGAGAAATAGTGAGTTGGTAACTCGCATGGCAAGTGCTTTTTACAAAAAATCTTTTTTTCTTTGTTGGTGTTGATTTTTATAGGGCCGCTTGTTAAAACCGCCGCCATGTCGCGCCCGCAGTTTCCTTCCCGCCGCACCTCGTTCACCACGCTTCTCGGCGCCGCGCTCCTCGCGCTGTCGCCTGTTGTCGCGCACGCCCAGCTCACCTTGGGCGACGTGCAAAAAATCATTGCCCAAGCCATCAGCCGCGCCGAGCAAACGCGGCCCAGCGCGCTCATCGCCGTCACCGACCGCGAGGGCTTCGTGCTCGGCGTTTGGTCCGTGGACGGGACAGTGACCAACGATGGCTCTCTGGCGCAAGCCGAGCGCATCGGCGCCGCGATCAGCGAGGCCGGCACGCCGACGTTTTTGAGCACGAACGAAAATGCGTTTTCCACCCGCACGGCGCAGTTCCTCATCCAGCAAAACTTCCCGCCCGGCATTGATAACGTGCCGCCCGGTCCGCTCGTGGGCATCGAGTTCTCACAGCTCCCCTTTTCCGACGCCAACCGGTTCAAGCGCGTGTTCCCTGGGCCGAACGGCGAAGTCCCCGCCGTGCCCGGCGGCGGGTTCGTCCCCGGCTCGCTCGGCACGGGCATCTACAACACCCGGCTCTCGGCGCGCACCAGCGGCTTCCCGCTCTATAAAAATGGCCAGCTCGTCGGCGGCATCGGCGTTTTCAGCGGGTTGCAGAACAACCTCATCGACGCGGTCAACAAAGAGTTGAACAACACAGTCCCCGGCCCGAACGAGGACGAAATCATCGCGTTGACGGGGCAGACTGGGTTCGCGCCCAGCAAGACGGTCCTCGCTACGAACGTTTACATCGACGGCCTCGGCCTGCCTTACGCCAACGGCCGCGCCGTGCTGGGCAAAGTCAAACCAATCGGTGCTGTCGGCGCGCCCGTGCCGGGCTTTGAGCTGACGGCGGCGCAGCCGGATTTTCCGTATCCCGTCGAGATCCTCGGCGGCCGGCCGGTCGTCATCCGCTCGCCGATCCTCGACGATCCGCTTTTGGGCGTGCCCGTGAACGGCCAGCAGCGGCTCAGTCAGGATGACATCCGCGGCATCATCGGCCGCGTCGCCGCGCGTGCTTTCACGACCCGTTCAGCCATCAAAAATCCGCAGGGCAAGCGCTCGGAGATTTTCGTTTCCGTCGTCGGCCTTCCGCCCGGCCCCGGCCAGCCCGCGCCGATCCTGGCCACGGCGCGCACGTTTGGCTCGGCGCTCTTCGATGCCAACGACGTTTGCCCGCAGAAGGCGCGCACGGCGCTCTTCTTTTCCAGCGACACCTTCGCCGCCAGCACGCGCACGGTCGGTTTTCTGGCGCAAAATCATTTCCCGCCCGGACTCAATGAGCGCGCCCCCGGCCCCTATGGACCCGACATTCCACAGTTTAATCCGGACGGCACCCCGGTGGCCGGCACCGTCGGCTTGCAGGTGGCCTTCTCGGTCAACATTGATCCGGTGACTGGCATTCCATTCATTCCCGTCGCCGGTCCACAGGGGCCCGGCGTCCCGGTGCCGACGATGCTCCCGCCGAACCCGAATTTGCCTGACGGCATCAACCTCTTCGGCGGCGGCTTCCCCCTCTACCGCAATGGCGTGCTCATCGGCGCGCTCGGCTCCAGCGGCGACGGCATCGAGGTGGATGATCTGCTGGGCGCCAGCGGCGTGGGCGACGAGTTTGCCTGCCCGGACGAGATCCGCGCGGACCAGTTCACCTACGACGGCGCGCGGCTGCCGTATGCGAAGTTCCCGCGCAATCCCGACCTGTGATGTCCGCTGCGCAGGAAGCTTGAAGCTCCAAGTTCTAAGCTCGAAACAAGCCCGAAGTTCAAAGCTCGAAATCCGCTGCGATCACGGTTCGATGCGCTGCGGCCTTGCTTTTTGAACTTCGAGCTTTGAACTTGTTTCGAGCTTAGAACTTGGAGCTTCGAACTTCTCCCAATGCCTGCCTCCACTGCCTCGCCGCCGTCGCCTGCGCCCGTTCAGCCGGCCGTCGTGCCGGCTGCCACCCGCCCGCCCGCTCCTGCCTCCAGCAAGCCCGCCTGGCAGCGCAACGCGCTCTTTCGATTTCTCGCGTCCGTTAAACTTGCCGTCGTGTTGCTGGCGATCCTCATCGTCGCCTCCATCGCCGGCACGCTTTACGAAACGACGTTTAATGCCGACGTGGCGCGCGCCTACGTTTACGGCACGCCGTGGTTCAACGCCTGGCTCGTGCTGCTCGCTGTCAACCTTGCCGCCGCGGCGTTTTCGCGCTGGCCGTGGCAGCAGCGGCACACCGGATTTTTAATCACGCACCTCGGCATCATCATCCTGCTCGCCGGCGCTTTGCTCGGGCGGTTCCTCGGCATCGAGGGCACCATCACGTTGTTCAAAAACCGGCCGCCGGACAACCAACTCATCGTCCAGCAGCGCCAGCTTTATTTGCAGGAAGGCGGCGCGGGCGGCACGCTCTCCTGGCCGGTCAACGTCATCGGCCGGCGGCCGAGCGCGGCCAGGCCGTGGCGACTCGGGCAGACGCCGGCGGGTTGGACCGTCGAACTGGTCGATTACGCGCCGCTGCTCGCGGCGGATTTCGAGCCGGCGCCGGTGCCGAGCGGCGGACAGCCGGCGGTGCGGGTGCGGCTGTTTTCCAAGCGGTTGAATCGCACGATGGAATCGTGGCTGCTCGTCGGCAGCGAGGAGCACGCGGCGTTCGATCTCGGCATGGCTTCGGTGCAGCTCCGCGCGGGCCGTGCGCCAGCCACGCCGGAAGCAGCTGCCAAGGGCGCAGTTGCGGCGGCGAACGACATCGACGAATCCATTTTTGCCTTTGCCCACAAGCCCGGCCAGCAAGTCGCGCAGCCCGCGGCGGGCAAGGCGGGCAGCGGCGCGAAGGTGCGGCTCGTGGTCACGGATTCCGCGCGCCAGGTGCATCTCGATTGGCGCGGGGCGACGTGGGATTTCGACGTGGAAGCCGATCGCGGCAAAGACCAGGACCTCAGCGGGAGCGGGCTGACGGCGCGGATCGAAGATTACTGGCCCGATTTCCTGATGAAAGATGGCCAGCCGACTTCGGCCTCGAACGAACCGCGCGAGCCGGCGGTGCTCGTGCGGATTTTCGGCCAGCTCGCGCCCGATCCCGAAGCAGACAGCCTCGCGGCGATGAATGCGCCGAGCGAAAACGGCGCCAGCTCTGCCAACCAGGCGACGATCTATTGCGACGCGGCCAGCGGCGCGTTGACCTATGTTTTGAAATCGGGCGCCACGCCGCAGCCCGTCGTCGGCGCGCTGACCGCCGGCGGACCCGGCATCAACACCGGCTGGGCCGATTGGCAGCTCTCCGTCGATCAGTCGCTGCCGAGTGCCACGGATTACACTGCGTTTCATCCCGTGGAAGGCGCGAAGAAAGGTCCGGAAGCCGGCGCGATGGCCCAAGGCAATCACACCGAAGGCTTGCGCGTGCGCCTGAGCAAACCCGGCTCGCCGACAGTGGAAGAATGGGTGCCGGCGGGCTGGCAAGTGGCGTTGCCCACCGGCGGCAGCTCGGCGCCGACGCAGCTTTCCTACGGCTGGCGGTGCGAGTCGTTGCCGATTGGTTTGCAGTTGCTCGACTTCGAGATCGAGCGCGGTGAGGGCAGCGACGCGCCGGCAGGATTTAAGAGCACCCTGCGCGTCATTGACAACGAAGGGCGCGTCGATTCCGGCCAGTGCTGGATGAACAATCCGCACAACTATCCCGGCCATTGGTGGAGCACCTTCACCGGCCTGACTTTCAAAATGTCGCAGGCTTCCTACAACCCGGAGAATCCGAACGAGAGCACGATCCAGATTTTACGCGACCCCGGCTGGCTGTTAAAATGGATTGGCTCGCTGCTGGTGTGCGCCGGCATCTTCACATTATTTTATCTGCGGCCGCACCCGGTTTTTGTGGAGGGGAAAGCGCCGAGCGCGAGAGGGCAGAAAAGTTCGAAGTCCCAAGCTCGAAGCTCGAAACAAGCTCAAATCAACCCAAGTTCAAAAAAGACATGAGACGCGCCCTTTTCCGTTCCGCCTTGGAGCTTCAAGCTTGGAATTTGTTTCGAGCTTCGAGCTTGGGATTTAGAACTTTTCTGCTTCTCCTGCTCGTCCTGTTGTCCGCGCTGCCGCTGGCTCGCGCGGAATTAAACGAAAGCGACTTCAAGCAATGGGGATTGCTCGCCATCCAGGACAACGGCCGGCGCAAACCCGTGGACACATTTGCCCGCGAGGCGATCCTGAAACTCACCGGACGCGGCACTTACAAAGACCTCGCCGGCCGGGTCTGGCAGCCGAACGAATTCATCCTCTCCGCGCTGCTCGGCGAAGCGGCCGGCGGCCAGGAGAAGGATTGGACGAAGGAGCCGCTCTTGCTCATCAACTATCGGCCGTTGGTGGAAAAACTCGGGCTGGACCGCGAGCGCAAACGGTTCTCCTTCGACGAACTCGCCAAGCTGCCGGAACTCAATCGTCTGGCTGGCGAGGTGCATCAGCTCGGGATGCAAAAAGCCGAGCTGGACCGGATGCAGCAAGAGGTGCGCTCGATCACCGAGCGCATGACGCTGTTCAGCAATCTGAGCCGCGGCGCGGCGTTTCTCATCGTTCCGCCAAAGCCGGACGCGACAATTAAAGACGCGTGGGTCATTCCGCCGGAGGCGGACAAGACGTTTGGCGAAGCGCGCTTTGCCGCGGCGACCGAGAAGCTTCAGGGCATGGTCGGCGCGTTTCGCGCGGGCGATGCGTTCAACTTCGGCTTGCGCGCGCGTGAGCTGCGCACGGAATTGCGCCAGCTCTGCCCGACGGTTTATCCGACCGAGAGCGAGCTGGGCACGGAGTATTTTTACAATCACCTCGGCGCGTTCTCGACCGCGGCGCTGCTCTACGCGCTCGGCCTAGTGCTGCTGGCTGCGGGCGCCTTGCCCTCGGGCATCGCGCGCTGGCTGCGCGTCGGCGGCGTGCTCGTGGCGTTGGGCGGCTTGTTGTTTCACGCGTGGGGCATCGGCTTGCGCTGCGTGATCGCCGGCCGTCCGCCGGTGACGAACATGTTTGAAAGCATGGTCTGGGTGGCGTTCATCGCGGCGCTGTTCGGCTTCGTGTTCTTCGCCCGTTATCGCAGCACGACCTATCTGCTGGCGGCGCTGCCGGTGAGCTTTGTCACGGTGATGATTTTGCTCCAGGCACCCGCCGCGATGCCGCCGAGCATTGATCCGCTCCAGCCGGTGTTGCGCGATAATTTCTGGCTCACGATCCATGTGCTCACGATCACCGGCAGCTACGGCGCGTTCCTGCTCGGGCTGGGTTTTGGACACATCGTGCTGTTCCGTTATCTGCGCGATCCGCTGGCCGCGCGCGCGGATTCGGCGCTGCACTTCTGGCTCTATCGCGTCATCCAGCTCGGCGTGCTCATGATCGCCGCTGGCACGATCCTCGGCGGCGTGTGGGCGAACTATTCCTGGGGCCGTTTCTGGGGCTGGGACCCGAAGGAAACCTGGGCGCTCATCACCCTGCTCTGCTACATCGTCGCGCTGCACGGACGCATCGCGGGTTGGTGGGGACAATTCGGTCTCGCCGTGGCGAGCGTGCTCTGTTTCGCGGCGGTCGTGATGGCGTGGTATGGCGTCAACTTCTGGTTCCCGAGCGGCCTGCATTCGTATGGCCGCGGCGTCGGCGGCGAAGGCTGGGCGGCGACGATTTTGGGATTCGATCTCGTCTTCCTCGGCCTCGTCATCTGTCGCAAACGCCAAGCCGAGCGCCCCGCGCAGCGCACGCCCGTGCCCGCGGTCATCGACCCCGCTGAAGAGTCGTCGTTGCCGGCAGCATCGGTGTAATAACGGCATGGACGGAATTTGCGAAAAGTAGAAAAGGGGAGCGCGGGCCATGATGCTCGCACTTCCCTTCCCTTTTTGCAGTCTGGGTTTGATCTTAGTTAGGGACGCGAAGCCGTTTGTGAAGGACGACCTGCAATTATCCAGCTTAGTCTTCTCGCTGTTAGAGGCTCTCAATTGAACGCGCCAGCGCTTGCACTAACACAGTGCGACAAATATGCTCTTATAAAAGATTGGGAGGCGATGAATCAGCCTGTTACAAAAACCGTCACATTCTTAAAAAAGAATGGTGCTGTCCATTGGAGGAAATGCGCTGAATTCTATGGAGTGAAGCAGGGGAAGACAGCCAAAGAATGGGATCGCTGCGGAGCGCCGCTTTTCGACCCAGTCGAAATGAAGCTATGGCTGGAAAATCGACAGCGCGAGTGGCTGCGGAAGATTTCAGACAAGAGTGGCCATTATGCAGACAAAGAGGACGAGATCGTGCGGCTTTACAAGAGCGAAAGGATGGGATTAAGAGCCATCTCGCATTATTTCTCGGGGCGACCGACCATGCCCGGAGTAAGACTGATACTCATTAGGCGCGAAGTCTATCGTGGGGAAAAGGTCTTTGAAAAACAAAAACAAGATTCACGGGCGCGGAGAGCGTTGATTATTGCGAACGAAAAGAGACATAGACATGAAGCAGCGGTATGTCTCTGGCAGCTTCGAAAGGGAGCCGGCGTCGAAACAACATGCAAGGCGAATGGATGGAACCTCAAAAGCATTTGGAACTATCTATCAAAAAGAGCCTCCTACCGACACTTCATTGCACGTCGTCAACGGATTTGGCCAGCTAAGCGGAAATACGGGAATAACTACAGTCGAAAATTTCCGAAGGAATCGGCATTCAAGGCATACCTTATTAGTTTATTACATGAGGCACGCATCGACTTCGTAGAAGAATGCCGGTTGCCTAACTCACGAACTCGTATCGACTTCAAGTTGGCAGATGGAACATTTATAGAGTGCAAAGTGGCACTAAATTCCGGCCAGACTTACGAGGCAATTGGCCAGGCAATGCACTATGGCAAGCACTCGAAGAAAGTAGTGCTTTGTGTTCCTGATGACATCGAAATGCGCAAAGACCTTCACGAATTATTTGTCGCCATGGGTGTTACAGTTTGCAACCAGTTAATTCTCATAAGTTTTCTAAAGGATGAACTGGCATTGCTGCCAAGCAACGCAATAGTCGAGCAACAAAAGGTTCTTTTTATATGTAAGTGCTGTGGCTCGAACGAAAAGAGACGCCATCGGATGAACAGTTACTGTGTCGAGTGTGCGCCATTGATTCCAAAGATGACATTTGACTATGTATTGAATCGGTGGATGAGAAATGCAGAAAATCATACATAAGAACTCATGTCAGAGCTCCGGCTATATGATTTCGAGTTGCCAATCTCTCTTGCGGATATGGAAAGATTACAGGTTATGCTGAGAGAAATGGGTATCTTCTGCACATGTCCTACCGATATTGATCGCTACAACTGGCAAACCTATGGGATGGCGGCTGCGGAACATAACACCGATACGCGCGCATTTTTCGACCGTAATGTTTTTAGCGACGTAGTGAGTCTTGCCAGATCGTCTGACTTAGATGAGGCGCCGGCATCGATCGAGCGCGGGAGGATGGGTGCCGCTGTGATGGCCTTTCTACAATGCTGCAACATCATGATAGAACCAAGTCTCGCGCTTTATGAGGAACCGGCAGGAGCAAACCAAGACTTGAGATTGTTCCGTAGGGCGGATGAAGTTGATGCTAGGATTTATACTGAGATCGCCTTCGGGCGTCTTGATCGAATCCCTAGAGGTCAACTTCCGCCTCCAAAGATCGAACCGCAGCCTATAGATTCCGCGCGCGCAATAAAGGGTGCGAGAATATACCGCATCGCTGTTCTCAAGATCGCCCAACTAGAGCTATCTAATTTGCGACCACTCACCAAACTAAAACAATTTTTAGATTGGGTGTTTCACGATTTCGTGTTTCTTCCGGCTGCAATTACGCTTGCAGCTCAACAATTCGCACCATCACGAGGCAAGCCATTGCTAAGGCATTTGCGAAGCCTTGATCGACAGCAAGCTCTTCGGGGAATCCAGAATGCGGTATGGGATTTATTAGTGGCGATGAGTTGGTCAGAAGAAGTGCTCAAACAAAAGCAGGAAAAGCGATTCTGGTTACTGTGTTCGCGCGATGAATCACTCAAACAACTAGCGTCAAAGTTACTTTTTATTCCCGTTCAAGGTGAGTCCAGAGAAGTCGCACTCCGTCGTATTTATAGCGAATTGTGGGGACAAGAGTTGGGACGAGCATTGTCTAGCGAAGTGATGTCACTTATAACGGATAAGGATAGCCCAAGACGAAAATGCAACCAGTCGGAGCCGGATTTTGAGCAACACATTGATGCTTTGGAAATCGAGTTAGAACAACGTGTCTTAGATTGGCGACCGCAAAGTAAAGGTCACAGTTGAGAGCTTTGGGCAGGCCGCGTTCGCGCATGGCCACAAAGGAGCTGTAATCCGTGAATGACCATTTCCTCAGTGAGACACCAGCTATTGGACGTAAATTTTAAGGACCACGACCTCAACCTTCCGGCGTTGCAAAAATTTCTTCGAGACGCGCCCGTAGTGATTCGGGCAGGCGCGGCAGCCAGGAGGCGTCGATCAAGCCTACTGCAAGCAGGTCGCGCAGGTGGACACGGTCTTTATCGCGGAAGGCGGTGAGCTTCATCCGCACGAGCGCTTCCAAACTCACCAGACGAAATTCGCCAGCCGCTTCGATTTCTTCGATGCGAGCATTGGGTTCCGGTTGGGTTGGCAGGGTTTTCTCCCCGGCAAAAACGATGTGCACCGCGTCGCCCACGCGCGCATCCGGGCCATCCAGAAAGACATCCATCGCGCCAGTCCGTCCCAGCGAGGCAACCCGGCGGTGATGAAATCCTGCGGCTTCCAGCGCAGCCCTTGCCGCGGCAAGATCATCGCGGCGAAGCAGCAAATCCACGTCGCGCGTATTGCGCACGGCGGATTCATCGACGCGCGAAACCCACGCGGCAACAGCATTGCCACCGACGACGGCGTAGGGAATGCCCGCAGCCTCCAGCGCAGCCGACGCCCGCAGCAATCGGCGGCGAACATTTTCCATGGCGTTGCTCATGCGTTGCCAGGAGACGGGTGGGAGCGCAGTGGACATCGCAGGTGGCTTTCCATGCGGTCTGCGGCCTTATAAATCAAAAACTACCGGCTCCCGAGCAGCCAGGCGCGCAACGTCGAGGTTTCCGCGCGCGGCGCGGGCGGCTGCGGGCGCGTCTCGGTCGTCACTTTGCGCGGGTCGTTGTGGTAGCCGTGGCAATTCGTGCAACGGCTTACGCCGCCGCCTTCCTGGTGCGCGTGGCAATCGGTGCAGCCGACGGGGTCGCCGGGTTGCGGATTGT
>JAFAXH010000044.1 GCA_019241085.1 Verrucomicrobiota bacterium | reverse complement strand
TCAAACGCACCGAGATTCTCGGCGGCTACGATCCGGAAAAATACGTCGTCGAGCGCGTCCACGCGACGGCTGCCGACGGCGTGAAAATCCCGCTCGACATCGTGCGACGCAAGGATGTCGCGGTGGACGGCCAGGCGCCCTGCTGGCTCTACGGCTACGGTTCGTATGGCATCTCCATTGACCCGGCGTTTTCTTCCAACCGCATCTCGCTGCTCGACCGCGGCGTCATCTTTGCACTCGCGCACATCCGCGGCGGCGGCGAGCTGGGCGAGGCGTGGCACGACGACGGGCGAATGATGACGAAGAAGAACACGTTCACCGACTTCATCGCGTGCGCCGACTATCTCGTGGCCAACAAATACACGACGCACGAACGCACCGTCATCCAGGGCGGCAGCGCGGGCGGTTTGCTCATCGGCGCGACGATCAATCTGCGGCCCGATTTAGCGAAAGCCGCGATCCTCGACGTGCCGTTTGTCGATGTGCTCAACACGATGTCCGACGCGACCTTGCCGCTGACGACGGAAGAATACATCGAGTGGGGCAATCCGAACAAAAAAGCGGAATACGATTACATCAAATCCTACAGCCCGTATGACAACATCGCGGCGAAGGATTACCCGATCATTTTGCTCTACACGTCGCTCAACGACAGCCAGGTGCCGTATTGGGAACCGGCGAAGTTTGCCGCGAAATTGCGTGCCATGAAAACGGATAAAAACCCGCTGCTCTTCAAGATCAATCTCGACGCTGGCCACGGCGGTTCCTCCGGTCGTTACGACCGGCTGCACGAGGTGGCGTTTGAATACACCTTCGGCCTCGCCGCGCTCGATTTGGCGCCGGCTGCTTCCGCCGCGGCGACGACGGCCGGCAGTCATTAAGTGAGTTTCGAAAAATTCCCGCCAAGGCGCAAAGCCGCAAAGAGGAAAATTAAATAGCCCGCAATTTTTCCGTGTTTTTTCTTTGCGGCTTCGCGCCTTGGCGGGAGTGTCGTTCGTATTGGTTATCTATGATCTCATCCTCATCACCCACCGCCGCGAGCGGCACGTTTTCCATCGGCGGCGACCTGCCGGTTTATCGCCTGGGCTACGGCGCGATGCGCATCACGGGCGACGGCATCTGGGGCGAACCCAAAGACCCGGCCGCAGCGCGCCGGCTCCTGCGCCGCGTGGTCGAACTCGGCGTGAATTTCATCGACACCGCCGATTCCTACGGGCCGGAGGTGAGCGAAAATCTCATCGCCGAAGCGTTGCACCCGTATCCCGCCGGCCTCGTCATCGCAACCAAGGGCGGCTTCACCCGGCCGGGACCGAACCGCTGGGTCGTCAACGGCAAGCCCGACTACTTACGCGGCTGCGTGGAGGCGAGTTTGCGCCGGCTCAAAGTGGATTGCATCGACCTCTATCAGTTGCACCGGATTGATCCCAAAGTGCCGGCCGAAGAATCGCTCGGCGCGCTCAAGGAATTTCAAGACGCCGGCAAAATCCGGCACATTGGCCTCTCCGAAGTCAACGCCGAGGAAATCGAGCGCGCGGCGAAAACCGTGCCGATTGTCAGCGTGCAAAACGAATACAACCTGACCAATCGCAAGAGCGAAGCGGCGCTGGCATATTGCGCCGCGCGCAACATCGGCTTCATCCCGTGGTTCCCCGTCGCCGCCGGCAAACTGGCTCGACCCGGCGGCCCGCTGGACGAGGCGGCGAAACGCCACGGCGCGACCGTCGCGCAACTCTCGCTCGCGTGGCTCTTGCGGCATTCGCCCGTGATGCTGCCGATCCCCGGCACCTCGTCCGTCGCGCATCTGGAGGAAAACGTTGCTGCAAGTAACTTGCAACTCGACGCCGCCGAGTGGCAGGCGCTCGAAGCGGCCGCCGCGGCGAAATGAAATGATCGACGGCTCGCCGCAACGTTCGCTTTTCGACCTGACGTTCGACGGGCTGGAACAGGCGCTCACGGTCGCCGGCTTGCGGCCCGCGCACGCGCGAACGTTCTGGCGCGCGCTCTATCGCGCCGCGCCGGGCGACCTGCGCGCGCGACGCGATTTTTTGCCGCCGTTGCGGCGCTGGATCGAGGAAAACGCCCACGTCGCCGGCGGCTGGTCGGCGGCGCTGCCCGAGGTCGCCGCGGACACGCGCAGCAGCGACGGCTTGACGCGTAAATTCCTGCTGCGCCTCGCCGACGGACACGCGGTGGAGACCGTGCTCATGGGCTATCCCGGCCGGTTCACCGCTTGCCTCAGCACGCAAGTTGGTTGCGCGATGGGCTGCGTATTTTGCGCCACCGGCCAGGCCGGTTTCGCGCGGCACCTGCGCGCCGGCGAGATCGTCGCGCAGGTCGTCCACGCGCAACGCGCCCTCCGCGCCGCGGGCGACGACTCGGCTTTGCGCAACCTCGTGCTGATGGGCATGGGCGAGCCGTTGCACAATTACGACGCCGTGCTGCGGGCGCTCGCCATCGTGACCGACACGCGCGGACTCAACCTCGGCCCGAGCCGCATCACCATCAGCACCGTCGGCGTCGCCCCCGGCATCCGGCGCCTGGCCGCGGAAAATCAGCCGTTTCATCTCGCCGTGAGCCTGCACGGCGCGAGCGACGAAGAACGCGGCGCGCTGGTGCCCGTGAATCACCGCTGGCCGTTGGCCGAGCTGCTCGACGCCTGCCGGTTTTATCAACAAACCACCGCGCGGAAAATTTTCTTTGAATGGACGCTCATCGCGCGGGCCAACGATTCGCCCGCGCACGCGCGCCGGCTCGCCGCGCTGTTGGCCGGCTTCGATGCGCACGTGAATTTGATTCCGCTCAACGCCACCGTCGGTTTCACCGCCGACGCGGCTTCTTCCGCGACGACCGCGGAGTTTCAGCGCATCCTGCGCGCGGCGGGCCTGCCGAGCACCGTGCGGCAGCGGCGCGGTCTCGACGTGGCGGCGGGTTGCGGCCAGTTGCGGGCGGAACGCGATTGGAGGGTGACGGCGGCCCCAGCGTGAAGCGGTCATCCTGCCAACGTCCAGGCGAACAAATTCACTGACCTCAATCGTTTTATTATTAAACCAACGTCGC
>JAFAXH010000036.1 GCA_019241085.1 Verrucomicrobiota bacterium | reverse complement strand
CGCCGGCGTGTGATTTGCCCGGCGTCCGGTTCGCTCACACCCGCGGCTAGGCGCAGGAAGGTCGCTTTCCCCGTGCCATTGCGACCGACGAGACCGATGCGCTCGCCTTCGTGAAGCGCGATTGTGGCGGCGTCGAGAACGACTTGCGTGCCGTAAGTGACCGTCAACTCGGTCGCGCTCAAGATCGGAGGCGCAGTGGAGAAGGAAGAAGAACTTTCGGCCATGTGGAAAGGCGTCGTCCGACTTTTCTGTCATGTCGAGCGCAGTCGAGACATCTCTTACTATTTGTCCTCCGCGACGCGCGTCATTCGTCGAGCAAGACTTCGGCACCCAAATCCATCCAGCGCGGATTCATCTGTTCGACCAGCGCGATCTTTTTGGCGCGGCTCCATTTTTTCAACTGCGTTTCGCGCGCGATGGCGCCGAGCACGTGTTCATAGCGCTCGTAGTAAATCAGTTTCGTGCAATGAAATTGCACCGGGAACGCCGCACCGATGCCACGGCGGTGTTCGCCGGTTCGGCGTGCTAGGTTGTTGGTCATGCCGATGTAGAGAACGGAGTGATTGCGGTTTGTCACGATGTAAACCCAGAACTGGTATTCACACGACACGAGCCAGAAAAATAGCGAGAGATTCCTCGACTTCGCTCGGAATGACAGGAGAAGGGAAACCACCGACGCGAACGCACAGTCACTCCGCTCGATACGCCGCAGCGAGCAGGCTGACGGGATGCGCGATGTGCAACGCTTTGCCGCGCGCGGCGGCGCCGTTGGCGATTTGCAAATGGCAGCCGGGATTCGCCGTGGCCACGGTGCGGGCGCCGGTTTTGTCAATGTGCTTGAGCTTGCGTTCGAGCAACTGTTGCGACATCTCGGGCTGCACGATGTTGTAGATGCCAGCGCTGCCGCAACACCAAGTCGATTCGCTGAGTTCGGTCAGTTTCAAGCCGGGGATCGACTTCAAAATCTTCCGCGGTTGCGCGGTGATCTTCTGGCCGTGGCAAAGATGACACGCCTCATGATACGTGAGCTGATCGACGGGAATGCCGGCTGGCGCCGCGGTGGGCGCGCGGAAATGGATTTCCACCAAAAACTCATTGATGTCCTTGCACTTGCGCGACCACTCGGCGGCGCGCTCGGCGTATTGTTTATCGTCGGCGAGCAGCCGGTTGTAAGTCTTTAAGTGCGAGCCGCAGCCGGCGGCGTTCGTGATGATCGCGTCGAGCTTGAAAACGTCGAACGTGTCGAGCAATCGACGCGCGAGCATCCGCGCCGTGCCCGGCTCGCCGTTGTGCCCGTGCAGCGAGCCGCAACACGCTTGCACCGGCGGCGTGTGAACCTCGCAGCCGTTCGCGAGCAGCGCGTCGGCGGTGTCGCGGTTGATGTCGGAAAAAACGAGGTCCTGCACGCAACCGGTGAGCAGGCCGACGCGGTATTTCACCTGATCATCCGCAGGTTTTTCCACCGGCTGGATGAGTTGATGGGAAAACTGCGCGCGCACCTGCGGCGTCTGTGGCTCGAGCTTCGCAAGACGCGAACCGAGCAGCTTGGTGAGGCCGAGTTTGCGCACGAGCCATTGTGCGCCGCTGGCTTGATAAATTCGCAACATTCGCCCGAGCGCGCGCAGCAAGCGCGGGCGGGTGAAGAGTCCTTTCAACAACAGCCGCCGCGTCCAATCGCGGCTCGGACTTTGCAAGACGCCGGCGTGCTCCGCGGTCGCGCGCGCCGTCTCAAAAAGCTGCGCGTAATCGACGCCCGCCGGGCACGCCGTCGTGCAGGCGAGGCAGCCGAGGCAGAAATACATTTCCTCGGCGAAGGTCTTCGTCGCGTCCATCTGTCCGTCCGCGATGGCGCGCATGAGCGCGATGCGTCCGCGCGGCGAGTTGCGCTCTTTTTTCGTCGCGTCATACGTCGGGCACGTCGGCAGGCAAAAGCCGCAGTGCATGCACTGCTGGATGACGGCGTAATCGAGCGTGCGCAATGAATCGTGCCCGTGGCTGCCGCCGTCGCCGTGGCCGTGAACGTGGCCGTCGGCATCGGGCAGCGTGTTGAACGGCGGGAGAAATTCCGCGGGCGGATTGCCGGGGTTGGCGGTTGGGCGGGCGGGCACGGGATTGGTGAGTGCGTCGGAGGGGAGAGACATTGGAATATACGGCGGGCGGCGCGCGGAGGAAACGAACGCAACCCTTACGTCTGCGGGATCAAGTGCTCCGGCGTGATGCCGCGGGTGATCGTGTGCGTGAACGTGGCGGTGCCTTCCATGCCGGGCTGGTCCGCCTCGAAAATCTTGCCGGGATTGAGGATGCCCTTCGGATCGAAGACGCGCTTGAGTTCTTTCAAAACGCGCACGTTGAGCTCGCCGATCGCGCCGGGCAGATACGCTTTTTTCGTCAGGCCGATGCCGTGCTCGCCGGAGATCGTGCCGCCGATTTTGACGGCGTGATCGAAAATCTCGCCGACGGCTTCGTGGACGCGGTGAATCTCGTCGGGCTTCAGTTCATTGGCGAGAAAGAGCGGGTGCAAATTGCCGTCGCCGAAATGGCCAAAGGTGCCGACCTGGATGTTGTATTTCTCAGCCGTTTTCTGCACGAAGCGCACCATCTCGGCGAGCCGCGAGCGCGGCACCGTCGCGTCTTCGAGGATCGTCGTCGGAGCCACGCGCGCCATCGCGGGAATGGCCATGCGGCGGGCGGTCATGAGCTTGGTGGCTTCTTCGAGATCGGCGGCGAGTTTGACCGAACGCGCGCCGTGCTGCTTGCACAGCGCTTCCATCTTTTGCGCCTCGTCGTCCACGGCGGCGGGATGACCGTCGCTTTCGAGGATTAACACGGCGTCGCAATCGAGCGGCAGGCCGATGTGCGCGTAGTCTTCGACGCACTTGATCGTCGTGCGGTCCATGAACTCCGCGGTGCACGGGATGATCTTGTTGGCGATGATCGCCGAGACCGTCGCCGCGGCTTCGTCCATCTTTTCGTAGATGGCGAGCAGCGTCTTGCGCGCGGCCGGCTTGGGCAGCAGCTTCAGCAAGATTTTTGTGACGACGCCGAGCGTTCCTTCACTGCCGACGAAGAGGTCTTTTAACGAATAGCCGGCGACATCCTTCACACATTTCGTGCCGGTGAAAAACGTCTCGCCGGTCGGCAGCACGACCTCCAAACCCATGACGTAGTCGCGCGTGATGCCGTATTTCAATCCGCGCAAACCGCCGGAGTTTTCGGCGACGTTGCCGCCGATGGTCGAGACGCGCATCGAACCGGGATCGGGCGGATAAAACAGCCCCTCGGCTTCCACCGCCGCGGCGACGTTCGCGTTGATGACGCCCGGCTCGACGAGGATCGTCAAATTCGCGGTGTCGAGTTCCAGAATCTGGTTCATCCGCGCCAGGCAGAGCACGATGTCGCCGGCGTTCGGGATGCTGCCGGCGCTCAGGCCGGTGCCGCTGCCGCGGGTGGAGACGCTGGTGCCGGATTCCGTGGCGAGACGCAGGACGGTGGCGACTTCTTCCGTCGTGGTCGGGAAGACGACCGCGCTCGGCATGCCCTTGAGCATCGGCGTGCCGTCGTAGGAATACGCCGTCATGTCCTCCGGCTTGGTGATGAGCGCGTCGGCGGGGAAATGGCGTTGGAGTGCGGCAATCAGGTCAGTGGCGGCGGCTGCTTGGCTCATGGCTTGGGGGGAATGAAGCGGCTGACCAGACGTTACGACGTGTTCAGTCGCTCTGGATGATTTCGTTTTTCATGAGCAACTCGGAGCTTTCGGGTGCGAGGATTTATTACGTTAATAAATGGAATCGGCCCGCTCGCGTTCGCGGGGATTTTCGTCGCCGAGAAACTCCGGGTTCTCTGAAAGCCGATACATCGTGCGCCGATAGAAACCGACGATGCCCGGCCGCATTTCGTCAAACCATTGCGCGGCGCGCCAATACAACACGCTGCGCGCCAGGAATCGCGCCGTGGCGTCGATGGCGACCGCGCCAAACACCCAGCCCGCGACTGCGAGCGGCTGCCACGCGAGCCGCGCGGGAAACCACAACGCGAGCGCCCAGAAAATCACGGCAATGGGCGCCAACCACCCGAGCTGCCGACGCAACCGCCCGCCGTGCAACAGCCAGTAAGTGCGCTCGGGCGGCACGGGCGGACGGAGGCGCTGGCCGCGGTGTTCCCAGGAACGCACCAGCCCTTCGAGCGAAAGCGCGTGGAGGGTGTGCGTGTAATCCCATACTGCGAGCAACGGCACCAAACCGGCGGCGGCGAGCAGCGTCGGCGCGGCTTGCAAAGCGGCGAGGAACTCGAACGTGCGCACGACGAGCAGCCCGATCAAGCCGAGGATGAAAAGGAGTTCAACCATCGCCAGCCGAGAGCATCGCCGATGCGGCGCGGAGATTCAATTTTATCGGAATGATCCTCACGCAAAGGCGCAAAGCCGCAAAGGAGGGAAGAGGGGAGCGTTCTTATTGTCTGTCATCCCGAGCGCAGTCGAGGGACCTCTTACTATTTGCCTTGGCTCGCAGCACTCCGCGAAAGCAGTTTGTGTATCCACCGAGCCAGACAGTCAGTAAGGGGTCCCTCGACTTCGCTCGGGATGACAACGAAAGAGAGTCGTCCGGCGGTGGCGCCCGACGGAGCGGGCGAGGCGCCCGCGCTCCCCAGCAAGCGGAACCCGCGTTCCACTTCGTCCTTCACCTCCTTGGTGCCTTCGCGTCTGGCGGCGAATTCGTTTCTTCTCCCTCCTTTGCGGCTTTGCGCCTTTGCGTGAGACCCTCTGTTCTTCACCCACCACGCACCCTCACGCCTGCACATCCACCACGACGCGACCGCGCACTTTGCCCGCGAGAATTTCCTCGGCATAACGCGGCACGTCGCGCAGCGCGATCACCTCGATCATGCGTTCGAGCTTCGCGCGATCAAGGTCGGTCGCCAGCCGTTGCCATGCCTGTTCGCGACGCGGGCGCGGGCAGGTATTCGAGTCGATGCCCAGCAAGTTCACGCCGCGCAGGATGAACGGATGCACCGTCGTCGGCAGATGCGCGCCGCCGGCCAGACCGCACGCCGCCACGCTGCCGTGCGTGCGCGTCTGACGCAGCACCGCAGCCAGCGTCTCGCCGCCCACGGCATCCACCCCGCCCGCCCAACGCTCCGAGTCGAGCGGCTTGCCCGACGGCTTCGCCAGCACATCGCGCGCGAGCAAATCCGCCGCGCCTAATCCGCGCAGATATTCGCGTTCTTCTTCCACCCGTCCCGTCGAGGCGACGACCCGATGCCCGAGCTTCGCCAACAGCGCCACGGCGACGCTGCCAACCCCGCCCGCCGCGCCGGTGACGACGACCTCCCTGCCCTTGCCCGGCGCGACGCCGTGATCTTCCAGCGCCAGCACGCAGAGCATCGCCGTCAAACCCGCCGTGCCGATGCCCATCGCCTGCCGCGCATCCAGCCCCGCCGGCAGCCGCACGCACCAATCCGCCTGCACCCGCGCGCAACCCGCGTAGCCGCCCGAAGTTTGCTCGCCCACGCCCCAGCCCGTGACGATCACCTCGTCGCCGACTTGCAAATGCCCGCCCGCATCGTTCCCCGCCGCGACCACGGTGCCGGCCAGATCAATGCCCGGCACGATGGGGAGTTGCCGGAGAATTTTCCCCTTCCCCGTCACCGCCAGCCCGTCCTTGTAATTTAACGAACTGTAACTCACCTCGACCACCACCTCGCCGCCCGGCGCGGGCAACGCGCTGGCATCGGACAACTCGCGGAACTCCGCCGGCTTCTGCCGCCGGCCATCCGGTCCGGCGTCGATGATGAGAGCAGTGAAGGAAGTGTGCTGGGGCATAAGAAGCTATGGATACACTCAGCGCCGGAGAGAATCCATCAGACGAAGCGGAGCTTCGTAGAACGAGCGTGGCCGTTCCCAAGTGCAACTTGGCTTCGCATGAGCTTACCAGAGGAGGACTACTTTATATTGGGCCGCCGTCCACTGCTTGTTCACGAAGAACAAGCCATGCAATCAATCCCGATCCGATGTCGATCAAGGCGTGCAGCAAGATCGCCGGCCAGAGCGAGCTTGAAATCGCGAAGACTAATGTCATCACCGCGCCTAGAATTCCAGTCCGCACGATGCCGCTCACGCCTTGGTAGGCATGTCCAAGGGCGAATAAAATCACGGCGATCACCGCGGCTCCCCACCAACTCGCCCACGGCTGCAGCGCCCAGATGAGGTAGCCGCGGAAGATGAACTCTTCACAGAACCCAGCCGTCAGCGATAAGGCAAGGAACCAAGATAATTCGGTGCGCGTGTGGGGAAGGATCACTACCAGCTTGGCGTAGGTCTCACGCAGTTTTGCGCGCGCGCGAGGCTTGCGCGCGACTTGGCTGGCGCCTCGGCCTTGAATCACCACAAAGGCAAGGTTTAAACCCAGCGCCAAGTAGAATCCCCAGCCCGGCGAGAAAGTGAACCCCAGCGCACGCCAGGCGCGACCGTTTGCGATCCAGAGCGCCATTCCGCCCGCGACCAACACCCACATCAACGTCATCCAGATCGACCAATAGCGCAGCCGTGCCGGACCGGGATCGACCGCTACCCAGCGAAGAAATATGCGCCACAGAACAAAGTGATCCACAAGTAGCGCGAGAGCGACTAATCCTAAATACAGGGTATCAAGTAGCGTCATGGTAGCTTAAACGAGAACAAGATGAGCTAACCGCTCCATCGCATTGTTAGGCGCTTTGGCGGTTGCCTCGGCAAAATGTCTGCCGTAAAATGCTTCTGGAATGAAAATCATCGAATCGTCTCCAGAGGTCATGGGTGGAACTCCTGTCTTCGCCGGGACGAGAGTTCCGGTCGAAACCCTGATGGACTACCTCGAAGCTGGCGACTCCATCCATGAGTTTCTAAGCGACTTTCCCACGGTCTCGCGGGAGCAAGTCGTTGAGGCGCTTGCAATGGTGAAAGGCAACCTTGTGGGTGCGGCACAGTAGTGAAGATTCTGCTCGACGAGTGCCTGCCTCGACGGCTGGCTGCCGAACTCACGACTGGCCATGAGGTGAAAACGGTTCCGCGGGCTGGCTGGGCAGGCATAAAGAACGGAGAATTGCTCAAGCTGGCTGAGATCAACTTCGATGTGTTTGTGACCGTTGATCGAAACCTGAGCTTCCAGCAAAATCTCGCGCAGCTAAAAATCGCGGTGATCGTGCTCCGCGCCAAGAGCAACCGCTTCCAAGATTTGTTGCCACTCGTGCCCAAGATTCGCCTGGTGCTAACGACGATCAAACGCGGTGAACTGGTGGAGGCAAGCGCCTAACGCCGCCAAGTTCAGCGACAGAGGCCGGCGAGGACAGACTCAACCACGGAACCAGCCCTGCCGCCAGCCTCTGTTCGCTGGAGTGCGTGGTCAGGCGTTGCCGAGAGGAGGGTGTGGAGAAAACCGCGCCCAGAGTTCAATGTTCAGCGAGTGGATTGGCTGGGGAGTCCTCGCCTCTCATCCATCGTAGTGCCGCTTCCCGCTCGCGGAAGACCCGGATTGTAAGCTTTGGATTCTCGTTCAAACTTTGATACATCCGCGCGAAGCCGAACGCGATGCCGCGCGACGCATAGATGGCTGATCGTATCGGATTTTTGAAGTCGGATTGCCTGCGCACATTCGCAAAGTCGCTGATCGACGCGAAACTAAGATCAAATGCTTCGACCCCGCTCAAGTCAATGAAACGGCTCGGTGTCCGCGCTTCCCTTTTCTCGATCTCCCAAATTTCCTTCGCGCCTTGGAGCAGCTCCGACGCGCCTATCTTGCCGGTGAAAATGCACTCCAAGAATTCGCCCACCGCTCGAATTTCAATTGGCACAAATTCCACCATACGTAATCAGAGATGTGACGCCAACACTAAGGAGACAAGCCCAATTCCAAGGCGTCCGGTGGGCTTTCTCACCTAACAAATCAAAGCTCAGCGACAGGCTCTGCGGAAGTAAAGCACGAATGCGGAAAAGGCGCTGCCCGCAGAGCCTGTTCGCTGCAGCGCCGGGTTAGGCACCGCGGACCTCATCGGGCGACCTCCAACCTTGCGATGTTGTTGCCGACGTAGTGAACTCTGACTTGGAGACCTTGGCGGATTGGCCCCCCGTGCGAAGCCGTGTTGTTGAAGCCAGGGACGATGACGTAGTCGGAATACTCAAAGCGCCTGCCATCCACAACGAACCACTCCATCTGGTGGCCCGTGTAGGGCATGGGGTGAAAGTCGGACACGACCCCCTCAACAACGCTGCAACGGCCCTCGCGCAACGCTGAGGACAACGCAGAGTAGCCGCCGGAGGTGCTCACAAACGCGATGAACGTCCAGAACAGCGCGAAACCGAGGAAAACGAAAGGAAAGAACGATGGCATGCGCGAACGAAGCCGCCGTCGGAAAAGCACCAACCCAGCGCCAACGACGACGAAGAGGAGCCCGTGGGCTGGAAATGACCATTGCCGGTAACCACTCTGACCTACATCAAAGACGGTGGTGTATTCCATAGAGCGCGAGCGGTGCCTAACTTTAAATTATGCGAAACGGATTTGTCACTTAAAAGGCGGTTTTGCTTCGCCTATTGACCTTCAGTTAAGCAAAGATGGAAGTTGGGAAGGGCAGCCTGGAACCGTGCCAGAGCGCTTTGAGCAGG
>JAFAXH010000167.1 GCA_019241085.1 Verrucomicrobiota bacterium | reverse complement strand
TGGCCGAGACGTTTCGCGGATTGCCGACCGACTGGGCGCGCGACGCGGCGGCGTTGCTCGGCGATATTTATTTGGAAAAAAAAGACCTCGCCCGCGCGGAGGCGGCGTATGCCGATTACGCCAAAGTTTACGGCGGCGGAGGCGGCGGCGATTCCGTGCGCACGACCGTCAGCCTGGCGCGGCTGGCGCTGGCGAAAGGCGACGCGGCCGGCGCGCGCGCCCGGCTGGAACCGCTGGCCGCGGCGGCTTTGCAAAATCCGCTGAAAGCCTCGCCGACGGAGGCGGCCGCGTATGGCCAGGTGTTTTTGCTGCTCGGGCGGCAGCAGGAAGCGGCGGGCGATTTGCCCGCGGCGTTGACGAGTTATCTGCGGACGGTCACGCTGTTTTATCGCGACCGGGCGGCGGTCGCGGCGGCGCAAAAAGCGGCGGACGCGTTGCGCGCCGTGCATCCGGGCGTGATCGCGCCGTGAGATGAAGAGACTCGGCAGCGCGGTGTGGTTTGTTGTATTGGAAAAAATGTAGATTCTCCCTTCACGTTATGAAGTTCCTCCTTTGTTCGATCCGCGTCCCGCGCGGCTTGGGTTGGTTGAGCCTCGCGCTGGGCGCGCTCCTCGCGCTGCCGGCGGCTGGCTTGGCGCAGGAAACCGCCGTCCCTGGCGCGAGCGCGCCGGAGGAAACCGTGCTCCAGAGCATCCTCAAAACCGGCCCGCTCGGCATCATGATCTGGCTCATGATCCTGGCGGCGTCGATTGTCATGGTCACGTTCGTCATCCAGAATTTCCTCACCTTGCGCGCCGACCGGCTGGCGCCGCCGACGCTGGTGCGCTCGTTGAAAGACCTCGTCGCCGCCGGCAATTATCAGGAAGCGTGGGAAACCTGCCGGGCCAACCGGAACTATCTCGCCAACGTGCTGCGCAGCGGCCTCGAACGTCTCGGCCGCGGCAAGGACGCCGTCGAGGACGCGCTGGCCGAGCACGCCTTGCGCGAGGCGACGGTGTTGCGCACCCGCAATTCGTATCTGTCGGTGATCGGCGTCGTCTCGCCGATGATCGGCTTGCTCGGCACGGTCATCGGGATGATCAAGGCGTTTGCCACGCTCGGCCGCTCGGGCATCGGCGATCCGCGCGCGCTGGCGGGCGCGATTGGCGAGGTGCTGCTGGCGACGGCGAGCGGATTGTTCATCGCGATCCCGGCGTTCATTTTCTACTACGTCTTTCGCAACAAAACGCAGAGCGCGATTGTCGCCGCGGAAGACCGGATCAGCGCGATCATCGAAGACGTGCCTTACGAGGAACTGCAAGGTTTGCGGATTGGGGAAAATTTCTCCGCCGGCGAAGGCGTGCTCCTGCCCGGCGCCGCGTCTTCGCGCCGTGTGTCGATGGCCTTGACCACCAACTGCCCGGTCTGCAACGCCGCCATCACCGCCGGCGAAACGCCCTGCCCGCAGTGCGGCTCAACGCTGGATTGGGCGGGATGAAACGGGAGATTTTTTAGACAGAATTCACAGAATTTTACAGAATTGTTTGAGACAGAAGTAAGCAGTATTCGTCGCGAGCCATCGTGTTTTTCCTCGACAAAAATTCTGTTTAATTCTGTGAATTCTGTCTGAAAAACCGTCTGAGCCATGAGCGCCGCGCGCATCCGCTCCAAGCACCGTCGCAAGAAGAATTCGGTGCGCGAATTGCCGGAGGAAGACCCGGATTTTCAGATCGCGCCGATGATCGACGTGTTGCTCGTGTTGCTCGTTTTTTTCATGTCGATCTCTTCGACGGAAGTATTGCAATCGACCAAAGGCATTGAGCTGCCGGTGGCCACGGATGCGAGCGACAAAAAGAAAGCGAAGGAAGTAAAGATCAACGTCTCGTGGAACACCGCCGCCGACGCTGGCGGCATCATCATCGACGACCGCGCGTTCAATGCGCCCGAGGAAATCATTCCTTTGTTGAGAGAACGCCTCGCCGAAGTGCCTGAGACGCGCGTGCTGGTGCGCGAGGATAAAGCGACGCGCTGGGCATTCACCCGCGCGGTCATCGCGGCGGCCAGCGCGGCCGGCATTAAAAATGTCACCTTTTCCGTCGTGGATAAAGAAGGCGCGAAACAGCAAGCGACGACGGCTGGAGCGCAGTGAGAAGAAAGTTGAGAGTTGTTAGTTGAGAGTTGAGAGTCCAGAACTTCGAAAAAAACACTCGCGGCTCCTCCTTTCTTCTTTTCTTCGGTCGCTCAACTCTCAACTAACAACTCTCAACTTTCTTCTCCCCCAAATGGCCGGCACCATCGGAACAGAAGACGGCGACCTCGGGTTTCAAATCGCGCCGATGGTGGACGTGGTCTTCGTGCTCATGCTCTTCTTCATGGCCTCGGCTGGCTTGCAGGTCGTCGAGCGCGAGTTGGGCATCAACCTGCCCAGCGGTCGCGCTGCCGTCGGCGCGAACGAGCCGGTCACGCCCATCGTCGTGCAAATTGCCAGCGACGGCCAGGTGCTCATCAACGGCCAGGCTTACGACGAATCGCCGACGAACGCCGAGCTGCCCGGCACGCGCGACAAGCTCAAGGAACTCATCAGCTACGGCGGCAAAGACCCCGTCATCATCCAGCCCGCGCCCGACGTGCGGCAAGAGCGCGTCATCCAGGTGCTCAACGCCGCCGCCGCTGCGGGAGTGAAGAATCTGAGCTTCGGGTGAAGGGATACAATGGACCAAGCATGTTCGCTTGCCTGGATAAGTGCCCTCACTTCTTATCGTCTGACTTGATGTCCATGTGACCATCAATATAAACGGTCACTCTGTGTCCATCAGGCCAAGTATGTTTGGCACGAAGCAAGGGCTTGCTGTCTAAGTCTGTGGTCTTACCGCCGAAATAATCGTAACCAATCGGTTCTCGTCGAGGGGATAGTGGGCAGATAAGTAAGGTGTTGTCCTTCAGATACGGGCTTCCAACTAATTCTTGCAGAGTATGAGGAAAGTTTCCGTCGTGATCGTCCGAATAAAGCCTGCAAGCCAGGTTGATCTGTCTCGCGTTGGAAGCACAACGATCCGCCGGTGGCTGCTTTGAGCAACCAAGAACGAAAAGCAACAATAGCAAAGCGAGGTAACGCATCTCCGAGATCAACTAGGACAGGCGACCAACTCCCGCGTCGATAGATACCTCCCTACGGTTTCACTGCTGTAGGGCCGCCGCACCTGACACTTGGCCCTAAATTGACGGGTTTACATTCGATGGGTTTCTCGAAGTATTTCCGAGCGTCGCGCGCAGATGCCGAGGAACTTCTGCGGCTCGTCCATGCCGCGCCGATTGGCCTCGGCTGCGCCGGCTGCTGAGGGGTTTGATGATTTGCGGAACGGACAACCGCGAGGTTGCGCCACGCAAAAAAGCTGCCCAAGCCGAGGAAGATCAACAGGAAAGAATCAGGACCGGTGGACACACCGCCACCGCAAAACAGCAGCCCACGACTGATGTGCTCACCGGCAAAACCGTGTCGGGCGAAGTCGTAGAGAACGAAGCAAAAAGCGATAGTGAATCCGGTGAAGAGCAGACCTGCCCGAAATAGACTCCGCGACTTGAGTCCATTGCCCGAAGCTAAGCCGGACACGGCATTCACGCCAACAAGCCTTCGGCGACGGCCGCGCGTCGCGCCTTACACGCTCCGGCAAAAGTCCTCGAAGCGGTCGAGTCCTTTTTTAATAATATCTAGGCTCGTCGCGTAGCTCAGGCGGATCGTGCGGTCGTCGCCGAAGGCGATGCCGGGGACGACGGCGACGGCGGCTTTGCTCAGGAGTCGGTCGGCGAAATTCGTCGAGGTCAGCCCGAGCTTGGCGATGTTCACCAGGATGTAGAACGCGCCGAGCGGCTGCACGGCGGTGACGTTCGGAATCTTGGAAATGCGGTCGAACATGTAGTCGCGCCGCACGTTGAATTCGTCGCGCATGTCGTTGACCGGGCCTTGGTCGCCTTGCAGCGCCGCGAGCGCGCCTTTTTGCGCGAAGGCGCAGACATTCGAGGTGAAATGACTCTGCGCGGCGTCGATGGCCTTGGCGATGGGTTCGGGGGCGGCGAGGTAGCCGAGGCGCCAGCCGGTCATGGCGTAGGATTTCGAGAAGCCGTTGACCGTGATGGTCAGGTCGTAGGCTTCTTTGGACAACGAAGCGATGGAGATGTGCTGCGCGTCGTCATAGACGAGCTTTTCGTAAATCTCGTCGCTGAGGATGAGGATTTCCTCCTCGGCGGCCACGGCGAGGAGGGCTTCCATTTCCGCGCGGGAATAGACGGCGCCGGTCGGGTTGTTGGGCGAATTGAGGATCATCATCTTCGTGCGCGGTGTCATCGCGTTTTCAAATTCCTCGGCCGTCATCTTCCAGCCGTTCGCTTCGCTGGTGGAAACAAAGACCGGCTCGGCGCCGGCGAGGCGGACCATTTCCGGGTAGCTCAACCAATACGGCGCGGGGATGATGACTTCGTCGCCTTCGCCGCAGGTGGCGAGGATCGCCTCGGCGCACGCCTGCTTGCCGCCGTTGGTGACGATGATTTGGCTGGCCTTGTAGGAAACGCCATTGTCGGCGGCGAGCTTGGCCGCGATGGCTTCGCGCAATTCCGGGATGCCGCTGCTGGGCGTGTATTTGGTGAAGCCCGCTTCGAGCGCGGCGATGGCGGCGGCTTTGATGTGCTCGGGCGTGTCGAAATCCGGCTCGCCAGCGCCGAAGGAGCAGACCTCCTGGCCGGCGGCGATCATGGCCTTGGCACGGCTGTCGATGGCGAGGGAAAGGGACGGGGTAAGTTGCGTGACGCGGGCGGCGAGTTCCATAGAAAGGTGTGGGTAAAATTTGCGGTGCGGCGGATCGGTCGTCAGTGGATTGCCGGGGCGTTCACTTCGCCCCGTAGGCGCGTTCGATCAAGGGCCGAAAATCATTTTCCGTGATGCGGATGATGCCCAGCTCGCGCGCCGCATTTTCCGGTGCGTCGCTGGCGTGCGCGGCGTTGACCATGATGTTGACGCCGAACTCCCGGCGGATGCTGCCGAGCGGCGCTTTCGACGGATCGGTCGGCCCGAGCACCTCGCGGATTTTGCGCACCGCGTCGATGCCCTGGTAAACGACGGCGACGCACTTCTCGGTGCCGGGCGCCTGGCGCTCTTCTTCGTTCTTGCACTCGTCAGGCCGGCGTCCGCTCATGAACTGGATGATGGTTTCCCAATTGTGCCGGCCCTGAATTGGGCCGAGCAACTCGGCCAGTTGCGCCTCGACCGCGGCGGGCACCGCGGCGCCCAATTCGCGCTCGATGGCGAGCCTGGCGCGCGCGCCGGCGGAGGCTTTGAGTTTATCCTGCAACACCGCGAGCACCGGCCCGTAAAATTCCTCCGCCTGCGCCACGCTCATGCCAAAGACTTTGAAGCCGATAATGTTCAACCCGGTGCGCGAAAAATTGTCCATCACCTGGCCGGGCCGGGCGTTGGGAAAACGAAAATTGTCGGGCTTGATGAGCACGAGCGTCTTCTCGACTTTGCCCGAGGCAGGATAGGGAATGATGTTTTCCAATACCCCGCCATCCGTGTCGGAGTGCGCGGCGAGCAGGCGCAAGTCTCTCTCCACCGTGGCGACCGTCGGCGCGGCGAGCACGGCCGGCTCGAAGTAGGTGCACCGGCCTTCGGCGTCGGCCAGGTAATCGCCATACGTGTCGCGGATCGTCTCGCCCATCGTCCGCTCATGCACGATGTGGCCGACGGTGTTCATCACCTTGCTTACGGCGTCCTTGCCACGGAAGATAAGCAGCAGCGAGCGCTTGCGCCGGTCTTCGGCGTCCGGGCCGATTTTCTGGAGAATATATTCGCGGATGAGTTCCTGCGTGGCGCGATGGCGCGGGTTCGCCGAGTCGGTGACGACTTCGGCGGCAAAGGTCTCGGCCAACTCGCGCGAGAAGGCGAACATGCGCCCGCGCACCAGGTCCAGGCCGGTGCGGGAGAGCAGCCGGCCGAGGATGTTGCCAGTGCGCGATTTGCGGATGGAATACGGCGTGACCAGCGCGTAGGCGAGTTGTTGATCGTCCATGAGAGCTAACAAAATAGGGTAAAATACAAAACGCCCGCGCCGAGCGCCGGATCGCCCGGCCGTCCCTGATATGGGAACAGCGTCCCGGGTCGGTCAGGAAAATCGCTTCTCGACGTGGGCGGGGCAAATCCGGCAAACAGCGCCGCCGGACACTGTGGCGGCGGTAGGGGCCGCGCAAGGTAGCGTGACGGGCGGAAACCCGTCAAACGGCATTTTCTCCACGCAACGCGCTGGCGGCGCGTGGATTTCAGTGGTTTGCCGCCGAGACCGCCGTAGCCCGGGGAGCGGCGCCGACGCCAGCCGACCCCGCCGTCCGCGAGGACCGGTTGCTGGTGGCCGATGACCGGGAGGCTACCGGGCGGCTGGCACTGGCCGTCGTCACGGCGGCGGGCGAAGTCACCGTTTCCGGCGTGACAGCCTCGGCGGCGGGACGCTTGTCCGCGGGCACGACGAAGTTCACGTAAGGCCCTTCTTCGGTGAGACCAGCCGGCAGCAAGCGGCTCGGCGCGCCCGTGCCATTGAACATGGCTGCGGCAGCCTCGCGATCTGCTTCCAATCGGCTGCTCGGCGAGGACACGACGGATTCTGCATTCGCCGCTCTGCCGTCGCCCGTGGCCATGGCGGCGGCCAGGGATTCCAACGCGTTGGAGGTTTGCGTGATGGCAACCTCTGGAGCCGCGGTCAAGGGCGAGTTAGACGCAGTCGTCAGGGCCGGGGCATCCTGACGGGCAGCCGGCGCGTCGTTGCCGCGAGGAGTTTGTTGACGCGCGGTGAGCTGCTCCAGGTTGCCAAGCCGCTGGAAGGAAAGCGTCAGATACCAGGCAAACCCACCCAAGGTCAGCATCGCGGCGACCAGCGTGGCGGCGACCAGACGACGCTTGCGCCGCTTGGTGTAATGCCCGCCGCTGCGGCGTCGAGTCACTCGAAATTGGGCCACCGGCTTGTCGCTGAGGTATTGATAATCGTCCAACCCAAACGTGTTTGCATCTTCAAATGCGCTCAGGTGCGGCGTGGCATCGACGTTCAAAAAATTGCTGTAAATGAGCAAAAACCCTTTCGCGTAAGCGATGTTCGGGAAATTTGTGTAAATGTCGGACTCCAAATCCGCCAGCCGCGCGACACTGATCTTGGTGACGTGCGCAGCGTCTTCCAAGGAAATCTTTCGCTGCAAGCGGGCGGCACGCAGACGATTGCCAATGGTTTCGACCATGGGAGTGACAGAGAAAAATGAGGGAAAAAGCGAGGTGGACCGGGCGGGATTGACGCTAGCGCAACTGTTGTGCCAGCAGCAGAACGATGTCCGAACAGCCATCTTGGCAGGTTGCGGCCAAAATCACAAGAATTTCTCAGAGGAATTTCAGAGAGAAATTTTTGCCCTAGCCAATCAAGGGCCAAAATCGCTCAACCGTGCAGGATGTCGAGGTCCCGAATCTCGCGTCCGCGCGCGCCATTTTCCGGCCCGACCACGCCGCGGGCTTCGAGCACATCGACGACCCGCGCCGCCCGCGTGTAACCGAGCCGCAGCCGGCGCTGGAGCATCGAGGTCGAGCATTTTTTTTCCTGCCGCATGATCTCGATGCATTTTTGGACCAATTCCTCGTCCTCCTCGCTCACGTCGTCGTCCAGCGAAGGCGGCGCGTTGAGCTGCTCGTGCAAGGTTGATTCAAAGGTCGGCGCGCCTTGCTGCCGCGCGAAATCGACCAGCCGATGCACTTCTTCATCCGTGACAAAAACGCCTTGCGCCCGCACGAGCCGGCTGGTGCCGGGCGGCCGGTAGAGCATGTCGCCTTGACCCAGCAGACGCTCGGCGCCGTTTTCATCGAGGATGACGCGTGAATCGAGCGCGCTGGCGACCTGGAAGGCGATGCGGCTGGGCACGTTCGCTTTGATGACGCCGGTGATGACATCGGCCCGCGGCGTCTGCGTGGCGATAATCATGTGAATGCCCGCCGCCCGCGCCATTTGCGTGATGCGCGCGATGGCGCTCTCCACATCCGCCGGCGCGGTCTGCATGAGGTCGGCCAATTCATCGACGATGACGACGATGAACGGCAGCCGGTCGGGCACGCGCTCGGCCTCGCGCTCATTGCGCACCGGCGTGATGCCGCCGAGGTGCGCTTCGAGCTTCGTGTCGCTGCCCTCCTCGCTGGAGGTCGAATCTTCTCCGTCAACTTTAGAACTTAGCACTTGGGATTTAGAACTTGCCGCGCCAGCGGCCGCGGCTGCTGCTTCGGCGTCGAGTTCCGCCTGCGATTTCGGCTTGGGCCGGGCGTTGAAGCTCGTGATGTTGCGCACGCCGGCCTTCGCAAACAACTCGTAGCGCTTCATCATTTCGTCGATGACCCAGCGCAAGGTAATCAGCACTTTTTTCGGATCGGTCACCACCGGCACGGCGAGGTGCGGCAGACCGTTGTAAACCTGCAACTCGACGACCTTCGGGTCGATCATCACCAGCTTCAGTTCCGCCGGTTTGAATTTGTAAAGCAGGCTGGCGACGATGGAATTAATGCAGACGCTCTTGCCCGAGCCGGTCGCGCCGGCGATGAGGCAATGCGGCATCGCGGCGAGGTCGGCGATGATCGTTTTGCCGTAAACGTCCTTGCCCAGCGCGAGCGGGATTTTGGCGTTAGCCTTGGCCGTTTCCCAATCGGCGCCGGCGACCAGCTCGCGCAGCGTGACTTTGACCTTCTTCGAGTTCGCGATCTCGATGCCGACGGTGTCCTTGCCCGGAATCGGCGCGAGGATGTTGATGCGCTCGGCGCGCGTGGCGCGGGCGATGTCGCGTTCGAGGCTCACGATCTTGTCCACCCGCACGCCCTTGGCGGGATAAACTTCGTAGCGCGTGATCGTCGGCCCGCGCGTGATGTCGCCCTTGGCCACCTTGATGCCGAATTGTTCGAGCGTCTCGACGATCTTGTTTTGCACGAGGTCAAATTCCTTTTCGTTCACCGCCTGGTGATCCTGCACCTCGCGCGTGTCGAGCAATTCGACGTCGGGCAATTCGTAATTGGCAAAACGAATGTCGGCGCCGCCGTCGGTTTCGGCGGCCAGCGCGGCGGCTTGGGCGAGCGCCTTGGCGGCTTGGATTTCCGCGAGGCTCGGCTTCTTTTTCGCCGGGGTGACGGCCGGCGGCGGGGGCGCGGAATTGTCCGTGATCTTCGGCGGCGGCAGGTGGGCAAATTCATCGTCCAGCGCGGCAGCGGCAGCCGTCGTCGTGTCGCGGCCAGTCTCGGCAGCGTCGTCCGCCGGCGGCGTGATGCCCTGGCGGCGAAGTTGTTTTTCCAGGCGCTTTTGTTCCTTGGCCAGCCGCTGGCTGTCTTGTTCCAGCCGCTCGCGTTCGGTGGTGCGCGCCAGCCGCGCCTCGCGCTGTCGCCGGCGCAGCTCCGACAGCCCATGATAGAGCGCGTCGCAGCCGCGCCGAAGCTGCGCGATCGGGTGCAGGCCGGTCATCAAGATCGCGCAGCACACGTAGGCCGTGCCGAGCACGATGAGCGAGCCGACCGAGCCGAGCAGATATTTGGACAAAATCCGCTCGCCCAGCCACGAACCGAGCCAGCCGCCCGCGCCGCCGGGCACGTTGAATTTCTCCCGCCAATCGCCGAGGAACCAGTGTTGCAAGTGCAGCAAACACGCCCCTGTGACCACGAAGCCGATCATCCACGGCACCCGCGGCGCGGCGCGCAAACCGCCGATGAAAAGCTTGCCCACGCCGAAGCCGAGCAGGATCGCGGTCAACAAAAACGACGCCGCGCCAAAGAGAAAAAACAGCAGCCCGGTCACGACCGCGCCGACGGGACCGATGAAATTTTGCACTGTCGCCTGCGGGTTCGTTGCGGTGAGGGAAAAGGGCACCCAGCCCGGCAAATCGCTCGGCTGATAGCTCACGAGCGCGAGAAAGAGCAGCGTGCCGCAGCCGAGCATGAGCAGCGCGGGCACGTCGTTCCAGGGATTGTGCGGCAGGTTGTGCGCCACCCGTGGGCGGGGCGGCGGACCGGCCGGCCGGCGCGGAGAGGCGCTCGTCGCAGCAGCGGCGGTCGCAGCGGTTGAGGATGACGGTGAGCGAGCCACGGTTGCCGCCATCCTAGACGCTGCGTGGCAGCTTGCAATTCTTTGCCGCCGCCGCGCGGTCGCACGAGACGGATTTCGCCTTGTCGGACCCGGGCAGCCGGGTTAGTTACCGCCGCCGATTTCGTTTTTCCAATTATCCAAAAAAGCCCCCCACCGCCGCCTCGCGCGCCGATGATGACGACGAAAGCCGCCGCCGCCCCCTCTCCCCTGACCCTCCCGTTGCAGTTCGAGCCGCTGTTCATGGAACGCGTCTGGGGCGGACGCCGGCTCGAGCAGCTCTACCACAAGCGCCTGCCGCCGGGCGCGCGCATCGGCGAATCGTGGGAGATTGTCGATCGCGAGGAGGCCCAGAGCGTGGTCCACGACGGGCCCCTGCGCGGGGCGACCTTGCACGAACTCTGGAGCGGCCCGCGCCGGGCGGAAATCTTCGGCGCCCGGCTGCCCGCCGCGCCGCGCTTTCCGCTGCTGGTGAAAATTCTCGACGCCCAGGACCGGCTCTCCATCCAGGTGCATCCGCCGGCGGACGCGGCGGCCCGGCTCGGCGGCGAGCCGAAGACGGAGCTGTGGTTTATCGCCCACGCCGAGAAGGGGGCCGAACTCTACGCCGGCTTGGCAAGAAAAGGGGTGACGGCGGAAACGCTCGAAGCCGCCCTGCACAGCGGCACCGCGGCGGACCTCGTCCACCGGCTCAGCGTCAAGGCGGGCGACGCGATGTTCATCCCCAGCGGCCGGCTGCACGCCATCGGCGCGGGCAATCTCATCGTCGAAATCCAGCAAAACAGCGACACGACCTACCGTGTTTTCGACTGGAACCGCCTCGGCCTCGACGGCAAGCCGCGGCCGTTGCACCTCGCCCAGAGCCTGCAGTCCATTGACTTCCGTGATGTCGCCCCCGCGCTCCAGCCCGCCGCGCCCGGCCCGGCCGGCGGCGTGCTCGCCAGTTGCCCGTATTTCCAGGTCGAGCGCTGGCCGCTGCTGCCGCCGGCTGCCGCAACGTCGCCGCGCATGGCGCTGGAAAATGCCGGCGGGCGCTGCGCCATTTTCAACGTCTTAAGCGGGCGCGTCGAGTGCGCGGGCGCGAAGTTCAAGGCGGGCGAGTTTTTCCTCGTGCCCGCCGCCCTGGCCGAGGCCACGATCACTGCCGCCACTGCCAACACCGCCAACACTGCGGCCGACACGGCCGTGCTGCGCACCACGCTGCCCTAAACTTCACCCAGCCGGCGGCGCTTGAAGATTCAAATAATAACATCATGGACGCCGCGGCCTTCGACCAACGCCTCGCCGCGCTCGGCCTCGATGCGGCGGACATCGTGGAAACGTTTGCGCGCAGCGGCGGGCCGGGCGGTCAGCACGTCAACAAAGTCTCCACGGCAGTGACCCTGCGGCACCTGCCCAGCGGCATGGGCGTCACCGTACAGGATTCGCGCTCGCAGTCTGCCAACCGCGAGTTGGCCCGCGACCGCCTGCTGGCCGCCATTGAGGAAAAACGCCGCGCCGCCAGTGCCGCGCGCATTACCGCCCGTGAAAAACGCCGCCGCCAGAACCGGCTGCGGCCGCGTGGCTTAAAGGAGCGCATCCTGGAATCCAAGCGCCGCCGCGCCCAAACCAAGCGCCAGCGCAGAAGTGGTGCGCCGATGGATTGAGTTTACTTACCCAGGGAGCGAACCTGAAGGCGGGCGCGAAGCGCGTCGAGGGCGAGGGTGGTTTCATCGGGCAATCGCAATGTCAGCGAGTGCGAGCGGTTGGGCAGGAGATCGAAGAAATTATCGCTGGCGCGGTGCGACAGCGGCGGGTCGAAGTCGAAGGCGACCCGGTGTTGGAAGACCGGAGAGCGGAAGGCGAGCTGGTAGGTGGCAATCGCGTCGTCGGCCGGTATGATCGCGACCTCAATGGGCGCGCGGGGCAGGGATAGGAAACGCGGTGCAACGAAGAAGACGTTGCCTTCGGAAACGGGCGCATCGTTTACCCCTAGAGTGAGCGACAGGAACACGTTCGCGGCACCGTGCGCGCGCAATGCGGCGCGGAAATCGCAGCGCGCCTGGCGCACGCTTTCGCCGCGACTGAGCGTGACGATGCGCGCATCCCGCAGCAGCGACGCACCGTCGGCCAGCCGCCGCAGTTCCCAACTCAGCGTGGCATTTAGCTTCGGCTCAGGACCGTCGAACACGGTGTGAACATCCACCCGCCCGCCGCCCAGCAGATGCGCGGAAACCAGCGCCGGCGCGAAGAAACGTTTCGCCGCGAAGTGCAGCGCCTTCCACCTGCCGCCGAACTCGAGGCTTGACCATGAAGCCACCGGCCAGCAGTCGTTCAGTTGCCAATACAACGCGCCCGCCGTCCGCGGCGATGAACGGCGAAAATGCTCGACGGCGACCTGGATGCAGTGCGCCTGGTTGAGCTGGGAAAGATACGCCAGTGTCGGGTAATCGGCGTCTGGCGGCACGCGATAAAGCTGCGCGAGATAATGCGCGATGATGGCGTTGCCGGCTTTATTTTTCTGATGATTGGCGAAGAGCGGATCGTCCATCCGCCAGCGCTCCGGCGGGCAGAATGTCCGCGCGATTTCCGGCGACGGATAGCTTTGCATCCCGAATTCGCTGACGAACCGGAACCGCGTCCGCTCGTAAGCCGCGACCGGCTGGCGCGCGTGCCAGACGCCCCAGAAATGGGCGTCGCCGCCGCGTGAGCTGTTGAAGCCGCGCCACCAGCCGCGCGGGTTATGCGGCGACGCAGGCCAATACGGGGTCGCGCCGTCGTGCCGACGCACCGCGGCCGGCAGGAGTTCGTAAAAAATGCGTCGATATGCGCGGCGGCGCGCGGCGCTGCGGACGAGTTCGTGCGGCAACTGCTCGATCTCGTTGTTGCCGCACCACAGCGCGAGGCAGGCGCGGTGCGCGAGCCGTTTCACCTGATACTCCGCTTCCGCAGCGACGGAGGCAACGAACTCGGGCCGTTCGTCGCCCGGATAGAGCGCGCAGGCGAACATGAAATCCTGCCAGACGAGCAGGCCGCGTTCGTCGCAAAGATCGTAGAACGCCTCGCTCTCGTAGAGTCCGCCGCCCCAGACGCGGATCATGTTGCAATGCGCGTCGGCGGCCGCGTCGAGCAGGTCGGTGACACGCGCGCGGTCGCCGTGCGCGAGCGGCGCGAAGGCGTGGGCGGGAATCCAGTTCGCGCCTTTGGCGAAGATCGGGCGGCCGTTGACGATGAATTGGAACCGTTCGCCGAAGCGGTCGCGCCGTCGGTCGAGCGCGATGGTGCGCAGGCCGATGCGCCGCTGCCAAGTGTCGAGCACCGCGCCGCCGTCGCGGTCGCAAAGCTCGACAGTCAATTCATAAAGCGCGGGAGCGCCTTGGCCGTTGAGCCACCAAAGTTCCGGCGAAGGGACGCGCAATGTCAGCGCGCCTGTCGTCGCTGACTCGGCGGCGGCCACCTCGCGCCCGGCGAGCGCAAGCCGCGCGCGGAGCACGACGTGCAAAGCCCGCGCGGGCGAGGCGGCAGCCCACTCCGGCGTCACGTTAATCACGACTTCGCTGCCATCTGGCGCATGAAATTGCCGCACGCCGACGTGCCGCAGCCGCGCGCCGCTCCACGCTTCCAGCCGCAGCCCGCGGCAGATGCCGGCGGAAACGAGACGCGGTCCCCAATCCCAGCCGAACTGGCATTGCTCTTTGCGCAGGTGCGCGCAGCCCCCGACGGGATCGTTCCACTCGTGAAAATCCGTCGGCCGCCGGTGCGCGTCGATGTAAGCGGCGGCGCTGGCGAACTCGATGGCGAGAAGATTTTCCCCGGTGTGCAAGAGTTCGCGCACGGACCAGCGGTGACCGAGAAACATGTTGTCCGTGCGGGCGATGACGACGCCGTTGAGCGCGACGGTCGCCAGCGTGTCCAGACCGTCGGCGACGAGTTCGATCACCGCCGCCGCGGCGAGCCACTCGGGGTCAAGAAAAAACGCGCCGCGATAGCGCCAGGTCGCGCGCTCGATCCATTGCAAGGCGCGTTCATTATCGCCCCAGAATGGATCGGGAATGCGCCCGGCGCGTTGCAGGTCGAGGTGCGCGCAACCCGGCACGATGGCCGGCAGCCACTCGCCGGAGCGCGGGTCGCAAAACTCCCAATGCGCGAGCGCGGCGGCGGATTCCAACGGAAAGTTTTGCAGCGACATGACGGGAACGCGGTCGGCGGATTTTCGATATTCGATCTGCGCTTCGCAGCCGAACGCGAAAAGGCACTTGCCAGTGCCGAGCCGAGTGCCTAACGTCGCAAACCCTGACATTCCGTGCGAGGTGCGTTTTCATTTTTTACCGCGCGACGCTCGCTCTGGACCCAGCATTTCCGCACTCACTTTGCGCCGTCGCCGCGTTGCCTCGTCTCGAATTTTTTTCCTTTCCTTTGTCTGACGAACTGTCGCCATGACCCTGGCCAATCTCCTTAGCGCCGAGCAGATCATTCCTCACATGCAGGCGCGCGAGCGCTGGGCTGCCATCGTCGAGCTGACGCAGTTGCTCGTGCGCGTGGGCAAGGTGAAATCCGAGGACGAGGAAGTCGTGCTCGCCGCCTTGCGCCGGCGCGAGGAGACGATGAGCACGGGCATCGGTTTCGGCATCGCAATCCCGCACGCTTCGAGCGACCGCGTCAACGAAGTCGTCGCCGCCTTTGGCCGCGCGCCGGAGGGCATCGAGTTCGATTCGCTCGACAACGCGCCGGTGAAATTCATCGTGCTCTTCGTCGTGCCCAAGGACCAGTTCCAGGCGCACCTGCGCACGCTGGCCGCCATCGCCAAACTGCTCAATGACCGCCAGGTGCGCGAGGCGCTCGCCGGGGCAACGACCAGTGAGGAAATTCTCACAATTTTCCAGACCAAGGCGGGCGCGAAGAGCGGGTCTTGAAAAGCGGCGCGCGCAGGTTGCAGGCGCGCGATGATTGCGTTAGGGACGCGCCTCTCTGCCGCGCTCCGCGACTTAATCCTAATCGTAATCTTAATCCTAGGCTCTGCCGCCGGAGGCCAAGCAGGACGCGCGGCGAGCACGGAAGATCAAGCTTAGGATTACGATTGAGATTAAGCTGTCGGTGGGCGCGGACAGACGCCGTCTTTTTCCATGCTCACTCCCGCTGCACAACTCACCGCCATCCTCCGCCGCGCGCTCGCCGCGCTGGCGCCCGAGCCGCCGTCCGCGGAGTTCATCGCGAGCGCCGAAGTCACCGCGGCGGCGGACGCGCGCTTCGGCGATTACCAAGCCAACGCGGCAATGACGCTCGCCAAAGCGCGCCGCACGAATCCGCGCGCGCTCGCCACGGAGATCAAAGCGCGGCTCGACCTCGATCCGGAGCTGACTGCAATCAGCGCGCCCGTCGAAATCGCCGGCGCGGGCTTTCTCAATTTCCGGCTCACGTCCGCATTTCTGGCGACGCGTCTCGGCGCGTTGCTCGCAGATTCAGAGCGCGTCGGCGTGGAGAAAACGGGGTCGCCGCAACGAGTTGTCATCGACTTTTCCAGCCCGAACATCGCCAAGCCGATGCACGTCGGCCACCTGCGCTCAACAATCCTCGGCGATTGCCTCGCGCGCATCGCCCGCTTCCTTGGCCACGAAGTCATCACCGACAATCATCTCGGCGACTGGGGCACGCAGTTTGGGAAGGTTATATACGGATGGAAAAATTTTCTCGATGAGCAGGCGCTCGCCGTCGACGCGCTGGCGGAACTAGTTAGGATTTACAAACTAGCGAACGATCTCACGGATGAACAAAAGCAGTCAGCCTTTGAAGAGATGGCTGAAAGATACCTTGCCGAGCACCGAGTATCAGAAGGTTCGGCTTTTTATTCGGAGAGCGAAGCTAAGTTAAGAAAATATTTCTCTCCGGTGCGCAAAGCTGCGCAAAAAGCCTCGATTGTTGCTTCGGAAGGTTCTCGCGAAGAACTTGCCAAGCTCCAAACCGGTGACGCAGAAAACCGCGCGATCTGGCAGCGTTGCGTCGATCTCTCGCGCGCGGAATTGGAGAAAATCTACGCGCGGCTCGGCATTCATTTCGACCTCTGGCTCGGCGAGAGTTTTTACAACGACCGGCTCGCGCCGTTGATCGAGCGATTGCAAAAAATCGGTCTCGCCGAACCGAGCGAAGGCGCGCTCGTCATCTTTTTCCGCGACGATCCAAAGCTGGCCGACAAGCCGTCCATCGTGCGCAAGCGCGACGGCGCGTTCAATTACACCACGACCGACATCGCCACGCTGGAATATCGCGTTCACGAACTCGGCGCGACCGCGATCTGGGCCGTCGTCGGCGCGCCGCAAGCGCTGCACTTTGAGCAGCTCAACGCCATCGGCCGCCGGCTCGGCATCGCGGTGCCGACGACGCACATCGCCTTTGGCTCGATCCTCGGAGAAGACCGCAAGTTGATGCGCACCCGCTCGGGCGACAGCGTGGCGCTGCGCGATTTGCTCGACGAAGCCGAGGAACGCGCGCGGCGTATCATCGAGGAAAAAAATCCAGCGCTGTCCGCGGACGAGAAAGCCGGGATCGCGCGCGTCATCGGCCTCGGTGCGGTGAAATACGCCGAACTCTCGCAGGGCCGACTGACGGATTACGTTTTTTCCTGGGATCGGATGCTGTCGTTTCAAGGCAATACCGCGCCGTATTTGCAGAACGCGTTTGTGCGCATCCAGTCGATCTTTCGCAAGCTGGCGGAAGCGCCCGCGCCGACGGTTGCAAACGACTTGCATTTAGCCGACCCCGCCGAACTGGCTCTGGCGAAGAAGCTGGCGCAATTCGCCGAAGCCGTGCCCGCCGTGCTCGACGATTTCCGGCCGAATACGCTGGCGAATTATCTCTACGAACTGGCGAACGATTTCCACGCCTTTTACGAAGCGTGCCCCGTGCTGAAAAGCGAAGGCGCCACGCGCGCCTCGCGTCTCGCGCTCTGCCGCGTTACTGCAAACGTCTTGCAAATCGGCCTCGCCTTGCTCGGCATCGATGTGCCCGCGCGGATGTGAATGAATCAACGCCCGAGGACGGGCGCTAAAGGCAACGAGTTGCCACGGACCGTCGTTCAGGCGGTTCACCTCCACATTGCAGGTGTAATCGCCCTTTTCGCAATGCGCTTCGACGACGCAATTGACGCGCAGCAATTCACCCTCGGCGCGGTGCTCCGTTTGGCTTTGCGAAGAAGACAAGCTTACGGACTGCAATTGACCAGTGAGCGAAGTTGCCTTGACCTCGGCCTGCACGCTGGCGCTCAATGCGGGAGACACTTCTAACTGACTCTGCTTTGCCAACTGCGCTACGTCTTTGGTCCCTAGTAAAACAGAGGCTCCTTGCAGCGCTTGGGTGACGCCTTCTTGTTCCGGCGTCAGCTTGGGCGGAGGCAAATTTTCCGCTTCTTTATTAGCGTCGCGTTGCACGTAAAAGTAGATGACCTGCCAGTCGCCACCGGCCAAGTTGCCGCGAAGTTCCACTTCAAAAAGACACGGTTTTTTCGTGCCTTGCGCGGGGACTCGGCAGAAGCCGTGGGCGATCCACATCCGCGCTGGATCGGACACGATGGCGACGCTGCAATAGAATGGCGGACGCTGCACTTCGCGCAGTTCGCCGAAATTGGCAGTCAAGTCGGCGCAGACCCGCTGAAGCTCAGTCGGCGGATTGTTATTGAGAAATTCCGGGATGGCGCGGCGCGAGATTTCTTCTGGATTCCAGTGCGCACCGATCTCGCGCACGCATTGCTCCGCGTAGGCCTGGGCGCGAGCGATGAGAAGATTCCGCCAGGCGTGGTAGCCGGCCCACAGCGCGGGCAGCGTGGCCAGGTAAACGGCGAGAATCGCGGCGATTATCACCAGCGCGGCGACTTGCCGGTGCTGGCGCTGGTGCGTGATGAACGCGATCAAGTCGGCGGAAAACGCGAAGAACGCCGCCGCGGCGAAATCGACGGCGATGGAGAAAAACAGCAACCCGGTAACGAGCGGAGGGATGCCACCGAGGCGCAACGTCCAGATCAACAACCAGACGCCGACAAAGAAGTTGAGGATCGCCAGGAGCCAGCGCGTCCAGCCCCAGCCAATCCAAAACGCAAAGTAAATCGCGGCCAGGATGAGTTCGCGGGTGCCCAGCACGAGTAATTGTTCAACGTCACCGCCGAGCAAGGCTTGGAATGCAAATTGGATGCCGCTCAGAGTGTCGAGCGCCATGAACACGATCAGCAGCAAGCGGCCATGCCGCCAACTCGGTTCGCGCTCGTAGTGCGCGGCGTAGGTGCCGGGCAGGCGCGAGGGACGAAGCGGTGGTTGGGGCGAATCCACGGTGGATCGTTTACGCAAAATCCCAGGTCAGATCGAGCGCTTTCACTTCTGTGCGGAGACGAATTCCACTAGTCGCCGCGCGCGATTTTCCCAGCTTAATTCCTCGGCGCGCGCGCGGGCGGCTGCGGTGGCGCGGGCGTAGGCTGCAGGGTCGTCGAGCAGGGCAACGGCGGCGCGCGCAAAGGCGTCGGCGTCATCGGCGGCGGGCAGGTAGCGGACGGCATCAGTGGCTTGAAAAATGTCGCGGATGGATGGCAAGTCCGTGGCGAGCGTCGGCAGGCTGTGGCTGAGGTAATCGAGCGCTTTCACCGGGCAGGTGAGGTGTTGATTGTAATAATTCGGTTCGAGCGCGACGAAGCCGATGCTGGCTTCATCGGCGAGCGCCGCGTGCAGCGCGTGCGGCGGGCGGAAGGGCACGGCTTCGACCGCGTCGCCGCAGCCGAGCGCGCAGGCTTGCTCACGCAGTTCGCCGCACTGTTTTTCCGAGCCGCCCCAAAAGGCGACCCGCACACGCGCGGCGGCGAGTTGCGGCGCGGCGCGCATGGCCAGGCGCACGCCTTTGTGCTGGTGAATCTGGCCGACGTAAACGAGGCGTCGCAGGCGGCGGCGGGCTTCGATTTTTTCGGCGTCGGGCACGCTCTCGGCAGGGTCGGTTCCCAGCGGCAGCGCGATGGTCCGCAAGCGCGGAAAACGGCGGACGTAAAGTTCGCGTTGCGGACCGATGACGCAGAGCAAGCCGTCGAGCCAGGGCAGGCAGGCGCGTTCGAGCCAGGATTGCCGGCGATCCTGTGCTTTCACCGGCCGGCGGTCTTGGGCGAAGTAGGAAAGGTCGGCGTAATAATCGTGGGCTTCGTAGAACACGCGCACGTCGCCGGGGAGCGTCGCGCGCAGCCAGAGCAGCCGGGGCAGAAAGCCGGCTTCGCGGGTGAGAATAATGAGCGGTTCAGCGCGATTTTTTCGTCCGCGCGCCAGCGTGCGTGCGAGGCGCGCGGCGGCGGCAAAAATGGCGCCCGACGATTGCGTGCCAAGGAGCCGCGAGCGCCGGCGCGGCACGCGATGGACGTGCAGCGCGGCAAGCGGCGGCAGGGCGTAATAATCGCGCAAGTCCGCGTCGGTGTTGGAGCGGGGATCGACGGCAGCTTCGCCGACGCAAAAGTGCGTTTCGTGGCCGAGCGTCGCGAGTGAATGGGCGTTGCGCAGGCCGACGTTGACGACTGGGCCGGGTTGACGCCAGGCGCGTTTGTTGACCCAGAGAAAAAACATAAACCCGGCTAACGCCGGGAAGCTCTAAATCCTAAGTTCCAAGCTCTAAGCAAGTTCAAAGCTCGAAACTCAAAATTAAAACGATGCAGCGCGCGCCATGGTTCAGGTTTGGGCTTTGAGCTTGTTTCGAACTTAGAACTTAGAATTTAGAGCTTCCCGGCGTCAGCCGGGCTTACGATGGCGCGCCGCGGCCGAGCGATTGGAGTTCCTCCCACAACTCGCGTTCGCGGCTGGAGAGCGATTTCGGAGTGCGCACTTCGAGTTCCACGTAAAGATCGCCGCGCGCCGCCTTCGCGCCGCCGCTGCCGGGCAGCCCTTTGCCGCGCAGGCGGAACTTCTGGCCGGGCTGGCTGCCGGCGGGAATTTTCAATCGCGCGCTGCCGCCTTCCAACGTCGGGATGGTCGCCTCGGTGCCGAGCGCGGCCTGCCAGGGCCAGAGCGTGAGGTCGTGGAAAATGTCGCCGTTCTCCGCGGGTCGGAAATCCGGGTGCTGCGCCAAACGCACGCGCAGATACAGGTCGCCGCCGCCCTCGCCGCGACCGCGCAGGCGGATCCGCTGGCCGGCGTGGACGCCCGCGGGGATTTTCACGTCGTAAGTCTCCGTCCTGGCCTGGCCCGTGCGCGGATCGCTGCGGCGGAGCGAGACCTGGCGTTGCGCGCCGTGCAACGCTTCTTCCAAGCTGACGAGCAGGTCGGCCTCGACATCGTGTCCGCGCGGTCCGGTTGCGGCGGTGCCGCTGCCGCCGGGAAAGCCAAAAGGATTATTGCCGGCGCCGCGCCCGGCCGCCGCGCCGCCGAAGAAGCGTTCGAAAAAATCGCTGAACCCCGTCGAGCCGTCGAATTCCCATTCCTCCTCCATCCCGCCGCCGTGCCGTGGGGGAAAGCCGAAGCCGCCGCCCGGAAAACCGCCGCCGCCCGCGCCGGCGTGCTGCCAATCGGCGCCGAGCGCGTCGTATTTCTTGCGCTTCTCGGGATCGCTGAGAACTTCGTAGGCTTCGTTGATTTCCTTGAACTTCTCCTCCGCGCCCGGCTTGTCCTTGCCCTTGGCGACGTCGGGATGATACTGCCGGGCGAGCTTGCGGAAGGCTTTGCGAATCTCGTCGCTGCCGGCGGTTTTGGGCACGCCGAGGGTTTCATAATAGTCGCGAAATTTGACGGGCATAGGAGCAGGGAAATATAGCGCAGCGCGGCGCGTTTTTCAGGCGCGCAACGCGAGCTTGGGACGCGAATGGACAGAGCGCAAGTTTTCCGCTTGTGCGCGCCGCCAATTTCCTTCAACTCTAGGTCCCAACATGATTTCCACGTTTCGTTCACGTCCAGTCTCGCCCCGTTTTCCCGTTGTCGCCGCGGCGCTGTCGCTGGCGCTGTCGCCCGCCATCGCGGCCCGCGCCGGGACGGATAATAAAAGTGTCACCAAAGACGTCGTCCAGCAGCAGGAAGAAAAAACGATGCTGAACGCGTTTGAGATCGACACCAGCTACGTCGGCAGCTCCGATTTCAAAGACCACCAGTTCGGTGGCTCCAGCGGGCTGCCCGCGCGCTCCTACGGCGACCAGGACGAGTTCCATCTTTACACCGAGTATTCGCATCGCTTCCATCTCAACGGGAATTGGTATTTCCGCGCGGGCGCCGCCTACGAGCGCTTCGATTTCAGCAAGAGCTTTGCGCCGGTGCCGACGACGTTGCAGAGCGTGTCCGGCGTCTTCGCGCTGGAATACGTGATCCAGAACACCCCGGGCTTTTTCATCCGCAGCAAGCCGGGCCTCTATTTTTCCAACGCGCACAATCTCGGCACCGGCAACTTCGACGCGCCGTCGGACCTTGGCGTGGTCATCGAAGGCACGCGCATTTTTTCCTCGCTGAAAAAAGTCTATTTTCTCGTCGGCGTGCACGGCTCCATCCTGGCGAGCAATCCCGTGCTGCCCTTCGGCGGCGTGGTGTGGCTCATCAACGACAAGTGGCGGCTGGAAGCGGTGCCGCCCGAGCCGCAGCTCATCTATTCGTTGAACAAGCACGTCGATCTTTTCATCGGCGGTGAAATTTTGGGCGAAGCCTACAAGCGCGATCGCAATCCGAACTACCGGCCGCAGGACCAGCGCTTCAACGAAGGCGTCATCGACTACAGCGAGTGGCGCGTCGGCGGCGGCGTGAGCATCAACATCACCAAGACCGTCGAGTTCGACATCAGCGGCGGCTACGTGCCGCAGCGTTACTTCAATTACTACCGCGGCGACGGCGCCCAGCGCTTCAAGCTGGACGGCGCGCCGTATGCGAAGGTCGCGTTCAAGGCGGAATTCTGACCCGCTTCGCGGGAAGCTCTAAATCCCAAGCTCGAAGTTCTAAACAAGTTCAAAGCTCAGAGGCGGAAAGCTCGCGCCGCGAGTTTCGAGCTTTGAATTTTGAGTTTGTTTAGAGCTTAGAACTTAGGACTTAGAACTTCTTCCCAAAATGCTCGGCAAACTGCTCCAGCCCGAGGTCCAAAGCCTCGTCGCCGCGCGCGACTTCGCGGGGCTGCGCACGCTCTTTGCCGAGTGGCCGCCGGCCGATCTGGCGGAGATCATCGCGGACTTGCCCGAGGACGACAAAGTCGTCGTCTTCCGCGTGATGCCGCAGGAACTGGCGGCGGGTATTTTTGAATATCTCGACAGCGACGCGCAGGAGGCGCTCCTGCACTCCATGGGCCAGGAGCACGCCGTCAAGCTGCTCAACGAAATGTCGCCCGACGACCGCACCGCGCTGCTCGAAGAGCTGCCGCCGGAAGCGGTCAAGCGCCTCGTCGGCTCGCTCTCGCCGGCCGAGCGCTCGGTCGCCCAAAGCCTGCTGGGTTATCCGGAAAAAAGCGTGGGCCGATTGATGACGCCTGACTTCGTCGCCATCCGGCCCGACATGAGCGTGCAGGAAGTGCTCGACCATGTGCGCGCCCGCGGCCGGGACAGCGAGACGCTCAACGTGCTCTACGTGCTCGACGATCACGGCAAGCTCATCGACGACCTGCGCATCCGCGAATTTCTCATCCGGCCCCTGCACGAAAAAGTCAGCGACTTGATGAACGACGTGTTCATCGCGCTGAAAGTCACCGACAGCGAGGAAAGCGCCGTCGAAGTTTTCCGCAAATACGACCGCACCGTGCTGCCCGTCGTCGATTCCGGCGGCCGCCTGCTCGGCGTCGTCACGGTGGACGACGTGCTCGACGTGGCGCAGCAGGCGGCGACCGAGGACATCCAGAAATACGGCGGTCTCGAAGCCGCGCTTGATCTGCCCTACATGAGCACGGGCTTGTGGGAAATGTTCCGCAAACGCGGCTCGTGCCTGGTGATTTTGTTTCTCGGCGAAATGCTCACGGCGACGGCGATGCAATCGTTCGAGGAAGAGATCGAAAAAGCCGTCGTGCTCTCGCTTTTTTTGCCGCTCGTCATTTCCAGCGGCGGCAATTCCGGCTCGCAGAGTTCGACGCTCGTCATCCGCGCGATGGCGCTCGGCGAGGTGAAGCTGGGCGACTGGTGGCGCGTGGCGCGGCGCGAGATCGTCAGCGGCCTCTCGCTCGGCGTGCTGCTCGGCGCGGTCGGGTTTTTGCGCATCCTGTTTTGGGCGGTTTTTGGCTTCGCGCATTACGGCCCGCATCCCTACATCCTCGCGCTGGCGGTCGGTCTCGCGCTCATCGGCATCGTCGGCTGGGGCAGTCTCGCCGGCGCTATGCTGCCGTTTGTCCTGCGCGTCTGCCGCGTCGATCCGGCGACCAGTTCGGCGCCCTTTGTCGCCACGCTGGTCGATGTCACCGGGCTGATCATTTATTTCCTCGTTGCCGCGGCGATCTTTTTGCCCTACGCGGCGAACGGCGGCTCGTAGCGCGAGCAACGGAAGCGATTTAGGAAAAAATCCGCCGCCAGGCGCAAAATCGCGCTACCCACGCGGACCGGCTTGTGTTCAAATAGCCGACCGTGCGCGCTCGTTGCGCGTGCGCCAGTGGTGTTTCTCCAGCGCCGTTCCCGTCGTATGTTTATCCAAACTCCTCCCTGCCGCTCCCGCGTTTCCTTCTTCTGCTCCCTTTTCGCCGCCTGCGCGTTGTTGTTCCTCGTGTTGCCGCCGCTGCACGCTCAAAATTCCGATCTGCCGGCCAATCTCGCCGGTGGTTTACGGGAACTCGTCGAGTGGCATCGCGCCCAGCCCGCGGCGGCGACCCGCGAGGAAGGCTCGCAACGCCTGCGCCAGCATGCGGTGAAAGCCTTTGGCAACCGCCTGCAACTCGACAACGAAGACCGCGTCGTCGTGGACGTGTATCTCGACGGTGCGAAGCCCGCGGCTGACGTGCGCGCGGCATTGACCGCGCTCGGCGCGCGCGTGTTTGCCGAGCACCTGCCCGCGCCGGGGACCAGCCGCGGCGTGGCGCCGAATGGCTTGTTTAGCGCATACCTGCCGGTGGACCGCACCGTTGACGCCGCGCAACTGCCCGGCGTGCAATCAATCACGTTGGTGCGCCGTCCAATGCACCGCGTTGGGTTGGTCACTTCGCAAGGCGCCGCCGTGGTGAAAGCGGACGTGGTAAACACGCTCGGCTTTACCGGGAATGGCATCCGCGTGGGCGCGATTTCCGACAGCTACGACACGGCCTTTGGCTTTGGCTCGGGCTTGGATGCATCTTCGGACGTGGCCAGCGATGATTTGCCTGGAATTGGCAATCCCGCGGGCCGCACCACGCCGGTGTTCGTGCTCGACGATTCCTTGGGCGGCGCGGACGAAGGCCGCGCCATGTTGCAGATCATCCACGATCTCGCGCCGGATGCCGCGCTGGCTTTTTCCACTTCCGGCGCAACCGAAGCTGCGATGGCGAGCAACATCCGGGCGCTCCGCACGAACGCGAACGCGCCGTGCGACGTGATCGTGGATGACGTCATCTTCCCGGCCGAGCCGTTTTTTTCCGACGGCGTGATCGCGCAAGCCGTGGACGATGTGGTCACGAGCAACGCGCTGGGGGGCAAGCGCGTCTCGTATTTCTCCGCCGCCGGCAACCAAGGCGGCGTCGGCTACGAGGCGGATTTCGTTGGGGTGTCGGACAATGACGTGCGCGTCAACGGTCTCGGCGTGGGCAACCTGGATCTGTCGGACGTGCCGCCCAACCTCACCAGCGGAGGCTTCCATAATTTTGCAGCGGCCAACGGCCAGGACGGCGTGAGTGTCGTGCAAAACATCCAGGTTACCAGCACGGTGAACACGACGGAATCGCCGTTGCTGGTGTTCCAGTGGCCGGACCCGTTTGGCAACGCGGCGGGGATCACCACCGACTACAACGTGCTCGTCTTCAACGCCAACGGCGAGTATCTGGGCAACCGCACCAAGTTCCCCGGCAATTCGGCTTCCACGGGCGTGACGGTGAGCACGACGGACAGTTTTGCCACCGGCCTGCCCTACGAAATTTTTGAATTGCCGCTCGGCGCGGACCCGCTCGAACCGGCGATTTACCAGATCGCCATCACGCGCCGGGTGAAGGATGGCGTCGCGCCGGCCGATCATTTCCGCTACGTCATCTTCTCACCCTTTCTCGGCTTGAACGTGACCGGCGATTTCATCCGCAACGATGTGCCCACCACCTACGGCCACCCCGCGGCGGCGAACTCCATCGGCGTCGCGGCCAAGCCTTACTTTGATCCGGCGACGCCGGAAGACTTCACGTCGCTCGGGCCGGTGACGATTTACTTCGATGCCGCGGGCAATCGGCTCGCCACGCCGATCGTGCGGCTGGAGCCGTCGGTCGCGGCGCCGGATGGCGTGGATACGACGTTTTTCGGCGAGGACACGGATAGCGACGGCTTCCCGAATTTCTTTGGCACCAGCGCCGCCGCGCCGCACGCCGCGGCGGTTGCCGCGCTGTTGCTCCAGGCCGGTGGCGGTCCCGGCAAGGTGACGCCGGAACGGGTGCGCACGCTCCTGCAAAACAGCCCGGCGCCGCGCGACATCGATCCGTTCTTCTCCTCGGCCAACCTCGGCTTTTCCGATGGCAGCCGCATCTCGCTCACCGCGCAAGGCGACAACAGCGATCTCTCCGGCAGTTCGACAAATTTCTTCACGCTCAGTTATCCGTCTGGCCCCGTCGGCGGCTACGTGACCTCGGTGACCATTGACCTCGCCGCGGCGGGCTTGATGTTTAACACGAACGCGAACACCGGCGAGCCGTTCACCGTCGGCGACGCGGTGGGCATCAGCGCAGGCAAAGTCGGCGCGACGGTGCAAACGCCCAAGCTGGCGCGCGGCCAGCGCGTGACCGCGGCGCTGACGAATTCGGAGCTGGTGCTCAAATTCCCGGCGAACGCTTTCACCGTCGGCGACTCGCTTTCGTTCGGCATCGGCCGGATCAACGCCATGTCGGGCGATAGCGCGAATTCCGCCGACTTGCTGCAAGGCGCGCCGGTGACCGTCACGCTGACGCCGGCGGTGGTGCGGCGCGGCGCATCGAAGAAGCCGATCACCAGCAGCACGGTGCTGAGCAACACGGTGGGCACCGGCTACTCCCGCGTGGATGGCTTCGGTTTGATCAATGCGCAGACCGCCGTGCAAGCCTTGCTCAGCGGGCAGTAACCCACTGCGTTCAAATCGCCGCGGCTGCCGTCTGGCGCAGGTGCGCGGCGGCGATGTCGTCGAGTTCGGCGAGGCTGACGACGTGGGCGAGTTTTTCGCGCAACGCGCGCGAGCCGTCCATGCCGCGGGTATAGGCCATGAGGCGCGCGCGCATCCCGCTCATCGCGGCGCGCTCGCCGCCGCGGCGCCAGCGCAGCGCGTTGAGCCGGCAATGCTCGCGGATGAGCGCCCAGCGGGTTTCCAGCGATGGCGGCGGGAGGATTTCGCCGGTGGCGAGAAACGTTTTCGTTTGGGAAAAAATCCACGGCGCGCTCATGGCCGCGCGGCCGATCATCACGCCGCCGAGCCGCGGGATCGCCGCGCGCCGGCGGGCCACATCGGCCGCGCTGGCGAGGTCGCCGTTGCCGATGACGGGGATGTTTAAGGCATCGACCACTTCGGCGATGCGCTCCCAATCGGCCTCGCCGCTGTAGCTCTGCGCGCGGGTGCGACCGTGAACGGCGAGCCGGCGGATGCCGACGGCTTCGAGCAGGCGCGCGACGCGGGGAGCGTTGATGCTTTCATGGTCCCAGCCGAGGCGAATCTTCGCGGTGACGGGCACGCCCGGCGCGTTGGCGGCGACGGCGCGCACGACGGCGGTGGCGACGCGTTCGAGCAACGGGCAATCGCGCAGGAGCGCGGAGCCGCCGTTTTTGGCGACGACTTTGTTGACGGGGCAACCGAAGTTGAGGTCAATGAAATCGGGCTGTTTCCAATCGAGCACGGCGCGGGCGGCTGCGGCCATTTTTTCCGGATCGCCGCCGAAGAGCTGCACGCCGAGCGGACGCTCGATGGTCGGGTCAAAATCGACGTATTCCGCGGTGCGCTCGTTGCGATGAAGAATGCCGTCGGCGGAGACAAATTCCGTGGTCAGCACGTCCGCGCCGTAGCGCTTGCAAATCTGGCGAAAGACGGAGTCGGTGACGCCGGCCATCGGGGCGAGGAAGAGCGGGAAATTTGTGGGCGGTGACATGGCGGGGCGGGGAAGTGGGGTTATTTTAACACAGAGGGCACCGAGGCAGAAAAGAGGGCGGATGGGTTTTTTCCATAAAACAAAAAACTTCTGCTCTCTGTGTTTCTCGGTGCCGCCGTCTCTTCTGCCTCTGTGTTAAAAATCTGCTGTGCTCAATGCGCAGACGCCGTTACCGGGACCGACGCCGGCTGGAGCAATTCGGCGACTTCGCGTTGCACTTCCTCGACTTGATCGAGGCGCAATTCCGGATCGGGGATGAGCAGCACTTCGCCCGTCCTGGCGTGCTCGTAAGTCAGCAGGCGCGGCGTCTGCGCGGCGTTGCCGGCGGTGGGCGCGTGGACCGGGCGCAGCAGGCGTTTGCGTTCCAGCATCAAAGCCAGGATGTAGCACGCGCGTGGGTGCTGACCGGATTGCAGGTAACGCCGCAGCAGGTGCTCGGCGTTTTCCTTGGGCAACGGCTCGGGTGCCGGCGGCGGAGGCGGCGTGTATTTGGTGCGCCAATACGAAAACGGCTGCGGCGCGGCCGGGTCGGCGCGCAACTGCTGCCAGGCTTCGCGGCACAGGTCGCGGCGGGCGAAGGCGCTGGTGGCCGGGTCACGGTCGAGCAGGGTGAAAAAAATCTCGCCGTCGGCGAATTCGCGTCCCGTGACGGCGCAGCGATTCGCGCGCGCTTGGATGTGCCAGTCGGTGAGCATCGTGGGCCGCCAGCAGGCGACGAAGAATGGACCCTAACGCGTTAAAACAAACGAGCGCAACTCGTCCCAAGTGCGCGGCAGCCGGTCGCGGTTCAGCGCGCGGATGCGCAGGAGCACCGCGCCGACCACGAAGAAGAGCAGGTTCGGCGTCCACGCGGCCCAGAACGGCGGGATGCGGTCGCCGCGGCCGAGCGCGAGGCAGAGGTTGGTCAGAAACAGCGTAAGAAAGAAGATGCCGATGGCGCCGGCGACGCCGGCAAAAACGTTGCGCCGGGAATAGACGATGCCCAGCGGCGCGGAGACAAAGACGACGACGAGGCATTCCCACGGCAAGGCGTGGCGATAGTCGAGATACGTGCGAAACGGCGCGAGCTGCGGGTGCGTGAAATCGGAGTTGATCCGCAAATAATGATGCAGTTCGGGCACGGAGAGATGCTCGGCTTGCAGCACCGAGCTGGCGATGCGGTCGGGCGTCTCGCTCCAGTAGTCGATGGTGGTTTCCTCCGGGAAAACCTGGTCGCGCAGATCGCCGTTCGCGTCGAAGCGCGCCAGCCGCGTGCCGCCGCCGAAATGCCACGCGTGCGCGGCGGCTTCGTAGGTCGCCTGCCCGGCGTAGAGTTTGTCGGTGATGCGCCCGGCGGCATCCTGCTGCACGACTTGCAAGCCCACCAGCGGCTGCCGCCAGTCGGTCGGCATTTTTTGCACGAACCACAGCCGGTTGTCGGTGCGGTTGTGAAACAAATAGCCATAAGTGTAGGCGCGCTTTTCCAGCTTGCCGTTGCCGGCTTCCAATTCCGCCAGCTCCGTCTCGCGGCGGGCTTCGGCGTGCGGCGCGAGTTTGTAATTCAAAAATCCGCTGAGCGCGGTGATCGCCAGGCCGACGGCGAAAAATGGCCGCAGCACCCGCCCGAGACTCAGGCCCGCGCCCAGCATCGAGATGATCTCGTTGGCTTGCGAAAGCCGGCTCAGGCAATAGAGCAATGCCAGCAGCAAACCGATCGGCAGCACGATGATGGCGATGGCCGGCAGTTGCCCAAAATAAAAGCCGGCGATGGCGAGCGGCGACACCTGGGCGTCGATGAAATCCTGCACGTTGGAAACGAGATCGGCGATGAGCCAGACGGCGAAAAAGCCGGCTTCGCAATACACAAACGGCAGCACGAACGAGCGCAAAAGATGGAGGTCGAGCAGGCGCAAGGGGAGTTGATGGTTGAGGGTTGATGGTTGATGGAAAGGCTAGCTGCGCGAGCGTGGTTTGGCTCGTTCTATCAACCATCAACCCTCAACCATCAACCTCTCCCGATGATCGCTTTGCGTGAACACTTCGACGAAGACGGCGCGAGTTTGGTCGCGCGCGCGCGGGCGATTTTTGCGCCGGGCGGGTTGATGTCGCGGGCGAAGAATTTTGAATACCGCGCCGAGCAGGAACGCCTCGCCGGCGCGGTCGCGCGCGCGCTGGCGACCGGCCGCCACCTCGTCGCGGAGGCGGGCACGGGCGTGGGCAAGTCGCTCGCTTATCTCGCGCCGGCGGTCTTGTTCGCGCTGGAGAACGAACGCAAGGCGCTGGTCTCGACGCACACGATCAATTTGCAGGAGCAGCTCATCTACAAAGACCTGCCGATTTTGCAAAAATTGCTGCCGGACGAGTTTGAAACCGCGCTGTTCAAGGGCCGGCAAAATTATCTCTGCCCACGCCGGCTGGCGCGGGCGCGGCAGGGCACGGCGGAACTTTTCACCGGCCCGGAAGCGAGCGAGCTGGACCGCGTTTATCTGTGGAGTTTAAAAACACGCGACGGCAGCTTGAGCGATTTGCCGCGCGAGCCGAGCCATCACGTCTGGAGCCAGGTCTGCTCGGAATCGCACATCTGCACGCCGAAATCGTGCGGACCCGAGAGCGGCTGTTTTTATCAAAACGCCCGCCGCCGCGTGGCCCAGGCGGATGTCGTCGTGCTCAATCACGCGCTCTTTTTCACCCTGCTCGCCGCGACGCTCGCGGGCGAGGAAGACGTGGCCAGCGAAAAGGAAACGAAGGACAAAACGAAGCGGCCGGAGGGTCTGCTCTTCGACGACGATTTTGCCATCTTCGACGAAGCCCACACGGTCGAGGCGGTCGCGGCAAAACAGCTCGGGTTGGGCGTCAGCCAGTTCGGCCTGCGGGCGACCCTTGGGCGGCTTTATAATCCGCGGACGAAGAAGGGACTTTGGAGCGTGTTGCGCGACGCCGAGGGCGTGCGGCGGACGACGAACGTGCTCGAAGAAACGGAAAAATTTTTCGACCGCGTCGGGCAGGCGGCGGACTTCAAACGCGCCGGCCGCGAGGCGCGGGTGCGCGAGCCGGAACTCGTGCCCGACACGCTCAGCAGCGGTCTCGACGCCTTGCGCGCGCAGGTCGCCGAGACGGCACGCACGCTGGCCGACGAGCCGACGCGCGCGGAACTGGCCGACGTGGCGCGGCGGCTCGGTGCGATGCGCGAGGGCGTGGCGACGTTCCTGCGGCAGGGCGCGGAAGACTACGTTTATTGGGTCGAGAAAACGGGCAAGACCGAGTCGTTTTTTTCCCTCAACGCCGCGCCGGTCGATGTCTCCGTGCTGCTGCGTCCGCTGCTCTTTCGCGAAGGCCGCAGCGTGATTTTCACCAGCGCGACGCTGGCAGTCGGCGGCAGCGAGCTTGGCTATTTCCGCGAGCGGGTCGGCGCGGACGGCGAGGAGGTCGATGCGGTGCAGATCGGCAGCCCGTTTGATTTCAAAAAGCAGATGAAAGTCTATGTCGCCGCGCGGATGCCCGAGGCGCGCTCGCTCGGTTACGACGAGGCGCTCGCGCGCGAGACGGCGCGTTATCTCGATCTCAGCAAAGGCCGGGCGTTCGTGCTCTTCACGAGCTACCGGCAGATGCAGGCGCTGGCGGCGCGGATGCGCGACACGTTTTTTCGCGAACGCGGCTGGCAACTGCTCGTGCAGGGCGAGAGCTTGAGCCGGCGGCGGATGCTCGATGAATTCAAGGCCGACCGCGAAAGCGTGCTCTTTGGCACGGAGAGTTTTTGGAGCGGCGTGGATGTGCCGGGCGACGCGCTCGGCAATGTCATCATCACGCAGCTGCCCTTCGCGCCGCCGGACAGTCCGTTGACCGAGGCGCGCTGCGAATTGATTAAAAAAAACGGCGGCGATCCATTCAGCGAATACTCGCTGCCCGAGGCGATCCTGCGTTTCCGCCAGGGCGTCGGCCGCTTGATTCGGACGAAGTCGGACACCGGCATCGTCGCGGTGCTCGACAGTCGCTTGGTGACGAAAGCCTACGGGCGCGCTTTTCTCCAAGCCTTGCCCAAAGGCTGCCCCGTCGAAATCGTGCGCTGAGCCGCCAGCTCCGCGCGGAGCCGGCGGCTCGGGGTAGGATCAACGTCCCACCAATTTGAGGACGATGAATACGACGACCGCCAGCCCAAAGCCGCCACCGCACAGCCAGACCAGGAACGCCCAACCTGCCGCGGCCAACATAGGAACAATCATCGTGGAGGCGAGAAGTAGTGAGATCATGCTTGGTAATTCGCAAGTGGTTGCCCGCGAGGATTTGTCTCAATTTGTGATTTTGCCCGCGCGGGCGGCTGAGACGGCGGACGATTGAAACTTGCATCCCGTCGAGACGGGCGCTCTCTTCGCCGACAACGAATCGGACGGCGCGCTCCGCGCAATTTTTTCATGGCGGCAGAAACCATTTTCCTCGGCTGCGGTTTTGCAGCGAAATACCGGCTCGGCGGCGGCAATTTCTCCGTGCCGTTACAATGGGCGCTTGGGCTGAAAAAGCTCGGGCGCGATTTCATTTGGTTGGAGCATTTGCCAGCCACCAAAGAGGGGCCAGACTATGACCGCGCCTGCCTGCGAACGTTCGCCGACCGCATGCGGCAGCACGGCTTGGAAGGCCGCTGGTGCGTGCTCTATCAAAATCCACAAGCCGACGAGCACGACTTCAAGACGATGCGCTTTTACGGCAAGAGCCGCGCCGAGATCGAGGCGCGCCTCGCCGGGCCAAACGTGCTGCTCAATCTGAGCTATTCCTTGCACCCGGCGCTGCTGGAACGTTTCGAGCGGCGCATCTTTTGCGACCTCGATCCGACGGAGATTTCCTACTGGATGAGCCAGGGCTTGGAGATGGGACAATCGCACCACCACGAGTTCTGGACCATCGGCCTGAACATGGGCGCGGCGGATTGCCAGATGCCGACGAACGGCTTGCGCTGGCAGACGTTTTTTCCGCTCGTTGATCCGGCGCTGCACGCAGTGCGTCCGCCGCCGCGCGTGCCGCGCTTTACCACGATTGGGCAATGGTATTGGGTGAACAACATCGTGGTGGAAAACGGCTGGGTGGATCGGTCGAAGGGCGCAAAGTTTCAGCCGTTCCTCGAACTGCCGCGCCAACTGCCGGGCATCGAGCTGGAGCTGGCGATGAACTTTGCCGCAGGCGACGGCGAGCCGGAACGGTTGCGCGCGCTCGGCTGGCGCGTCGTCGAGCCGCACGATGTTGCCAGGTCGCCCTGGGCTTACCGGCGGTATCTGGCGAGCGCGAGCGGCGAGTTCACCACGATCAAAGGCGTGGACTGCCTCTGGCGCTCGGGCTGGATGAGCGACCGCGCGGTGGCGTTTCTGGCGACCGGCCGGCCAGTCGTCACCGAAGACGCCGGAGTGAGCCGGCACCTGCCGCCGGACTCCGGTTTTTTTGAAATCCGCACGCCCGACGAGGCGCGCGAGACGCTGGCGCGCGTGGTGCGCGACTGGCCCGCGCTCTCGCGCCGCGCACGGGCGACGGCCGAGGAATTTTGCGACGCCAGCCGCACGCTGCGGCGGATGTTGGGTTAAAGAAAAAACGAAATCGTCAGCGCCGCGTCGCGTCAGCCGGCGACGGGCTGGCGACCGAGGGCGGCGGGGCCGCGAGCGCTTTGACGACCAGCCCGGTGACGTCGGCATCGAGCTTTCTCAGCGCGATCGCCAGCGTGGCGGTTTCCTCCGAAGTCTGTGGCGGGTTGAGCGAAACGGCCGCGGCGCGCAAGTCCGCGGTGGCCGCGGTGGTGGCCTTCTGCAAGAGCCGCACGATGCCGGGCACGCGCTCCGGCGGCACGGAGAGAGTGAGCACATTCGGTTCGCCGCCGTCGTTTCTGGCGACGACCACGCCGACCTCGTGCGTCTCGACAATCGTCGCGAAGTTGGTGAGCACGCCTTGCAGCACGGAGACGGGCGCGCTGAAATCCCGCGTGTCGAGCTTGGCGTAGGCGCTCACCACCTCACGGGCGCGGGCGATGGCGCCGTCGATTTTTTGGTCAACGATCATCGAACTGACCGAAGGCACCGCCCGCCAGAAGAGCACATTTTTGCGCTCGTCCAGCGTCATGCCTTCGGGAAACTCGGTGAAGGAAACCGGCGCGGTCGGGTCGGGCGGAGGATAAAAGTTAATCTTGGTGTCATGCGTGAGCACGGCCGACAATCCGTGGCTGCGCCAGTGGCTGCGCACAAAGTCGGCGGCGCTGTTGTCCAGCAGCGCCGAGCCGGAAGAGTTCGCGATCTCCACGTTCAACGGCAGGCCGTCCTTTGGATAAGTGACGCGCAGGGTAACGGTCCCGGAATCGTGGGTTGGCAAGGCGGCTTCGGGATAAGGCGGACCGGGTTGCTCGAAATGCGGCGTGGGCGCAGCGGAGGCAGCGGGGCTGTCGTTTTGGGCCAGGGCAACGCTGGCGACACCAAGCAGGAGCGCTGCGGCCAAGGACATGGAGCCAGCACGGAAATGGAGAAAAGTCAGCGGCATGTGGCGGCGAGGGGAACGACAGCGATTCGTTACGCGCAGTCGAGCAAACGAGCAAGCGCATCGACGCAAAGCTGCGACCACGTTTCCAGCGAATCGCGACGCGCGCGCAACTCGTCCGGCGTGAGAAAACCAATCTGAGTCAGCGCATTTTCCCGCCGCGCGACGCGGTCGGTTTCCAAGGTGAAAACATGCACGACGCCGAGATGGACGCGGCCGACCTCGTTCGAATCGTCGTTGAGCAACGCGCGGATGTTGTCGCGGTAGCTGGTTTGCAGGTTCAACTCCTCGGCGACCTCGCGCGCGACGCCGGCGCGGTAGGCGGTTTCGTCCCAGGAAAAAAGGCTCTCGTCGCTGTCGTTCAAATGGCCGCCGACGCCGACCGAGCCTTTGGCGTGGAGCCGGCTTTCGCCGCCTTTTTTTCCGCGGACATAGTGCAGCACGCGGCCCGCGTGGACGAGCAGGACGTAGGGAATGAGCTGCTTAAAACTCGGATCGTTCTCCGCTTGCGCGCGCGGTAGGAAACCATTGTTTTTCCGCGCCAAGAACGCCGGCAAGTAGCGCTCGACCTCGAAGTTCAATCCTTGAAATGAGCCGAGTTCATCGAACAACTGGCGGCGCACACAGAGCACCATTTCTTCTTGCGGCAGGCGTTGCGTCATAAAAGAAAAGCAGCCGGCCAGCTTAGTCGTCGTGCAAATAGCGCGCGAGCTTTTCGCGCAATTCTGTGCGGGCGCGGAAGAGCAGGCTTTTCACCGCGGGCATGGTCAGCCCGAGCACGTCGGCGATTTCTTCGTAGCTCAATTCTTCGTAACGGCGCAGGACGAGCGCTAGCCGTTGCGCCTCCGGCAACGCGTCGATGGCGGCGTCGATGGCGTCCTGCAATTCGCTCTCCATCAACGTGGCGTCCGGCGCGACGGCAGTGTGGTCTTCGCTCCGCGAATAATTGTCGTTGCCGGCGTCGTGGTTGCCAGCCGCGTGGCCGCCGGACGCCAGCGCGTCGAGGCTGAACATCGGCCGGTTTTTGCGCCGGCGCAGTTCGTTGAAGACCAGGTTGCGCGTGATCGTGTAGAGCCAGGTGGTGAACTTCGCCGTCGGCTCGTAGCGCGCGGCCGATTTCCAAATCCGCAAAAACACCTGCTGCGCGATGTCCTCGGCGTCTGCCGCCGCATCCGCGCCGAGCATCCGCGCCACCGTGCCGACGACGCGCCCGTGGTGGCATTCCACCAACTCCGCAAACGCCGCGCGGTCGCCGGCCCGCACCCGCTGCATCCAGGCGATATCCTGCGCTTCGGCGGCCGACGCCGCGGGCGGGGATCGGCGGGGATCGGTTTCCATGAAAAAGGCAACAGCGGCAGGCCGAAAACCGGGCAGCAGCGCGCCAGTCTCGGCCTGAGTGAACATGGCAAATATAACTGCGGCAGGGCGACGTGGTTCCAAATTTTCTTTTCGACGTGGGAGGGTCGTCCACTCGCCGGAACGCCTTGCATCCGGGGCAGTTTGGGCGAACGTTTCCCTTGTGAAATCTTTCACAAGCCCTCAGCATTTCCGCCGGGCGATGCCGTGCCGTTTCCGCTCATGATCCCCGCTTTGTTGCCGCGCGAATTGCGGCCGATCCACGAAAAAGTCTCCGCCGGCACGCGGCTGTCCGAAGCCGAGGCCTTAACGCTCTTTGCCAGCCGCGACCTCAACGCGCTCGGCGCGCTGGCCGACATCACCCGCGCGCGGCTCAACGGCGATACGGCGACGTATCTGCTCAACCGTTACATCAATTATTCCAACATCTGCATCCTGAGCTGCCAGTTTTGCGCCTTCGCCGCGCGCAAGCGCGATCCGCACGCCTGGGAAAAGAGCATCCCCGAAATCGTGGCCACCGTCCGCGGCGCACTCGGCGACGGCATTACCGAAATCCACATGGTCGGCGGTCTGCACCCGACGCTGCCGGGCGAGTGGTATCTGGATTTGTTGCGCGAATTGAAGGCGCTCGATCCCGCGCTGCACCTGAAGGCGTTCACCGCCATCGAAATCCGGCACCTGGCAAAACGCATTTTCAAAAAAACCATCGCCGACACGCTCGCCGAATTGCGCGACGCCGGCCTCGGCTCGCTCACCGGCGGCGGCGCGGAAATTTTTGATCCCGGCGTGCGCGACCGCATCTGCCGCGGCAAGGAAACGGCCGAGGAATGGCTCGACGTGCATCGCACCTGGCATCGCATGGGCGGGCGCTCGACTTGCACGATGCTCTTTGGCCACGTCGAGACGCACGCGCAACGCGTCGATCACCTGCGTCGCTTGCGCGAATTGCAGGACGAGACGGGCGGTTTCACTGGCTTCATTCCGTATGCGTTTCATCCCGAAGGCACGACGCGCGAACTGCGCGACATCGTGCGCGCCACGGGCTTCGAGGAGCTGCGCAACTACGCCGTGTGCCGCTTGTTTCTCGACAACATCCAGCACTTGACGGCGTATTGGGTCGCCACCGGCCTGCCGCTCGCGCAAACGGCGCTGGCCTACGGCGCGGACGATTTGCACGGCACGATCATGGAGGAAAAAATCTTCCACATGGCCGGCGCGCAAACGCCGCAGGAACAAACCGTCGCCGTGCTCGAACGCACCATCCGCGAGGCCGGCCGCGTGCCGCGCCAGCGCGATTCGCACTACCGCGTCATCGCCTCCACCGCGCGCCGTCGCGCCGCCGAGCCGGCTCTGGCCACCGTTTGAATAAACGTGACGACCGCCGCTGCTGCGCACGCCGACGAGTTGCCGCGCGAATTGCGCGTCGGCTGCGTGCGTTACCTCAATTCCCGGCCGCTCATCCACGGGCACGAGGCACGCGTCACCTTTCAGCATCCCGCGACGCTGGCCGATGAACTGGCCGCCGGCCGGCTCGACGTGGGATTGGTCCCGACGTTCGAGCTGCTGCGGCAGCCGGCAAATTATCGCGTCGTGGACGATGTCGCCATCGCCTGCCGCGGCCGGGTTTACAGCGTGTTTCTGGCTTATCGCGGTCACCTCGCCGACGTGCGACGGATCTGGCTCGACCCGGCTTCGCGCACTTCGGTCAATCTCCTGCGCGTGCTGCTGGCCGAGTTTCACGGCTACCAGCCGCAATACGCGCCGCTGCCGCCGGCGTCGGACGCGCCGCCGCTCGCTGCGCCCGCGCCCGGCGAGGGCGTGTTGCTCATCGGCGATCAGGCCATCGCCTTCCGCACACAGCAAACGCAAACCGCCGCCGGCTGCCGCTTCTTCGACCTCGGCGAGCAATGGCAACTCGCCACCGGCCTGCCGTTCGTCTTTGCCGCCTGGCTCGTGCGCGCCGGTGTGCCGCGCGCGCCGCTCGTGGCCGACGCCTTGCGCGCGTGGCGTCAGGCTGGCAGCGACCGCCGCGAAGCAATCATCGCCGCGGCCGAGGCGACGGGACAATATCCCGAAGGTTTTCCGGAATTTTATCTCACGCGATGCATCCGCTATCGTCTCGGCGCGGACGAAAAAAAGGCGATCGCGGAATACGCCCGCTTGCTTCACGCGCACGGCTTGATCGACGCCGTGCCCGCCCAGTTGTCTTGGTTGTAAAAAAAACTCACGCACACCGCCCATGAGCTTTTCTCCCTTGCTCGGCAAAATTCTCGTCACCGGCGGCGCCGGCTTCATCGGCAGCGCGCTCGTCTGGGAACTCAACCGGCGCGGCTGCGAAAACATTATCGTCGCCGATTTTCTCGGGCAGGACGAGAAATGGAAAAACCTCGTGCCGCTGCGCTTCGACGATTACCTCGAAGCCGACGAACTGTTGCGCCGCGTCCAGGCGGACGATCCGGGCTTGGGCATGGTCAGTTGCGTCTTTCACCTCGGCGCCTGCTCGGCCACGACCGAGCGCGACGCCGCCTACCTCATTCGCAATAATTTTGAATACACCCGCACACTCGCCGGCTGGGCGCAGCGGCGCGGCGCGCGTTTCGTTTATGCTTCCTCGGCGGCGACCTACGGCGACGGCTCCGCCGGCATGAGCGACGCCGAGCCAGCGCAAAACCTGCCGCGGCTGCGTCCGTTGAACATGTATGGCTACTCGAAACACCTTTTCGACCTGCACGCCTGGCGTCACGGCCTGCTCGACCGCATCGTGGGCTTGAAATATTTCAACGTTTTCGGACCAAACGAGGGGCACAAAGGCGACATGCGTTCGCTCGTCCACAAAGCCTACGGCCAGATCGTGGAAACGGGCCGCGTGCAGCTCTTCAAAAGCTACCATCCCGACTACGCCGACGGCGAGCAGCGCCGCGATTTTCTCTACGTCAAAGACGCCGTCAACATGACCCTCGCCCTCGCCGAAAATCCGGACGCCAACGGCTTGTTCAACCTTGGCAGTGGCGAAGCCAACACCTGGCTGACCTTGGCCAGCGCGATCTTCAGCGCGCTCGACCGCGAGCCGCACATCGAGTTCATCGAAATGCCGGACACGTTGCGCGGCAAATACCAGTATTTCACGCAAGCCGACATCGCGCGGCTGCGCGCCGCCTGGCCCGAGTGCCGGGTCACCGCGCTCGCCGCTGCCGTGCGCGATTACGTGCGGAATTATATCGTGCTCGACCGGCGGCTGGGTGACGAAATTTAAAGCGAAGCCAGCCGCTCGCCACGGTGTTTTCTCACGCTTCAGGCACGCAGTTTTCGGCGTCGGCAGAAGGCAGAAATTTTCAAGGGATTCACCCTTGTCCGAGGCGCTTATTTTTGCGCGCGCAGAAGCGCCTCAACCCCGGCGATTTGGCAACAAAATGCGCCGTTTCGCAGAAAAATCTTGCCGACCGGGGTGGATTTGGTTTTCGATTCAAACCGCAACCTGTAGGGCGTCAGCTCGAAAAAATATACTAGCGGTAGTGAATAAATCGTGAATGTTTTGTGAATAAGTAAGTCGGTCAGCTTCCGCGCGAGCACGCGCCGAGAGGCTGGCCGACGGAACAAAGCATCTCTATTAACAACTGCCGCTGGCCGGTTGCGCAACTCCACCCCCCAAAGTTCCGACTCTACCAAGTTTCGCCGCGCGCTCGTCGCCTTTTTTTGCCAACCCAACCGTCGATCCTATGTCCTTCTCCGAAATCCAGCCGCAACTCGATCTCCAGATCCCGGTCCCGCCGCAAACCGAGCATTTCCTCGTCCGCAAACGCGACGGCCGGCTGGCGCCATTCGACGAAGCGCGCATCGCCCTGGCTCTGGAGAGCGCGTTTCGCGACGTGTTGGGGCTTTCGCTCGACGGTGCGCTGCCCGAAGACCTGCGCGCCAACGTGCATTTTCTCACCGCCGCCGTCACCGAGCGCGCCCTCAAACTGGCCGCCGAAGGCCGCGAACTCGAGATCGAGCTGATCCAGGATTTGGTCGAAAGCGAACTCATGCGCAGCGGCCAGCACGCCGTCGCCCGGTCCTACATTCTTTACCGCGAAGAACGAAAAAAAGCGCGCCTGCTGCGCGACTCCGAAGACGCCACCGTCACGCTGCCGACCGCCGGCCCGCGGCTCCGCATCACGCTGCCCGACGGCGTCACCGAGCCGCTTGATCCCCAAGGCATCCGCCGGACGCTCATCCGCGCCTGCGCCGGCTTTGAAGACCGCACCGACTGGCGCGAGATGGCCGAGGAGACGCTCCAAAATCTCTATGACGGCGTCACGCCCGCCGAGATCGACAAAGCGATGATCTTCGCCGCCAAAGCGCGCGTCGAGCGCGACCCAGCCTACAGCTTTGTCGCCGCGCGCTTGTTGCTCAATGTCATTTACGAAGAAGTCTGCCCACCCGCCGAAGACGCCAGCATCGGCGTGGCCGAGCGGCTGCGCGCGCACTTTGCGGACTACATTAAACTCGGCGTCGATCTCGGCCGACTCGATAGTAGCTTGCTTACCTTTGATCTCGACAAAATCTCCGCCGCGTTGCGTCCCGAACGAGATCAAAGGTTTAACTACATGGGTATCCAGACGATCTATGATCGTTACTTGATCCATGAGAAAGGCCGGCGCATCGAAGCGCCACAATATTTCTGGATGCGCGTCGCGATGGGTCTCGCGGTGTTGGAGAATGCACAGAAGAACGAACGCGCCATTGAGTTCTACGAACTCCTCTCGTCGATGCGCTTCTGCTCTTCTACGCCGACTCTATTCAATAGCGGCACGCTGCACCCTCAACTATCGAGCTGCTATTTGAGCACCGTGATGGATGACTTGGAGCATATCTTCAAAGTCATCTCCGATGACGCCAAGCTATCCAAGTGGGCTGGTGGACTAGGCAACGACTGGACTAACGTGCGAGCCACCGGCGCGCACATTCATGGCACCAACGGCGAAAGCCAGGGCGTCGTGCCGTTTCTTAAGGTAGCCAACGACACCGCCGTTGCCGTCAACCAAGGCGGCAAGCGTAAAGGCGCCATGTGTGCTTACCTCGAAACCTGGCACCTCGACATCGAAGACTTCCTCGAGCTACGCAAGAACACTGGCGACGAGCGCCGACGCACGCACGACATGAACACGGCGAACTGGATACCCGATTTGTTCATGAAGCGCGTGCTACGCAATGAGCACTGGACTTTGTTCAATCCCAGCGATTGCCCCGACCTGCACGAACTCTACGGCCGCGCCTTCGAGCAACGTTACCTTCAATACGAAGCGATGGCCGACCGTGGCGATCTGCCGCTGCATCGCCGCGTTGAAGCTGTCACGCTTTGGCGCAAGATGCTGACGATGCTCTTTGAAACGGGTCATCCGTGGCTGACCTTCAAAGACCCGTCGAACCTGCGTTCACCACAGGATCACGTCGGCGTGGTGCATAACTCCAATCTCTGCACGGAGATTCTGCTCAATACCAGCGCCGACGAGATCGCTGTCTGTAACCTCGGTTCCATCAATCTGGCCGAACACATCATCGATGGCCGGCTCGACGCTGCACTGGTGGCGAACACCGTTTACACCGCCATGCGCATGCTTGATAATGTGATCGACATCAACTTCTATCCCGTCAAAGAAGCGCGCAACGCAAACCTGCGTCATCGCCCGGTCGGTCTTGGCTTCATGGGATTTCAAGACGCCCTGTATAAGCTTAATATTTCGTATGCCAGCGAGGCCGCGGTGGAGTTCGCCGACCGCGCGATGGAACTCATCAGCTACCATGCCATCCTGGCTTCCACGGAACTCGCGCGCGAGCGGGGCGCCTATGCCACTTACCAAGGTTCAAAGTGGGACCGCGGCTTATTGCCGATAGATACCATCCAACTATTAACGGAGGAGCGCGGCGAAGAGTTTACTAGGATCGACCGTTCGCAAACGCTGGATTGGGAGAAAGTCCGCGCTGCCATTCGAGCAAATGGAATGCGGAACTCGAATACTATGGCCATTGCGCCGACGGCGACGATCTCCAACATCAGCGGCGTCTCCCAGTCGATTGAACCTGCCTACAAGCATCTGTTCGCGAAATCCAACCTGAGCGGTGAATTCGCCAACATTAACACTTATCTGGTGGAAGCTTTGAAGAAACTCGATCTTTGGGATGCCGAAATGGTCGCCGACCTGAAGTATTACGATGGCACGATCCAGGAGATCGACCGTATTCCCGACGACATTAAAGAAGTATTTCGCACGGCCTTCGAGATCGAGCCGCGCTGGCTCATCGAATGCGCCAGCCGGCGGCAGAAGTGGATCGACATGGGACAATCGCTCAATCTCTACCTTTCAGCTCCCAACGGACGAAAGCTCAGTGACATGTATCACTTCGCCTGGCAGAAAGGATTGAAGACCACCTATTATTTGCGCACATTGGCGGCGACCCAGATCGAAAAGAGCACGCTCGACGTGAACCGCCGGGGCGTGCAACCGCGCTGGATGAAGAGCCGGAGCGCCAGTGCCGAGGTGCAGATCGCGCGTCAGCCGGCGCCTTCTGTCAGCGCCGTGCCCGATAACGTGACGCCCTCACCTGAGCCAGCAACCGCGGTGAAAGCTTGCAGCATTCTTGACCCCACTTGCGAGAGTTGCCAGTAGCTTGCTTGTCTCTTGAAACAACGCTAACGGTTGCGTTCGCGCTGCGGTTAGGGACGAGTTTATCTACAAAAAATCGCTCAAAGCCGCGCTAACCAAACCTAGTCAGTCATTGCTTCACCTTACAACCGCACCATGAAAATAGTTGAACACGATTTTAGCAACCAAGAAGTCATCCTCGATTTTCACGAATACGAAAATTGTCAGTTTCGCAACTGTCGCTTCGTCGTTCTCGGCTTCGGTCCCTTTGCACTGAATAAGTGCGACGTGATCGACTGCCAGTTCACCTTCGCTGGACCTGCCGCAAACACGATTCAGACCATGACGGCAATCTACCACAACAACGGTGAGCAAGGTAAGCAGCTCATTGAGGCAACCTTTAACACGATCCGCAACCCTCCCCAGCCGCCGGCACAGGGACAGCAACCACAGACGCCGCCCGGACGGCAAATCACGCCTCAATAGGCTCGGGTCGTAGCTCCGGATAGCTCGCTAAACCACTTAAGGAGCCTGAACCCAGCATAGTCAATGCAGATTTCCACCTAGTCTGTATCGCCACAAACCATATACTCACATGTCCTGCTGCAATACTACCACCGAACGCCCACGTTTGCATGATCTGGCTAAAAGGATCAATGCGGAAGACAAGCGGCTCATCAACTGTCGCGCTGTCGATGTGAATCAACTCATGCCCCTCAAATATCAATGGGCCTGGGAACACTATCTCAACGGTTGCGCCAACAACTGGATGCCGACCGAAGTTCCCATGCAGCGGGACATTGAGTTATGGAAATCCAACCGACTCAACGACGATGAGCGGCGCGTCATCATGCGGAATCTCGGCTTTTTCTCGACGGCCGAGAGTTTGGTTGGGAACAATATCGTGTTGGCGATCTTCAAGCACGTCACGAATCCTGAATGCCGTCAATACATGCTGCGGCAGGCGTTTGAAGAAGCGGTGCATACGCACACGTTTCATTACATTGTCGAAAGCCTTTCGCTCGATCAGCGCGAGGTTTTCAACATGTATCACGAAGTAAATTCGATTAATGAAAAGGATGCCTTCGAGATGACGCTGACGGCTGACTTGATGGACCCGAATTTCTCGACGGACAGCGTCGAGGGAGTGCAGAAGTTCCTGAAGAACCTAGTCGGCTTCTATGTCATCATGGAAGGGATTTTCTTCTATAGCGGGTTCGTAATGATTCTGTCCTTCAAACGCCAGAATCGCATGGTAGGCATCTGCGAGCAGTTTGAATACATCATGCGTGACGAGAGCACGCACCTCGCCTTCGGCGCGGATTTAATCAACGGAATCGTGAGCGAGAATCCAGTAGCCTGGACGCCGGAGTTGCAGGCGGAGATCATCCAGATGATCGAGCGTGCCGTCGAGCTGGAGATTGCTTACGCGCAGGATTGTTTGCCGAAAGGGATACTTGGCCTCAACGCCGAACTCTTCCGTGAGTATGTGCAATACATTGCCGACCGACGTTTGGAACGCATTGGTCTGCCGACCAAGTATGGCAGTCGCAATCCGTTCCCGTGGATGAGCGAGACCATCGACTTGGGCAAGGAGAAGAACTTCTTTGAATCCCGCGTCACCGAATACCAGACCGGCGGCGCGCTGGCGTGGTAGTTCTTTGCGAGGATCGGGTTGAAAGGCTGGTTAACGACAAGTAAACGATGGGCGTTCAACCTGACTCTTGGATTCGCAAGATGGCGTTGGAGCAGGGCATGATCGAGCCGTTTGCGGAAGGTCAGGTGCGCCGTAGCGGGCAGGGGGAGGATAACACGCTCATCTCCTATGGCGTGTCGAGCTATGGCTACGATCTGCGCGTGTCGGACGAGTTCAAAGTCTTCACAAACGTTTTCAACACCGTCGTCGATCCGAAGCATTTCGACGAGCGTTCGTTTGTGGACATGCGCACCGATGTTTGCATCGTGCCGCCCAACTCCTTCGCGCTTGCCCGTTCGGTCGAGTATTTCCGCATCCCGCGGGATATTCTCACCATCTGCCTGGGCAAATCGACCTACGCGCGTTGCGGCATCATTGTGAATGTCACGCCGTTCGAGCCGGAGTGGGAGGGGCACGTTACCTTGGAGATTTCCAACACCACTCCTTTGCCGGCGAAGATTTACGCCAACGAAGGATTGGCGCAGGTGATCTTTCTGGAAGCGCAGAAGGTCTGCGAGATTAGTTACGCCGACCGCAAGGGCAAATACATGGGACAACGCGGAATCACGGTTCCACGACTATAGCTTGATTGTAGTTCGCGTGCGGTTATTGCGGCTGTTCGAGAGCCGCCAGCTTCTCCTTTGCGTCTTTCACCATGTTCGCATCGGCATTCAATTCGATCACCTTTTTGTAATCCGCTTTGGCTTTTTCAGGCTCGTTTCCACTGGCATAGAGTGAGGCGCGGCCGAAGTAACCGGCTGAGTCATTCGGAGCCAGTTCGATGGCTTTGTTGTAATCCGCCAGCGACTTGGCGCCGTTGCCAAGCCGCGCATTGACGTAGGCGCGTTGCCGGTAAAGTCCCGCGTCCTTGGGATTGAGTTCGAGCGACTTGTCGTAATCAAGCAACGCTTCGTCGTAATTCTCCGTCCGGCTGAATGCAAATGCCCGCTGCCGCAACGCGACAGGATCTTCCGGCTTGATCTTGAGCGCCGCCTCGTAATCACTCAGCGCGGCGCGATAGTCTTTCTGCGACATGTGCGCAGAGCCGCGGCGCAGGAGCGTGGCGACATCGGCAGGATTGGCTTTGAGCGCCTCGTCGTAGGTGGCGATGAGTTTGTCCAGGTCGCCGCTCTTCACATACGCGGCGTTGCGCAGGTCGCTGGCGTATTTGTTGTCAGGATTGCGGGCGAGCACCGTTTCGCAATCGGCGATGGCTTTTTGCGCGTCGCCGATTTTGAGGTAAAGGGCGGCGCGTTGGGTGAGCAGATCATCGTCGTCGGGCTTGCGCTGAATGGCTTCGTTGAGGTCCGCGATGGCCTCGGCGTTTTGGTTCAAGCTGGCCCGCACGGTGGCGCGCTCCCGGTAGGAATTTACGTCGTCGGGTTTTAGACGGATGATCGCATCGAGATCGGGCAACGCCTTGGCGGGCTGGTTGGCCTTGCGGCAAGCCAGCGCACGGCCCGTGTGCGCCGCGAGGTCGTCCGGCTTGGCTTTCACGACGACATCGTAATCGGCAATCGCCTTGGCGAATTGCCCGGTTTCCAGCAAGGCAAAAGCCCGTTGACGAAGAAGCTCCGGGTCGTTTTTCCTAGCCGCAATGGCCTTGTCGAAGTCGGCGATGGCGGCGGGATAATTGTGTTTGGCCAGATAGATTTCGCCGCGCTCGCGATAGATGACGGCGTCGCCGCTGTCTGGCGAGATGTCGAGCGCCTTGGTGTAGGCTGCGAGGGCTTTGTCGAGATCGTTTTTCTTGCGCCAGGCTAGCGCGAGGTTGCGGTAGTGCGCGGGATTTTTCGGCTCCTGCCTGGCGGCTTCCTCAAAGAATTTGATGGCATCGTCCCACTTGCTGGCGCGGGCGGCGTCGATGCCGCGTTTGGCGGCCTCGAAGGCGCTGAGCGGCTGCGCGCCGAAGGCCGCGGACGGCAAGCCAGCGATGGCACCCAGGGATAACAAGGCCGCAGCGAGCGCGGGCAGGCAGGAGTTGGGACGGGGCAGATTCATGGGGAATGGTGCGAATAAAATAGCATTCGGCGCGCGGCGGCGGCTGGCCGTCTTTGGGCAGCGACGTCACCCGCGGGGATCGCCGGTTTCAGAGAATGCCGACCTGGCCGTCGATGACCCAGTGTTGCGCTTTGTCGGCCACGGCCGCGGCGCTTGGATTCGCGGTGAGGGAAACCTTCACCCGGCCGGATATTTTGGAAACGTAGATCGTCGTGCCCGCGGTCGGCTCGACGGCGTTGGAGGTGCTGAACAACCCGCCGCGTCGCACGCGCACGGCGATGGGCACATTGTGGCCCTGCGGGTCGCGCGCGGAAAAGACGCCGGTGGCCGGGTCGAGCGCGACGCCGGGCAGGCGGAAAAGGAACTGCTCCTCCCGCCGCGACGTGGAGTCATTTTGGTAAGGCGAATTGGTGAACGTGATGAATGCCCGCAAGACCTGCGCGCGGCGATCCCATTCGAGCAGAAAGCGCGTGGTCACGCCGCCCGCGAAAGTCTGCGCGGTATCGGGGCTGACGATCTGCAACAGCCCGCGTGGCGTGACGGACATCTGCGCCTCGGTCGCGGGGTTGTTCGGCTCGATGCGAAACGGCATCTCCGCGCGTGCGCGATTGCTGACGCCTGGCGCGGCAAACAGCAAAACGGACGCACCGGCGGGCGCCAGAGTTGTGAAAAAAGAGCGGCGTTTGTATAGCGGCATCACGCCGCAAACTAACATCGCCCGGTCGGGCGGGGCAAACGGGTCGCGCGGCCCTGACGGAAAGCTGCCGAATCTGCGTTTCGACATTGTTTTTCGTCCCACCTTCCGGCTAAACTCCGGTCAAGCGCCCGACCATGCAGACCCTGACTCTCACCGACCTCAAGGCGCTCGCGCTCCGCGGCGAGACGGTCAGCACGGCGTCGCACGTGCAGATCGAGCGCGTCGTCACGAAGACGACCAAAGAGGGCAAGCCGTATCGCGAGGTGCATTGCATCGACTCGCGCGAAAAAGTCATCCTCAAGGCGTGGAGCGACTCGGCGATTTATTCGCTCTGCGAAAGTTTGGCCGAAGGCCATTGCGTCGAGATCAGCGGCGAATTTGGGCACCACGCGGCGTTCGGGCTGGAGGCGCGGCGGTGGACTTTCCGCGTGCTCAGCGCGAGCGAGCAGAGCGCGCTCTTCGCCGGCCCGCCGGAACTGCGCGCGAAGCAGGAGGCCGATTTTCAATTCATTCTCGAATGCCTGGAATCCTTGCGCGACCCGCGGCTGCGCTACGTGTGGGAACTTTTCCTGGCCGATTATGGCGACCGATTCCGGCGGGCGGCGGCAGCGCGCTCTTTCCATCACGCCCGGCGCGGCGGCCTCGTCGAACACGTCGCCGGCATGATGCGCGCGGCAGCGGCGCTGGCGACGGTGTATCCGCGGCTGCACCGCGATTTGCTGCTCAGCGGCGTGCTCTTTCACGATTGCGGCAAGCTTTGGGAAAACCATGTCGCCGAGACCGGTTTCAGCATCGAACACAACGAGGTCGGCGAATTGCTCGGGCACATCAGCATGGGCATCGAGCTGGTCAACAATCTCTGGCGCCGGCTGCGCCTGTGCGAGCCGTATGGAGCTTGGAAAAAACTCGACCCCGCGTGTGAGAGCGTGCGGCTGCACCTGTTGCACCTCGTCGCCAGTCATCACGGCGAGATGGCCTTTGGCTCGCCCGTGCTGCCCAAGACGCCCGAGGCGCTGGCGCTGCACTACATCGACAATCTTGACGCGAAACTGGAGATGGTCTTTGGCGGCTACGCCACCGCGCCGCTCGTCGCGCCGAACATCCACGACCGGGTGCGTCCGCTCACGCAATATCTCGTCGCGCCGCTCGGCGCGCTCGTGGAGGCGGCGCTGGAAGAAGCGGCGTCCGCCAATCGCAA
>JAFAXH010000129.1 GCA_019241085.1 Verrucomicrobiota bacterium | reverse complement strand
TATCTTGGAAGGCCCGGATGATGCCCAAGACCGTACCGAAGAGACCGACGAACGGCGCGATGACGGCGATGGTGCCGATGATCGCGAGGTTGCGCTCGAGCGCGTTGAGGTGCTCCATCAGCGCGATCGAGAGGGCGTCGGTAATATCGGCGCGGTTCTTTTCGCCGCGACGAAGACCGAACTCGAGGATCCGCGGAAGCATGCCGCGGTTCTTCCTGCAAACTTCGATCGCGCCGTCCAGATCGTCGGCCGCTACCTTCGTCCCGATTTGGCGAAGCAGCCCTTTGGTATCGCCGTGCTGCGTCTGGAAGAAGACGAGACGCTCGATGACGACCGCAAGACCGACGATCGAGATGAGCAACAGCAACCACATATCCCAGCCGCCCTGCTGCATGAGACCCATAAATCCCGAAAACACGGTGTTCTACCACCCTTCCACTCTAGCGAATTTCGGCGGCGTCCCCGCCCCGTGAGGGCGAGCCATTGGCCCACCCCCGACTAAAGTCCTGGTAACGTTAGCCGCCGCCTCCCGACTGGCCCGCGGGAGCGGTATTGAGATTCTTTTTAACAAAGGTTTCGATTTGCAGCGAGAGCGCTTCATTACCCTCGGCTTTGGCTTGCTGATCGGCCTTGTCGAGCGCATCCGACGCCTTTTTCTTCATGCCTTCGTCGTGGCTGGAGGCCCATTGCGCCGTCAAGGCAATGCCTTCGGCGAAATTAGCGGCCGCGTCATTCGGCTTGATGGCCAAGGCTTTCTCCGCATAAGCTTGCATCCGCTTGTAGTCCGGCTTCGCACTGCGCGCTATAGCAAACGCCGCGAGGGTGTTGGCTGTGACCGAAATCGTCGGGTCGCCGAGCGCCGCGGCTTGATCGAAGTCGGCGAGCGCTGAGGTCGTGTCCTTGGCATCAACGGCAGCGTTTCCGGATTTGATTAGGCTGGCTCCCATCGCTTGCGAGCCGGCCGTGCTGTTTGGTTGGAGCTGTTTGATCTGCGCCGCGATCGCCTGCGCGTTCGCCGTGTCGTGATTGGCCAAATATGCTTGCAAGAGCTGCGAATCGATGTTCACCTTCGAGGTGACGGGTATCTTGGAATCGGACATCGCCGCGTCGTGCGCCACCTTGAGCGCGGTAAGCGCCGCTGCATTGTCGCCATTCGCGAGCTCCGCGACGCCCAGCGCAAACTGGGAGTTGGGGCCCGGGTCGAGCGCGACGGCCTTCTTTGCATACGTCAGCGCCGTCGTGGGATTGCTCTGCGCCTCTTTCACCGCCGCCGAAGCGAAGCTGCGCGCGGCAATCGGACGAAACTGCGCACCGATCGTCGGCACCTTGTCGAAGGCCGACGCTGCGGTGGTGAAATCACCAGCATTAAACGCCGCGATGCCGAGCATCTGGCGCAACGATTCGTCACCCGGCGATGAGAGCAGCCCGGTTTCGGCTTTCGAGCGCGCTTGCTGATACTGACCGGCACGAATGAGTGCCGCGACTTGCGCCGCCGCCGAGCTCATCGCGCCGCCTCCGGCCGGCATCCCGCCACCGCCTTCGCTGGGCGGGCTCGCCACGGACTTGCCGTTGAACTTCAGCGTGAAGTCATAAAACGACGTCACGGGCGTGGTGCCCCGATGCGCCGGGCGGTACGTCGAGTTCTGCGCGATATCCATTGCCGCCGCATTATCGGCAGCGTTGGTCGAGCGAATGACCTTGATGGCCTTGTGCGTGCCGTCGGCGTTGACTTGCACTTGGACGACGACCGTTCCGCTGCCGGCGATGTCGTGGGTCGTTGTGCCTTGATGAACCAGTTTTGCCAGCGTAAACTCGTTGGAGTATTGCGCGGCGGCCGGTAGCGCTGCGAGCGCGTAGAGCATTGCGGCAGCCGGCGCGGCGATGCGGGCATATGCGTTCATGACGTACCTCGGTTGCTTGCGTTCAATCTGTGTTCCGCTTGGTACGAGGCGCTTCGTCCGGCGGCCTGCGATGGCGTTCCAGCGCCGCGCGTTCTCGGGCCGTCAACTCCCGGAGGTGACCGGGCGGCAGCTCACCGAGGCCTAACGGCCCGAAGCGCGTGCGCGTCAGTGCCAGCACGGCATGACCGAGCGCAGCGAACATCCGCCGCACCTGGCGATTGCGACCTTCGTGGAGCGTGATATCGACCAAGCTCGTGTCGCGCCGGATCGCCACTACCCGCACTTTGGCGCCCGCTGCGCGAAAGTCGTCAAGCATCAGACCGCGATGCAGTCGCCGTACGTCTTCCTGACTCAGTCTGCCCGCAATCGCCGCGCGGTACGTTTTTTCAACACCGAAACGCGGATGAAGCAAGCGATTTGCAAGGTCGCCGTCGTTGGTAAGCAGCAGAACGCCGCCGGTTGCATAGTCAAGCCGTCCAACGGGCACGACCCGCGCACCGCGGGGCAACAACTCGGCGACCGTGCGCCGGCCGTGCGGATCGCGCATCGTCGTAACGACGCCGGTAGGTTTGTTGAGGAGCAGATAGGTCGGCTCATCCGCGGGC
>JAFAXH010000037.1 GCA_019241085.1 Verrucomicrobiota bacterium | reverse complement strand
ACGGCGCGATCACGCCCGGATGCACGGCACGCAACGCATCCGCCGCTTTTTGCGCCGCCGCGACCGCCGACCGGTCGCGATAAAACAGCGTGACCGTCCGCAAATAACTCGTCAACGCCGCGGGCAAATCGCCTGCCGCTTCCTGCTGCCGCCCGAGCAGCAAAAACACCTGACCGTAAGCTGCGGCATCCGTCGGCGACGGCTTCAGTGGATTTTGCAAAGCCGCCGCGGCCAGCGGCTCCTGCCGGGCGCGCGCGCCGGCCGCGTCGCCTTTTGCCAGCGCCAGCCGCGCCAGGCTAACGGTCGTGCGCACGGACTCTCCGCCGCCTCCGCTGCCGTAAACTTTGGCGAAATCGGCATACGCCGCCTCCGCGCGGGCGAGGTCTTTTTTTTCCAAATAAATATCGCCGAGCAACGCCGCCGCGTCGCGCGCCCAGTCGGTCGGCAATCCGCGAAACGTCTCGGCCACCGGCTTCAGCGCCGCCAGCGCGCGGTCGAAATCTCCCGCCTCGAACGCCGCGACTCCCGCCGTGTAAGCCGCCGGCGCACTGGCCTCCACGCGGCTGATTTGGGCGAGGTTGAACGTCAGCCGGCCGGCCGCGCTGCCGGTGGAAATCTCCAACTGCACCTGGCCGTTGCTCACGCCGAGCACCTTGCCGACCTGCTGTTCGCCGGTTTTCAAAACCACGCGGTCCGGCGCGGGCGTTTGCGCGCGGACGTGGCCCGCGATCACGAGCAGCGCCGTCAACAACAAACTGGCTGCACGTGCGCGACCGCGCGAGGTGGCACCGGCACGAAAGGCGAGCATGACAAGACGCAAGATGGCAACGTAGGAACCGCGTCCGAAAAAATCAACTCCGCTCGCTGCGCTTCTCTGGGCGTCCTTCTTTCCTGTCATCCCGAGCTTGTCGAGGGACCTCTAATTATTTGCCTTGGCTCTTGGAGTGAGTCCAGCGAGCCAGATCTCAAATCAGAGGTCCCTCGACTCCGCTCGGGATGACAGAAAAAAATCAACTGCATCCGTCCGCGGGCATTGTGCTAGGTTGTGCGCCCGCTTTCCCTTCGCCGGACGCGGCGCCCTGCGTTTTCCCAAATTTCCCAACGCCATGATTGCCAATTTGATGCGCCAAAACCAGCGCTGGCTGATGATCGTCATCTCCACGCTGGTCATCATTTCCTTCATCTGGTTTTACAGCGACCGCGCCGCCTACCGGACTCCGCGCGGCGGCGGTCCCGGCAATCCGACCGACCGCGTCGCGCAACTCTACGGCCGGCCGATCACGCGCGCGGAACTCGAACGCGCCAGTCGCGGTTTCATCACCGCCTACCAGCTCGGTCTGCCCAATTTCGTGCGGCCGGAATTCTCCGGCGATCAGCAGAATTTTCTCTGGAACCTTTTCGTCGTGCAGCACGAAGCGCGCAACTACGGCATCGAGCCGACGCAGGCCGAGATCGAGGAAGCGACGAAGAAAATCCCGCTCTTCCAATCCGACCGGCCCGGCGGCGGTTTCGATCCGGTGAAGTATGCGCGCTTCATCGACTCCAAGCTCAACCCGCGCGGCTTGACCGACCGCGAGCTGGACGACCTCGTGCGCACCGACCTGCAACTCGGCCGGCTGCACCAGTTGCTCGATGCCACGGTCGTCGTGCGCCCCGGCGAATTGCGCGCGCAATACGAGCAGGCGTTTTCCAAAACCGAGGCCGCGATCATCCGGCTGAAGGCCACCGACCTGGCAGCATCGATCAACGTCACCGACGAGGAAGTGCAGAAATACTTCGAGGAAAACAAGGATCACCTCACCGACCCCGAGCGGCGCCGCGTGCAATACGTCGTCTTCGCGCTCAGCGAGGAGCAGAAAAAATTGCCCGCGCGCGAACGCGTCGCCGAGGCGCAAAAGCTCGCCGACAAGGTGAGCGAATTCACTTTGAAAATGACTGACGCCGGCGCGGACTTCAGCAAGGTCGCGGCGGATTTCGGGCAGACGGTCAAAGACACGCCGGAGTTCGCCCAGGCGACCGCCGCGCAGCAATTGAAAGACGCCGGATTGCCGGAAACACTGCTGTCGGAATTTGCCGCCGCCGCCTTCCGCCTGCACCCGCAGGACCCGAACAGCGACGCGCTGCCCAACGCCGACAACCCCGACGCTTTCTGCGTCCTGCACCTGCTCGCCACCGTGCCGGCGCGTCCTTTGACGCTCGAAGAAGCGAAGCCCAAGATCGTGCAAAACCTCCAAGATTCGCGTGTCCGTTCTTCGCTCGTCGCCAAAGGCGAAGCACTGCGCAAAGCGCTGCTCGCCGCGATGACGGAGAAAAAGGAATCGTTCGCCGACGCCGCCAAAGCACTCGACCAGACCGCGACCGACCTGCCGCCGTTCAGCCAGGACGATTGCAACCGCGATGCGCCCAACACGCATTTCCCCGACTCGGACCTGCTGACCGAAAAAGCCGAGACGCTGAACACCGGCGAGCTGAGCCAATTCCTGCCGACGCCCGATGGCGGCGCCCTGCTCTACGTCAAGGCGCGTCAGCCGGCGGACCCGGCGAAGTTTGCCGAGATGGAGAAGACTTTCCAAACGCAATATCGGCTGGCGAAGGAACGCGTGGCCTTCGTCGAATGGCTGCGCACGAGCCGCGAAGCCGCGGGCGTCAAATTCCAAGGCAACCGCATCGGCGCGGGCGCGGGCGGCGACGAGGAAGGCTGAGCCGACCTTTTCTTTTCGATGAGCGACGATGTCGATGAGCGGCTGGACGAAGGCCACGCCCACCTCGCGCTCGGCGAGTTGGAGGAAGCCGTCGCGTGCTACCGCGCGTGCGTCGAGGCCGACCCGGAATGCTTCGACGGCTGGCACGCGCTCGGCATGGCGCAGATGAAGCTCGGCCGTTTTCCCGAAGCCATCGCCGCCGGCGAACGCGCCGTCGCCCTGCGCCCGAACGATCAGCTCGGCTGGTCGAGCCTTTCTCTCTTTTACGTGCGCGCCGGCGAGATCAAGAAAGCCGAGGACGCCGGGGCGAAGGCGCGCATCTTGAGCTGGGGCGGCAAGGTCGTGAAAGACGACGGCTCGCGCCCGCTCGATGATTTGAAGAAGTCGTAACCAACGACCACCATGCGCGCGATCTTCCCCCGATTCCTCTGCGCGGCGCTGTGGCTCGCGAGTGCAATGCTGGCTGCCCGCGCCGAGCTGCCGACCGCCTCGCCGCAACTCGTCGGCGAAGGCGCGGACGCGCTCGCGCAAGCGGACATCGACTTTGCCACGATGTCCGTCGCGCAAGGCGCGGTGAAAGCCTTCCTTGCCTTCCTCGCCGACGACGCCATCGAGTTGCCCGACGGCGGCAAACCGGTGCTCGGCAAGGCCGCCATCAGCGCCAATTTGAAGCGGCTCGATGAACACAGCACCACGCTTGACTGGCACCCGACCCGCGCCGAAGCCGCGGGCAGCGGCGACCTCGGCTACACTTTTGGCACTTGGGAACTGCGCTTGAAAAACCGCACCGAGCCGCTGGCCGCGGGCAACTACACGACGGTCTGGAAAAAGACGGCCGACGGCTTGTGGAAAGTGGTCCTTGATATCGGCAACCAATCGAAGCGCGGGCCGGATTGAAGCATGAGCAGCAACCACACGTTTTTCTTAACCACCGCCATCGATTACACCAACGGCGCGCCGCACATCGGCCACGCCTACGAAAAGGTGCTCGCCGATGTCATCGCGCGTTATCATCGGCTGAAGGGCGACGACGTGTTCTTCCTCACCGGCGTCGATCAGCACGGGCAGAAGGTGCAGCAATCGGCGGAGAAACAAGGCGTCGCGCCGCAAGCGTTCGTCGATGAGATCACGGCGAAGTTCCGCGCGCTTTGGCAAAAGCTCGCCGTCGATTACGACGGCTGGGCCGCGACGACCGACGAGCTGCACAAGGATTGCGTGCGCGCCATTCTCCAACGGCTCTGGGACGACCAAGGCGACGACGGCCAGAGCAAGTGGCTCTACAAGAAAAGCGAGGGCGGCCATTACTCCGTGCGGCAGGAACAATTCCTCACCGACAAGGAACGCGGCGCGGACGGCGAGTTCGGCCCCGAGTGGCAGCCGGTGGAATATCGCGAGGAGGAAAATTTCTACTTCCGACTCCTGCCGCACAAGCAATGGCTCCTTGATCTCATCGACGCCCGGCGCAAAACGGACAAACCGCTCGTCATTCCCGATTTCCGCAACGACGAATTGCGCAACGCGGTGGAGAAACTCGAAGGCGACCTTTGCATCTCCCGCCCCGTCGCGCGGCTCCAATGGGGCATCCCGTTTCCCGAAAGCTTCGGCGCGGGCTTTGTTACTTACGTTTGGTTCGATGCCTTGGTGAACTACCTCAGCTTCGCGCCCGGTTTCATCGAGTATTTCAACGCCAAGTCACCAAGGCACCAGGAGGAAGCTTCCGAACCCGAGTTGAACAATCGCAAATCCCCCCCGCAGTTCCAGGACTACTGGCCCGCGCTGCACGTCATCGGCAAAGACATCCTCATCCCGGCGCACGGCGTCTATTGGCCGATCATGCTGCGGGCGCTCGGCTTCGAGGATGACAATATCCCGCAATTCCTCGTCCACGGCTGGTGGAACATCTCCGGCGCGAAGATGAGCAAGAGCCTCGGCAACGTCATCGACCCCGACGTGCTGGCCGATACTTACGGCGTGGAAGCATTACGGTATTATTTGATGAGCGACATCGCCACCGGCAAGGACGCCGACTTCAGCGAAGAACGGCTGATTGAAATCTACAATTCTGACTTGGCGAACAAGCTTGGCAATTTACTTAACCGCACGCTTAGCATGGCTGCAAAGTATCGAACATCAATTCTTAAATGCCCAGCCAATGATTTGATTTACGGCGATCCAGCAGCTTCTTACGAAGGACCATTTCGCAGCCGAATTGGTATGTTTGTCGCTACTTACAAAGCAGGATTTGAGGGCGATGCGAATACTCCAGATGAAATGAATCCTTGGCTGGCGCTGACGAGCGTTGTGGAAGCGACAGTGCATTGCAATCGGTTTATTGAAGTTAAAGCTCCTTGGAAGCTCGCAAAAGACGACACCAAGCAAAGCGAACTCGACGCCGTGCTTTACACCCTCGCTGAATCCCTCCGCATTATCGCCATCCTCCTTTCGCCCGTGTTGCCCAAGGCGGCGCATGGCATCTTCGATCAACTCAACTGGAAGCTCGACGCGCAGGGCAAGGAATCGCGTTTCCAACTCGCCGACGCCACTTGGGGCGGCTTGCCCGATGGCCATGTCCTCGGCCAGCCGACACCGCTGTTTCCGCGGTTGGAAACCAGGTAGGGACGCTTCGCCGAAGCGTCCGTGATTTTTTGTCGGACGCCACGATTGCCCAAAAACAAATGGGACGCCTGCGGCGAGGCGTCCCTACCTGCGCAGACGAAAGGCCCGCCAGCGACCGCGGCGTTTCGTTTCCCGCAGGGTCAAGCCGGCGTCGGCCACGGCGGCGAGGACTTCGTCCGCCTGGGAAGCGAGCACGCCGGAAAGGATGAGGTAGCCGTCGTCGGCGAGGGCCGGCGCGATGACCTTGGGCAGCAGGCGGATGAGCAGGTCGCTGAAGAGATTTGCCGTAATGACCGGCCAGGTGCGGTCGGGCTGCCAGTCGCGCAACAGATCGGCGCGGGAAAAGCGCACGCGGCGGGGCGCGAGGCCGTTCAAGCGGGCATTCTCGCGCGCGGTGCGGACGGCGTGCGGATCGGAGTCCAGCCCGTGCGCGGAGCGGGCGCCGAGGTGGAGCGCGGCGAGCGCCAGGATGCCGCTGCCGGTGCCGAGATCGAGCAAATCCCACGTGCCGCGGCGGCGTTCGCGGGCGATGGCGTCGAGCAGGCGCAGGCACATCGCCGTGGTGGCGTGTTCGCCCGTGCCGAAAGCCATCGCGGCCGGAATGCAGAGCACGGCGCGGCCAGATGGCGCGTTGTCGGCCCGCAGCCGCGCGAGTTCTTCCGGCTGATTGCTCACGAGCAAGCGCCGGCCGATGGCGAGTGGGCGGTCGATGGCTGAGGAAGCCAGCCAGCGTTCCCATTCGCCCGGCCGCAGGGCGCGCGTTTGTCCGCCGAAGGCGCGCACGAGCCGCCGCGCTTCGCTCGCGCGTTCGCAATAAACCTCCAGGCGCACCCGGCTGCCGGCGACGTTTTCCACAAAGCCGGCGGCGGGATTCCAACCAAAGGGCGAACCGCCCGCGGGCTGCACGGTGACGAGGCGTTCGGGCGCGATGCCGCCCGCGGTGAGGAGTTGTGCGGTCCAAAAATCCGCGCGTTGCGGCGCGACGATTTTTTTCCAGACGTGCATGGAGTTCGCTCCTAGCCGCCGGCCACGATGCGGATGATCTCCAGCCGGTCGCCGGCGGCGAGCTGGATCGTGGGCCAATCGTGGCGAAACAACGCAACGCCGTTATGTTCAACGAGCACGGCTTGCGCGGGCAACTGGAGGGCGTCGAGCAACTCGGGCAGCGTGCTGTCGGCGCGCACCGTGCGCGGCTCGCCGTTGATTTGAATTTCCATCGCAGCGGCGTCGGAGTGCATCGGGGCGGTGACGGCGCATCAGAGCGTTTCCAAAACCGCGTGCGTGCGCGCGCTCTGCACGTTGCCAGTGTTCAGCGTGTCGGCTGGCTCGAAGAGCAGGAGGTGCGCTTCCTCGTCGGCGACGGGACGATGCTCGACGCCGCGCGGGACGACGCATAATTCACCGGGCGCCAGCTCGACGGCCGCGCGGTCGCGGAACTCCAATCGGAAACGGCCGGCGACACAGAGGAACAACTCATCGGCGTCGGCATGATGGTGCCAGTCAAAGGCACCGAGAATCTTGGCCAGGCGCACTTCCTGGCCGTTGAGTCGGGCGATGATCTTCGGACTCCAGTGTTCGCTGAAGAGCGCGAGCTTTTGCGCGAGGTTGATCTTTTCCATGGTGATGATGCGGGATGGGTAAATTACGAAGGCTACGAAGAACACGAAGGTTTTGAGAAAGGATGCTCTGTCCCTCGTTTTCTTATCCTTCGTGTTCTTCGTAGCCTTCGTGGTTGATTAACCTTCAACCAGCGCGTCGTCCCAATCCTTCCACACCGGCTCCAAGCCGTGCCGGCTGCGGAGCAACTCGGCAATCTCCTGCGGCGAGCGTTCGTCAGCGATGTCGAACTGTCCCGTCGCGCGCCGTTCGCCCGCCGGCTTCGCCGTGAGGTCGGCATCGACGAGCCGTCCGCGCACGGTCAGGTGCAAGTCGGCTTTCCCCTGCCCCGTGTAGCCGCCCGGCTCGGTGTGGCTGCCGGCGCTCAGCGTCGTGACGCCGAGCGGGACGAGCGCGTCGCGCAAGGCCGGCGCTTCGCGCGTGCTCAAGACGAGGCCGACTTGCGGGAAGGTCACGCGCAAGGCGCAGAGCAGTTGCACGAAGTCGCGGTCCGCCAGCGCGAAGCGTGGCACGAATTCGCCCGCCGCCGGACGCAGCCGCGGCAGGCTCACGGAAATCTGCGCCTTCCAGCACGCGCGCAACAAGTGCTCGACGTGCGCCGCCAGCGCGAGCGCCTCGGCTTTCCAATCCCACAGCCCAAAGAGCGCGCCGACGCCGAGCCGGCGGAAGCCCGCGGCATACGCGCGCTCGGGACACGCGAGCCGCCAGGCAAAATCGCGCTTCGGCCCGGCGGTGTGCATTTCGCCGTAAGTCGCCGGGTGATACGTTTCCTGATAAACGACGAGTCCTTCCGCGCCGGCGGCGACGAGCGGGCGGTAATCGTCGGTTTCCAGCGGGCCGACTTCGAGCGAGACGCCGGGCACGCCGGCTTCCTCGCGCACGGCGCGGATGCAGTCCGCGAGGTAGCCGTTGGAAACGAATTTCGGATGCTCGCCGGCGACGAGCAGGATCGAGCGAAAACCCTGGCCCGCGAGGTGCCGCGCTTCGGCGACGACTTGCGCGCGGGTGAGCGTCACGCGCAGGATCGCGTTGTCGCGCGAGAAGCCGCAGTAGCGGCAGTTGTTCACGCATTCATTGCTCAAATACAGCGGCGCAAAGAGCCGCATCACGCGGCCAAAGTGCTGGCGCGTCAACGCCTGCGCGCGCGCCGCCAGCGCCTCGAGTCCGCGGTCGTCGAGCGGCTCCAGCAAACGGGCAAAAGCGCGCACGGCTGGCGTGGTGGGAAGTTCCGTGCGCAGGAGCAGCGTTTTTGCGAATGACATGAGCGCGGTCGGGATGCTAAAGGAGGCCGCGCGAAGCTAACGTGAAAGCCGTCCGTCGGCATCCGAAAAACGGAGTTTCGCGTATCACTGGAGCCTGGCCCAACGAGTTGTCGTTCCAAAATTTTCATCCACGCCGCCTCCATGCTGACCGCTCCCGCCCCTTCCATCGTTGCACCGTCCTCATCTGTCAGCGTGCGGCCACGCGACCTCCAGGAAATGCGGACGCAACTCGACGCATTCCTCGTGCGGTTTCTGGAAAAGGAACGCATCGCAGCCGCGTGTCATCCGGCGTTCGCGTCGCTCTACGATGACTTGAAAGAATTCGTCTGCCGACCGGGCAAACGCCTGCGCCCCCTGCTCTTTCTCCTCGCCCATCGCGTCTTCGCCGGCGGTGAGGGAGTTGATGGTGAATGGTTGATGGTTGATGGAACAAAGCAGACTGCGGCGGCTTCCTCCCGCAACCATCAACCATTCACCATCAACTCCTCCGACCTGCTCGCCATCGGCGCGAGTCTGGAATTTCTCCACGCTTTCATCCTCATCCACGACGACATCATCGACCGCTCGGAAACACGGCGTTCCCTGCCCACGCTGCACCGCGTGATCGAAGGCCGGCTCACCGCGTTTTCCGACCGGCGGCGAGCGGGAAAAAATCTCGCGCTCGTGCTCGGCGACATCCTTTTTGCGCTGGCGCAAAAATGTCTGCTCGCCGAGCCGGCTGGCATCGACCCGACGCTGCGCTTGCGGCTCGGTTCGCTCCTGCTCGGCTGCATGATCGAGACCGGCTTCGGCGAAGCCGCCGACATCGTGCACGGCACGCGCGACGTTTCCAAAGTCGGCCTCGGCGAGATCGAGACGATGTATCTGCTCAAGACCACGCGCTACACCATCGAATGCCCGCTCGCGATGGCGGCGCTGCTCGCGGGCGCCGGCGCGGCGGAGCTCGACGGCGAGGCGCTCGCCCGCGCCGTGCGTGCGGCGGGCGCGAACGCGGTCGTCGTGACCGGCGGTCATCGCCGGCGGGCCACCGACGTGCTGCTGCACGGCGACGACGTCCTCGAGATCCCCGGCGTCCGCCATCCCGACGGGGCCGCGCACGGGTCCGGATGCACGCACTCCTCGGTTCTCGCGGCGCGCCTCGCCTGGGGCGACTCGCCGCTGGAGGCGGCCCGGATCGCCAAGCTCCGGGCGGCCGCGGCCGTGCGGGACGGG
>JAFAXH010000106.1 GCA_019241085.1 Verrucomicrobiota bacterium | reverse complement strand
CGCGTGCGCTCGAAGCGCAGATTTTCCCGCGCGCCGACGCGCGCCCGCGCCTGGCGCAAGACCCAGCCGAACACGGCGCGGCGCAGCGGATTTCCGGCCAGCGACGCACGCGCTTTTTTCTCCGCGTCGTCGCGCAGATTGCGGCTGACGGAGGGCGCTGCCGCATTTGTCACGCCCGTCGTTTGCGGCTGCCGCGCGAGCCGGCCGACGGCGCGAGCAAGCGGCAGCGGATTGTCGGTGAGCGTGGCGGTTTCGAGTTTTAATTCTTCCAAACAACGGTCGCCGAAACGGGCCAGATGCGCGTCCCACGCGGCGGCAAATTCAGCGTGTTGCCGCGCCGCGTGGCGGATCGCGGCGGCGTCGCCTTCGCACAAGGCCGCCACGAGCGCGGGATGCGGCGCGGCGAGCGCGGACAGCTCGCGCACGCGGCGCGCCGGCTCGGCGCTGATGATGCCGCCTTCGCCGCCGACAAGGTCGTTGCTCAACGCTTCGTCGCCGCACCAACGCGCGCAGAGTTTGCGCAACGCGCCGTGAAAAATCATGGCGAAGAAATCGTTCACCAACGGCGCGTCCCAGCGGGTGAGCAACGCGCGTTCGAGTTGGCGGTAGTGCGCGAGCAATTCGTCGGCGCGCAGTTCGTGCAGCGGCGGGCGCTGCGTCTCGTCGAGCGCGGCATTGAGACGCTTGTAAAACGCGGCGATCTGGCGCGGCAGCGTGAAATAATTCCAAACCAGACCGAGCACGCTGTTGGTCAAGTCGCAGCCGTCGCGCCAGCGGCTCATTTGCGTCGCCGACGCGTTCCCTTTTTCCACCTCGGCGGCGAGCTTCGGCGGGAGCGATTCCTTCACGCCCATCATGCCTTCCATGAACGGGCGGTTGAGCTGATAGCCGGGCAGCAGCGCGAGGACGCGATACCAGCTCAAGAGGTTGTAATAAATGCGGCCATCGAGCAGTCCGAGCATCCGGCGAAACGTGTCGGCGTGCGCGGCGACGCGCTCCGGCGGCACGCGCAGGAGCAGGCAAAATTGGCGATAAACTTCTTCGTAAGCGCGGCGCGCAAAGGAAAACGTGAGTGGCGTGGTCACGCCATTGTAGCTCTCGGCGATGTTGGAATTATCCCAAAGCTGCGGCAGCCCATTCGGGTCGGCGAGTGTGCCGAGCGAAGTGATCGGGCGCGACTGGAGCAGCCACAATTTGCCGGCGTCGTCGATGGCCCATTCGATGTCTTGCGGCCGGCCATCAAATTGTTGCGCACAACGGCGCGCGAGGTCGGCGACGGCGAGGATTTGCGCGTCGTCGAGCGCGGGGCGATCCGCTTGGGATTCAGCATTGATGCGGGTTTCCGTGCCATCGCCGTTTTCGCGGGCGCGATGCGCGCGGGCTTTGTGCGCAATCTCGCGGGTTAAAATTTCGCCCGCGCGGCTGACGCGAAACGTGTCGGCGTCGGCCTCGCCATTGACCAAGGCCGAGCCAAGTCCCCACACGGCTGAAACTACCGCGACGCCGCGCCGGCCGGACACCGGATCGGCGCTGAACGCGACGCCCGCCGCGACGGCGTCGATCATCCGTTGCACGAGCACGGCAGGCGGCCGATCCGCATCCGCGAGACCACGCTCGCGGCGGTAAGCGAGCACGCGCTCGCTCCGGCCCGACGCGCGCACGTCGGCGACGCGGCGGATCACTTCGGCACGCGGCACGAAGAGGAAACTTTCCAACTGACCGGCAAAGGAATGCGCGCCGCTGTCTTCGTCGAGCGCGGAGGAACGCACGGCGAAACGCGCGTTGTTTTCTTGTTCAGAAAATGTCGCGTCGAGCGCGCCGGCCACGTCCGCATCGCCAGCGTCCGACAGCACCGCAAACCACGGCGGCACCGGAAATCCGGCGCGCGAAAGTTCCGCCAGCGCGCGGGCTTTGCCGCCGAGAGGGAGGCTCGCCAGCGGCGCGGCCAAGTCGCGGTGAGCGAGGACGTTCATGGCGGGTTTGTTCCAAGCAGCCGGATCGCCAGCGGCACCGCGCCAAGCATCAAGTAGAGCGCGAGCGTCCAGACGCCGGCCAGCGGCTCGAACGCTTTTGCGCGACCGGCGACTGGTTTTTTTAAGAATGAAAAACTCGCTGCCGCAGCGAGCGACAGCAGCACGCCAAGGACACACAGCACGGGCGTGACAAAACCGATGCGCCGCGCCGCCAGACCAGCGCACAAGAGCGTCGCCGCGAGCGCGCCCAGCCACGCCGCCACCGCGCGCGGTCGGCCCCATTGCGCGGTGTAGGTCGGCACGCCGATTTCCTCGGCCTCCGGCGCGCGCAGCTTGCGGCCGATCTCGATGACGATGCCATTGCAAAAACTCGTCGCCACAAACCAGCCGAGACCGTGCGGCGCGTGGCCGCCGAGCGCCGGCAGCCAGTCGCACGCCGTGGCGTAAAAATCGATCAGCGGCATGATGAGCATGTGCGTCCAGAGATAGGTCACCGGCCGCGCCTTGAGCCAGTCGCGGACGAAAAATTCCTTGCTCATTCCGGCCAGATACAGCCACGTCAGCGCGAGCCAGCCGAGCAGCCGCCAATCGAGCCACAGCGCGAGCGAAGCTTGCACTAGCGCGCTGCCCGCCCAGAGCCAGCCGAGCTGACGCAGCGTGACTAGTCCGCGCGGCACCGGACGATACGGCCGGTAGCGCGTGTCTTCTTCGAGGTCCTTGAATTCGTCCGCGAGCCGGAGTTGGAGGAAGGCGCAAAACGAATTGGCGAACGCCACAACAATCGCGCCCGCCGCCGGCCAGCCGTGCGCGCCGCGCAGGAGCGCCGAAAAGCTGACGGCGCAAAACGAAAACGCTGCGATCAACGGCCCGTGGGCGAGCAGCGGGAACCGTTCGCGTTGATAAATCCACCAGCGCCGCGCGAAGCCGGGCGGCTTTTCCTCCAACAACGGCAACGATGACGACGAAGTAGCGATGTCGGGAGCGGTGGACGGCGTTTCCACGCTTTCATCCAACCACGAATGTTGTTGGAACGGAATGTGTTTGTTCTGTGTGCCAAAGCAACCTGGTCAGTGTGGCTTGCGCATTGGAAAAGGGGAGCGCGGACATCCTGCCCGCTCTTGCCGGCATCCCTGCCGGCAAGCTCGTGGAAAGTATGGCCGCCTTTGGCGGCATTTGTTCTTTCCAAAGCCATCCGGCA
>JAFAXH010000091.1 GCA_019241085.1 Verrucomicrobiota bacterium | reverse complement strand
CTCAAGTTCAACAGCTTGCATCTGAGGTCAAGCACGAAGGAGTCAACGTAGCGCAGTGGTTACGCCGACCGGAAAATTCGTGGTCGCGTTTGCCGGAGAGCATTTGCAACCAGGCAGATGCCGGCGTTTGGGAATTGTTGGAAAACGATCTGCGCTATGCCGGCTACGTGCGCCGGCAGGAAGAATTGGTCGGCCGCTCGAAGAAACTGGCGCGCAAGGCGATCCCGCCAACTCTCGACTACGGTGCTGTGCGTGGTCTGCGCACCGAGGCTCGGTTGAAACTGGCCGCAATCGCTCCGGCGGATCTGGGGCAGGCGAGCCGGATCAGCGGGGTGACGCCGGCGGACGTGGCGTTGCTGGCTGTGTGGCTGGAGCGACGTTAGCTAGCCGTCAATGCCAGGGCCGCGTCGCAAAGGACGCGGGCAGATTTTTCCCAAGAAAACGTGCGTGCGAACGCCTGGCCGGCCGCGCCTAGCCGAGCGCGCAACGCTTCATTGCTCAATAAAGTCGTCAACGCTGCGGTCAGTGCCGGCAGGTCGTTTTCGGCCACCAGCAGACCGGTCTCGCCGTCACGCACGGCCTCCGCAGTGCCGCCGCTCCGAAAAGCGATCACCGGTCGGCTGAAGGCGGCGGCTTCCAGATAGGCGATGCCAAAGCCTTCCACGCTTTGCGGCAGGCTGCGGCTGGTCATGGCAAACAGGGTGCAGGCGCGATAAATCGCCGGCAATTCGTCGTCAGCTACCGCGCCGAGGTGCTCGCACGCTACGCCAGCTCCCTGGCAGTAGGTTTGCACCGACCGCAGGTAGGCGTCGTCGCCTTCGCCGACCAATTGATAAATCAAACGGCGGCGCAGGTTTTCCGGCAGGTTCGCGAGCGCGCGGGCGAGCTCGAGTTGGCCTTTGCGTGGATGGATGCGCGCGACGGTGAGCACGCGGAGGCGACCGTCGTTTTTCACCGGAGCGTTTGCCAATGCCATGTCCGTGGCGCGCTGAAGCAGTGTGGGCGCGCAGGCGCAGGGCGCCAGGAGCGCTGTCTCAGGGTGGGGAGCCAGTCCGCTGCCGGCGAGGAGCGTGCGCACATAGCTGGAAGCCACGGCAAAATGCGGGTGACGGCGGTAAAAGGGAAATGCTGCCCAAGCTGGCCAGGGCCGTCGAATCAGCCGCAAAATGTCGGAGCCATGAAAAAAATTGAGCACCCGGCGGGGAGAACCAGCGCCGCTGGCTGCCAAGAGCACGAGTGCCAGGTGCGCGCCGACACTGATGGGCACCACAGGCGCGTCGGCAAACGTTTTTCTCAAGCCAAAAAATCCTCGCGCTAAGGCGAGAATTCCCGCCGGGCTGAGCCGGCCACTGGCGGGCAAGCGCAGCACGGGCATGTCCTGCTCGGGCGGCGGCAACTCGCGCCGGCCGCGGTAATCGACCGTGACGACGCGCGCATCGTAGCCCAAGCGCCGCGCGGCGTGGACGCATTGTTCCACATAAGTAGCCACGCCGCCGCGGAACGGAGCGAATTCGTGCGTCAAGAAAAACACGGGCTGCATGCGCCGGGCTGGGAATGACAAAAAGGCGGGGAGTTGTATTTGCCGGAGGGCCGGGAAAGTCTATATGTTAGACGCAGTGAGCTTGGGCAGCACGGTTTTGCTCTCGCGCTCCGCAGCTAGGCTTTATTTTTTTAACTCATGGCTTTGACCGACGAACAGACTGCCGAGCTTCGCGCCGCGCTCAAACGTTGCAGTCCGGAGACTTTGGAGGCGGCCTTACGCTTCCGCGACACGGGCGACGCGCAACAGGTGCCGACTGTGGTGTATGGCATCATCGAGCGCCACCTCTCGGCCGAAGACGTGCCGCGGCTGGCGGCGGCCACGGAAGAAACGCGCCTGGTCGAAGATTTGGGCATCGATTCGCTGACGTTGCTGGAGATCGTGCTTTCCATCGAGGAAACGCTGGGCATCAGCATCAACAACGACGAGCTAAGAGACGTGCGCACGTTTGGCGGGGTGAAAAGTTTCATCAGCGCCAAAGTCTCGGGCATCGGCGCGGTGGCCGAAGCCGACGCCGGACCCCAAAAAAGGCGCTTTGACCGCGATGCCGTGGCGACTGTGCTGCCGCAGCAATACCCGTTTCTTTTCGTGGACGAGGCAGAGCTGGAAGGCGACACCGTGCGGGCCAGTTACACGGTGCGGGGCGACGAGTATTTCCTAGAAGGCCATTTCAAGGGCAATCCGGTGTTCCCGGCGTCCATCGTCTTCGAGGCGCTCGGGCAGGCGGCGTGCCTGTGGATTTTGCAAAGCGACCACGACGCGCTCGCGGGCCAGCAAGGAGCAGCAGCCACGGCGGGCAACGGCAGCGGCCACGGCGAAGTGCTTTTTGCGTCGATGGAAACCGCCCATTTTCACCGCCGCGCCCAGCCGGGTGACCGCCTGGACATGGAAGCCAGGCTGCACCGCATCCATCCGCCGCTGGCGATTTTTAACGGCACGGTGAAAGTCGGCGGCGCGCGGCTGGCCGAGATCGAGCGGCTGGTGCTCGCCTTTGGCCCGGGCGTGGCCGAGCACTTGTCCACGCGCGCCCAGGAGGAGCCGGCGGCGGAAGAGGGGAAAGAAAAAGCTGCGGACGCGACTTCTGGGCAGACAAGCGGTTAGAGATTGGCTATGAATCGGGCTGTCATTACCGGACTGGGTTTTATCACCAGCATCGGCAACGGACGCGAGGAGGTCTTGCGCAGCCTGCGGGAAACCCGCACAGGCGTGGAGCTTTTTTCCGAATTTGCCGACCCCGCGATCCCGGTCAAGCTGGCGGGCACGGTGAAAGGGTTCGCCTTTCCCAGCGCGGACTTTGAGGACTGGACGTTTCCCACCACGCACAAGATTTCGCGCGAAACCTTGCCGCCCATGACGCCCAACGCGCTTTACGCCTACTTTGCGATGCTCGAGGCGATTGCCGACGCGGGGTTGCCAGCGGACTTGGTGTCCGATCCGGACACCGGACTCGTCTGCGCGTCGGGCGGCTCGATGTGGCTGGCCTACGTCAATCTCGACATCATGCTGCGCCGCGGCGTGCAGCGCTGCCCGCCGATGAGCATCGTCAACAGCATTCCCGGCTCGCTTTACATCAATCTGGTGCCAACCTTTGGCATCAAAGGCACGTCCTTGGGCGTGTCGAGCGCTTGCGCCTCGTCCGCTCATGCGCTCGGCCTCGCGCTCGATCTCATCCGCACGGGCCGGCAAAAGCGGGTCTTCGTCGTCGGCGCCGAAGATTGCAATAAATTCATCATCCTGCCCTTTGCCAGCGTGCGCGCCTTGAGCGTGCAGACCGATCCCGCGAAATCGCCGTGCGCCTTTGACGTGAAGCGCGACGGCTTCGTCGGCACCGGCGGCGCGGCCGTGCTGGTGGTCGAAGATTTGGAACTCGCCCGCGCCCGGTCGGTGCCGCACGTTTATGCCGAAGTGCTCGGCTGGGGGGAGTCCAGCGACGGCTACAATGTGCTCGCGCCCGATCCGACTGGCGACGGCTTGGCGCGGGCGATGCAACGCGCGCTGGCGGATGCGCAAGTGCAGCCGGGCGAGGTCGATTATCTCAACGCGCACGCGACCTCCACGCCCTTCGGCGACGCGGCGGAGATCGCTGCGATCAAGCAGATTTTTAACCAAGGCCACGTGCCGCTGGTCAGCAGCACCAAGAGCTTGACTGGGCACGGCTTGTCACTCGCCGGTGCCATGGAGGCCGGCTTCACCTGCCTGGCGTTGCACGACGGCTTCGTGCCAGTCTCCGCGCACATCACCGAGCTGGACCCAATCTGCGCCGGCGTGCCGATTGTCACCGCACCCGTTTCGCAGCGGCCAGAGCTGGCCATGACCAATTCCAGCGGCTTCGGCGGGACAAACGTTTCGATTCTTTTGCGCAAACTCGAGGACGCGGTGTAGCTCCTCTGTATGCAGCGCTCTTCGGCCACCGCGGATGGCAAACGTGTTTTTCTGACAGGCGCCAGTTCCGGCATTGGCTTGGCAACCGCGCGTGCGTTGATCGAATGCGGTTGCCAAGTCTGGGGAACTTCCCGACAAATCGCGCGCCTGCCGACCGGACTGGAAAATTTCCACCCTATCGCTTTGGATTTGACTGATGAAGGGTCGATTCTAACCGGTTTTTCTAAAGCACAATCCGAAGCCGGCGGGCGCTTCGACGTGCTCATCAACAATGCCGGTGGCGGCTGGTTCGGCCCCGCGTTGCAAATGCCAACAAGCGACTTGCGCGAGCAATTTCAGACACTCGTCTTCGGGCCTTTGGCGCTCATCCAGCTTGCCTTGCCGGCCATGCGCGCCGCCTCGCCTCCACGGGGTTTAGTCATCAACATTACGTCTCTGGCTGCAAAATTGCCGTTGCCCTACGCCGCAGCCTACAGCGCGGCCAAAGCGGCATTGAGTTCATTTTCCGCCACTTTGCGCATGGAAGAAGCCGACGTCACTGCTGCCGGCGCCATTCGTTTTGTGGATGTGCAGCCCGGCGACATTTGCACCGACTTCAATCGTGCCCTGCACATGCCCGATGCGCTACGCGACCCAGCAGCCGTGGTAGCGGACCCTGCGATCGCTGCCGCACAACGCACGCTGCACGTTTCCAATCATGACGTAGATACTGGTCCGTCGCCCGATTTTATTGCCCAGCACCTTTGCCGAATCGTCCAAGCGGCCAATCCACCGGTCGTGCTCGCATGCGGCACGTTTTACCAAGCGACGCTCGGTTCACTCGCCGTGCGTTTTTTACCCGCACGCTGGTTGGAACGGTCGATTCGACAGCATTTTGCTTCGCGTTGAAGAGCGTTGTTCCACGTGGAACAATGGCCTCATCCTTGGGGAAATTCTTCGCGCAGGAGACGAAAGGCGCCGTCGGCCGCGCGTAGAATTTCCTGCACGTCCTTGTCTTGAAGCGCGGCACAAAGGAACCAGTTGTGATGTGGGTGCAGGAACACTCCATTACGGATCATCGCGCGGCAAAATGCCTGGTTACGCAGAAAATTTCGTTCATTGGCAAAAGTGAAGAACGGCATGGCGTCAGGGCCAGAGTAGTGCAGAGAAAAGCCGTGACGTCCGGCCGCGGAGAGGAAACCTGCACGCAAAATGGCGCCAATTTGTTCTAAATGTGCAATGACGTTCTCTCGCTCCAAAATTTCCAAACAACGCAAAGCCGCCGCCATGGGCACGGCACTTTGCCAAAAGCTTCCGGTAAGAAACACCTTGCTTGCGGCGATGCGCAGGTTCTCTCGGCCGAGCGCGGCAGAGATCGGGTGGCCATTGCCGAGCGCTTTTGAAAAACAGATCAAATCCGGCTCGAACCCGAAATGCCGGTGCGAACCGCCGAGGTGCAGGCGGAAACCACTGCGCACGTCATCCAAGATCAACACAATGCCAGCCCGCTGACAGGAGTCTTGCAAACTCGGAAGAAATCCCGGTGCCGGGAGGATGGAGTCGCCAAAGGCAGGATGGTGAAAAGCGGTGACAATGACGCCAGCGACTTGATTGCGAAAACGTTTCAGCAGGGTGTGAAACGCGTCGAGATCGTTCCAAGGAAAGGCGTGGATGTGTTCACGATCCTCGGGAATCCAGCCACCGTGGCCGGGAGTGCACCAGGGATGCGCACCGTGATAGGCGCCGGCGATTTTGAGGATTTTTTTCCGCTGCGTGTGCTCCCGTGCCACTTGGATGGCCCAACTCGTCATGTCGGCACCGTTTTTGCCAAAAACTGCCCAACTCGCAAAATCGACGAGAGCAACAAGACGCTCAGCCAGTTCGACCATGACGGGGGCCGGATGGTTGAAACAATTTCCGTCGCGCGCTTGGCGGGCAGCGGCCGCTTCGACCTCTGGGTGATTGTAGCCGAGAATGATTGGCCCGTAACCACAGAGGAGATCAATGTATTCGTGCCCATCAACATCCGTGTAGCGGCAACCTTGAGCGTTTTGTGCAAAGTATGGAGAAGCGCCGGGCAGGGACGCAGCCGGGCTGGTGTGGCCAAAAATCCCGCCCGGAATGACGGCTGCCGCGCGTGAAAAAAGGGCGTGGGAACGGGAAAATGGCGACTCCATGGAAGGTGGGAGCAAATCTGCTCACGCAGCAGTGGCAACGGCGGGTGCTGGCTGAAGATAAGCTTCAACTCGATCCAAAGCGACGCCCCAAGCGTCGGCCAAGGGGATCAAGCCGCACACTTCGAGGCATCCAAGACCGATGGCGGCTTGGGCATCGAGTTCGCCGTGCAACGCCGCCGCCAGCGTATCGTCGTCGCGGAAGCTAATCGTGGCGGTCGATCCCGCAGCGGAGTGAATGGAGGGCTTATTTTCAGAACCAAGTGTGGCGACAAAATCGAACGTGGGCGCGCGGAATTCCAAAATACCGGGGGAAACTTCGGCGAGAGCTGCTCGGGCAATGGCGTCGTGCTGACCGACGACGGGAGCCGCCGCTGCGAGCACCTGTAGGAGCAAGCGAAGGTGCAAACGTCGAAATTCGGAGTCTGTTGCCAGCTTTTCTGGAGAGGGCTGGAGATGCGCATCCAGCAAACGGGTTAAGGCCAAGAATTTGCGCAACTTGCCTAAGTGCCAAGGCCAGCCGAGCGGCAGCGGCGGGAGGGCGCTTTGATTGTTAAAGAGCCGGTTGAGGGAACGGGCTGTGAGGAAGCACAAGGCGATTTCCGCCCGTGGTTGCGATGGTCCGCAGTGCGCCGTCAGCGTGCCAGCGCGACAAACGAGCGTCGTCGCCGAGCCTCGCAGGACGGACATTCGCAGGCTGAAATCCGCGGCCCTGGCGATGTGTTGCGCTTCGGGACAGAATTTGACCAAGGTTTCCAGCGCCGGCAGAACGGCATGGAGGTGCAGGCGGCTGAGAATTTGGTCGAATGTCAGCGCGGAACCGGGCATGGGACAAGATACGCGAAAAACGGTCTGGCACCCCTTTTGCCCGAGCTGGGAAAGGGCCGGCGAACTGGCGAATGCCGACTAGCCGAGAATTTGGCGAGGCTCTGCCAGGTTGTTAGGTTTGCGGCGCGGTTCCCGAGTAATTTTACGCGCCTCTGCCGAAGGCGTCGCCGCCACGGCAGAGTGATGGTGCGAGAGCAAGGGGGCGCCTAATTCATAAACCCGCCGCAAGATGTCCGTCGGGTGCGCACGAGGACGCACGTCGATCATGCGCTCGCGCACGCCCCGCAAGTGCTCGGGAGTGGCGAGGTGGCGTGCCAACACAGTGGGCAGATCGGTTGGCTGGTGCAATTCATCGGCAATGCGGTGGCGGCGGGCAAATTTGACCGTGATCCATTCCTGCGGCATCACGCCACCAAGTCCGTTGAAAATCAGGGGACAGGCGCTGATGATCGCCTCGCTGGTCGTGCCCGTGCCCGGGCGCGCCACGATGGCATCAGCCGCTTGCATGAACAAAGCCATGCGCTCGGTGCGCGGCAGGGCGCGCAACGACAGCGCGGGATGCGCGTAGCCCCAGTTGCGCACGCGTCGGAGCGTCTCGGGATGCCGGCCGCAAAGCGCGATGACTTGAAATTGATCGAGATCGAGCCAGCGCCGCGCCGCGTAGAGCGATTCCAGCAAGGCTGGATGGTTGTGGGCGCCGTGTTCGCTGGTGGAAAGGAGTAACGTGAACCGCGCCGGATCGAGGCCGAGCGCCTCGCGCAGGAAGCCGGCCCGCGCCTCCGCTGGGATGGGCGGTTCGTAAAAACTCGGATTGAGCAGAAATCCGCCGAGAGCAGTGCGTTCCGCCGGCATTCCCAATGACCGGGCCATGGCGAGCGTCTCGGGCACGGCGCCGAGAAACAGATCGGCATCGGGATTTACCCAATGCCGGCTAAAACCGTATTTGCCGAATAACTCGCCGCAATAAATCACGCACCGCACGCGGTCTGGACCAAGATGCTCGCGCGCCAGCTCAAAGAATCCATGGTTGAGCGAACCATGCGTGCTGAGGATGACGTGCGGCCGGACGTGATCGAGGATGGCTCGAAAGCGGCTGGCTCCGAGGATTTTGTGGCCGGAACGGCACGGCGCAGTGAATTCCAGAAAATTGAAATACCCGTGGTGCATCCAAGGCGCCGTGCGCTGGATCCAGTTGTAGAGCGCGACGCCGAACGAATAGAAGCCGTGCGTGTTTTCCAGACACTTGTGAATCTGCACGTCCGACTGCTCCGCGCTGCCGCCACCGTGCGCGGGAGGATGCCGGCGCATCCAATGGGCGAAGGAACTGGCCCGCATGTTGTGTCCACCACCAGTGCTGGAAGTCAGGATAAGGACGCGCATGAGCAGGTCGGAAGAATATCAGAGTAAAAACCCTCGGCAACCCTCGTCAATCAGCGGGCGGGCAGCTCTAACGGGATCACTGGCGCATCGCCACGACGTTTTGCAGCGCTCTGCTCAGGCAAAAAGCGACTGGCAATTGCACCGAACACAGGCAGGTCCGACAAAAATTGACGCAGCCTGGGCCATGCTTCGTCTGCAAACGGCGAACGAAAGAAAAAGAGCGCCAACAGGAAGGAGTTCTGCGGGAAATTGATCGTCATCAGAAAGAAGGAGCCGATGTGAAATCCGATCAACCCGACTGCCCAGAATCGCTGAAGAGCGGGGCGGAATGCAATCCAAAAAGCGAACGTCTGCAGATAGATCGCGCTGAGCATGAGTGGCCAGCCGGTCCACGGATGCGCGAGCAGCCACGAACCGAGCAGGCTAGTGGAATCCGTCTGCGCTAGTCGCTCGGCGACGTGCAGAGCGAGCGCATCGGGTGAAAAAACGGTCGGTTGTCCGTGCGCGAGCTGATAGAAAGCCCCGCCGAATTTGCCCAATCCGCTGAGCGTGTAGCTCAGCATCACGACCGCCTGGCAGGTCCAAAAAACGAGCAGCGTGCGCTCCCGCACGCTCCGCCGCACCGCACCCGCCGGGCCGTCCCAGCCGCGCGGGAGAAAGACGAGCAATCCGGCCACGAACACGAGCAGGTGCAGCGTGTGGCCGATTTTGAAGACCGAATTTTCCAGTGCCGCCCACTCCAATAGACCCAATGCCGCCAGCAATCGGGCGATGCGCCACTGGCAGGCCGCTGCGCCAGCCAGCGCGCCGCCGATTTGCAGGATGAACAACACGGCAAATCCCAGCCGCGCCGGCACCCAAGCCAGCCAGGCGACCGGCCAGAGCAGGAATTCTGGCGGCGGCACTTTGCCAGGATGCACGAAGTCGGGAAAACGCGTGGCGGTTAAAAAAAGGTCAAAACAATAAAACGCCCGGATCAATGCCTGCGTCAGCGTCAGAGCCGCCGCCCGGGTGCGGAAAATCGCACCGGGTGTCAGCGGGGACGAGGAGGATGCAGCCACGGTGCCGGCAAAAAAGCGACGCCACGCGCGCAACGACCAAAATCGGGACGCTGCTGCCGTAACGGCAGGACGCTTCGAGGGAGATGGGTCGTCAATTTTCATCGGGAAACCGCCGTGGGCGCCTCCGTGGCCATCGCCGGTTCGCTGGCAGAGAAATTCGCTGGCGCTGGTCGTAATTTTTGGCCGCTGACAAAGGTGCTCAGCGATTCGCGCGAGCGCGGAAGGGCGCCTTGTTGAAGACGCTCCAGCGGATTGGCAAAGGTCAGCTTAACCACTTCGTAGCGCACTGGCGACACGGTAAATCGCCGCTCAATTGCCGCCCGCGCCAGCGCCGACTCGGCAGCATCGTGGGCTTCCAGCGCCCGGCCGAGTTCCTGCACCGCGCGCGAGAGGTCGATGGAGTGCGGCGAACGCACGAGCCCGTCACCGGCGAGCCGATACGGCACGGGGGGCACCGCGTGACCGCGTGGCGATTCGTGCAACAAAAGATCGTAGGCTACCGCTTCGTGCGGAACGAGCGAGAACAAGAACCAACTGTAGAAAGGAAACCACTCGTGCCGGGCGTTCAAAAACTGCCCGCCCACTCCCAGCAACACGCACGCACCCAAAAAGGCGGCGAGCCAGCGGCGCAGGCGGCGGTAGGATTTCACGGAGTCTGAAGAAGGAAAAAAGCCGGGCAGGGCGATGTCTCCGACGCAAAGCGGGCAGGAATCGTTAGCAGAAAGACGCGTCCAAAGCCAGTCGCGCGGGGTCTCGGCGAAAAATGCCGGCTGCGGCGCTTTGCATTTTCCGCCTGCCGGCAAGGTTGTGTAAGTTCCCGACACGATGGCGCGGATTCTTTACGGTGTGATGGGCAACACCTACGGGCACGTTATGCGTTCCCTGGCCCTCGCCGAACGGCTGTCGTCGGCCACGCCAGAAAACGGCGGTGGGCACGAATTTTTGTTCGTCGGCGGTGGGCGGGTGCCGGAAGCCTTGCGCGACCGATTTGCCGTCTGCGAAGTGCCAGTCCTGCGCACCGTGCATAAAGCCGGCCGCGTCTCGTTGCCGGCGGTGCTCGGGCAAATCGCGCGGCGCATGACGGAGATTCCGCGCGTCCTGCGCCAGCTCGACCGCGAAATCGCGCGATTCCAGCCTGACCTGGCCATCGTGGATCGCGAATTTTTCCTGCCACTGGCAGCCCGTCGCGCCGGATTACGTTGCATCTCGCTCGACCACTCGCACGTCCTCAAGGCCTGCCGCTACCCGGTGCCGCCAAGCCAGCGCGTCTCCTGGACGCTGGCGATGCTCAACGATTACGCGCTCTTTGACTGGACGCGGCACAACCTGATCGTCTCATTTTTCCACCCGCCGCTCCGACCCGTCGCCCGGCGCGTGAACGAATTGCTCCCGCCCGTCTTGCGTCCCGCGGTTACGCACATCGCCCGTCCCGCCGCCGACGCCCCGCCACCGGCGGACGATGCCCCTGTGCTTGTTTATCAAACCAGCACCACCTTCGAGCCGATCCTCGCGCCGCTGGCCGAATTGCAGCGACCGGTGATCGTCTATGGTTTCGGTCAGCGCCCGGCTTGGGGCAACGTGCGTTTCAAGCCGTTCGACGACCGCGGCATTCTTGAAGACCTCGCCACCTGCGCGTATGCCGTCGTCAACGGCGGACACAATCTGCTCAGCGAGGCATTTTATTTCCGCAAACCGGCACTCTGCTTCCCCATCGCCACGCTCTTCGAGCAGTTCATCAACGCCTGGCATGTGCGCACCCTCGGCTACGGCGATTTTTCTACCGAACGCCGCCCGGGCGTGGAAATTTTCCGCCGGTTCGAGGCGCGTTTGGAGGAATACCGCGCCCGGCTGGCGAATGCCGAGATCGACGGCACGGCGGTCGTCGTGGCGCGTCTGCGCGAGATCATCGCTGGCCGAGGAGGAGGCGGGAGCAGAACGATCCAGCGGCCACCATGAAAGTCGCTTATTTCGTCATGCGCTACCCGTGGCGCTCGCAAACTTTCATTGCCCGCGAAATGCGCGCCGTGTGCGGCCACGGCATCGAGGTCCAGGTTTATCCCATCTGGGAATGGCGCTGGCGACCACCGACGCCACCGCCGGAAGATCGTGCTGCCGGGCTGAAGCTCGTGCGTCTCAGCCCGTGGCGAGTTTTACGCGACTCGTTCCCAGCAATTTTGCGTGAGCAGCGGAGGGATCGTGCGCTTCTTGGCCGCGCTTGGGAAATTTTGCGCAATCACCCTCCGCATACGGCGGAGGGATGGCTGCACACGATTTGGGGAACGCTGTTTGCGCTGACTTTTTTGGAGGAATTTCGCCGAAGCGAGGTAATGCATTTTCATGGCGCTTGGGCGACCGCGCCGGCTACGGTCGCCGCCGTGCTCGCCGCTTTGACTGGTCGGACGTTCTCGTTTGGCGCGCACGCCTATGATTTACACCGGGCCGGCGGCGATCCGTTGTTGGATCTAAAATTACGCTATGCGCGTTTTGTGCATACCAGCACGCTGACAAACGAGCGTTTTCTGCAAGAGCGTTTCCCCAACCGAAAAGCCGAAATCGTGCTCGCCCGGCGCGGCTTGGAGGAGAGCAGCATCTTCCCGCTGCCGCCACGACCCGGCTTGAAGCGGGAGCAAGGTGTGAGGCTTCTCTCGGTCGGTCGCTTGGTGGAGAAAAAGGGACACATTCATCAAATCCAAGCCTGCCAGGAACTCCTCCGGCGCGGTGTGCCGTTTCACTTGAAGATCATTGGCGACGGACCGTTGTATCTAATGCTGCAAAAAGAAGTTACCGCACGAAAATTGAAACACTGCGTGGAACTGGCCGGCGCGCAGCCGTGGGAGGATGTCAGTGCGGCTTATCGCTCGGCGGATATTTTCTGGCACACGGGCGCGGTGGACGCACAAGGCGACCGGGATGGATTGCCCAATGTGATTCCAGAGGCCTTTGCACACGGCTTGCCGGTCATTTCCAGCCGCCTGGGCGGCGCGAATGAAGCCGTGATCGATGGAGAAACCGGCTTGCTGGTGGACACGACGGATGCACAAGCATTGGCCACCGCAGTTGAGCGATTGGTGCAAGATGACGGATTGCGGCGGCAGCTTGGACTGGCGGGAAGAGCCTGGACGGAGACATACTTCCGCGCCGAGAAAAACAGCGCGTGTCTCGTGGAGGCGTTCCGCCGCGCCGTCAGCGCAAATTCTACAGAACGGTGAAGGTGGTCTTGAGCGCAAGTTCTGTGTCGCCAATGCGGTCGCGAACCAAAGCTTCCACCGTGTAAACGCCGACGGGATCGTTGTCGCCGAGGAGGATGCCCAAGTAGTCGCGGCCGAGTTGCAGGGCGGGCGCCGCCGCTGGCGTAGCCACAGGCGGTGGCGATTCCGCAGCCGAAAGCGAAGGCGAAGAGTTTGCCGCCGTCGGCCGCGCGACGAGCGGACCTTGACAGCCAACGAGCGATTTACTCTGTCCGTAGAGCGTGCCGTCGGGTCGGCGCACGGTGACATCGTAGTTGACGCTGGCGGCGCCGCGTGGGTCCGGCGCGCAGTTGGCGAAGAGGATGGCGGCAAAAAACTGGTGTCCACGCGTGGCGTTTCGCACGGGTCGGAAGGCGGGCAGTTGCCCGCGCGCAGCGGTCGCGAAGAAAGTGCGCTCCGCCACGAGCCAGAGTTGGGCGCAAAAGGGCGGGGAGGGATTTGTTTCCACGTTGCTGCCGCCCAACTCG